>JAGLIO010000062.1 GCA_023142915.1 Candidatus Parcubacteria bacterium | reverse complement strand
TCAAAACGAATATTTTCCAAAAATAAAATTTCAGAATTTTTTATTTTGGAAACCGCGGTTCCTGTCTGAAAACTTGATATATCATTTGCTAAATTAACCGGTTTTTTAATTTTTTCTTTTAAAAATTTTGCCACCGGCAATAAAGAATATTTCGCGTCTTTTTTTGTTGCATCAGGCCTTCCCAAGTGAGATACAATAATAATTTTGCTTTTCTTTTTTAACAAATATTCTATTGTCTCAAGCCCTTTAACAATCTTATAATCATCCAAAATCCTCCCATTTTTAATCGGCGCGTTAAAATCACAGCGCAATAAAACCCTTTTACCGGTTAAATTTTTAATATTTTTTATGGATTTTATTTTCATAGTAAATAACTTTTATCCAATTATTTTCCAATACCCGCCCTTTGCAGAACCGATTCTTTTAAGAATATTTTTTTGTTTTAATTTTGCAATATTTTCTTCAATCTTTCTTGAAGAAATACCAACTAATGTTGAAAGTTCTTTTGCTGAAATATATCTATTTTTTATAATAAATTGGATTATTCTTTTTTGATTTTCAGTTATCTTTTCTCCGACCTTTTCTCCGACCTTTTCTCCGACCTTTCTACCCTCTAAAATTACTGAAAAACTATTTTTGTCAAAATCAAAAACCGGTTTTGAAAGACCGGCTTCTTTCATTGATAGTCGTATCCTGTTTATGCCTGTGCCAACTTTTTCAACAAATTCTGTTTTTGAAAGCAAATTGGCAATAATTTTATTTCTTGCCCCGCTTTTCTTGCCAAAATCTTTTTTATCAAGCCATGGGACCAATCCGCCTGGGTTGGAAAAATCAATCTTTGTTCTAAAAATTTCAACCAAAATATCTCCGCTCTTTTCAAAATAATCCCTATGCATTATGGAATTGACAATGCTTTCTCTAACCGCCTCCTCGGGATACTGGGGAATTTCTTTTCTTTTAAACGTTTTGATTTCATATTCCACGTCTATATGTTTTTTTGCGTAATTTATCGCTTCCTGAATATTATTAATAATCCCATCATCAAAAATTTTTTTATCTAGAATATCCAATTTCTCGTCAGTTCTATAATTTATGCAAATAACGTTTGATGTTAAAAAAAATCTTTCTGGATTTTTAGCAAAAAATAAAACTCCCGCGTTATTCAATTTAAACTTGCCCTTTTCTAAAACAGCTACTCCTAAATTAATCAAAATGCTTTCTTTTTTAATATTTTTGGTTATTTTGGCAAGTTCCAAATATCTATTTAATTTTTCTTCGTCAAAATCTTTTTTAAAATCAAATTTATCGTTTATCTGCTCATCAAACCTTATCTTTCCTTGGCCAATCGCAAAATCCAATATTTCATCTCTGCTCATTTTTTGCGAATTCGCGCCTTGCCTTAAATAAAATCCTGAAGAGCATTTATAGGGCTTATCTTTTCCTTCTTCAACCTCAATAATAACAATATCAGCAAACTTCTTAATTTTAACATCTATTAACGGATCGCAATTTCTCGCAATATCCTGAATTTGCGACTTTAATTTATTTGTAATACTAATGCCTTTTATTTTCCCTTTATCATCCACGCCTAAAAATATCCTGCCACCTTTTGAATTGGCAAAAGCAATAATTTCTTTATCAATATTATTAATCCGTTCTTTAAATTCTATGCTTAACCCTTCGCCTTGCTGTAGAATAAATTTTAATTCTTGGTTTGTCATTTTTTTATAGATTTTACTTTTATTTTAATATTATAGCATTTTTAATGCTATAAAACAAAAAATATTAATAAATCACTAACTATAAATATTATGATTAATTAATTCGTAATTACTTGTACTCGCTTGACTGGTAAAAATTGCTAATTGATTATTAGATTCCCCTAGCCTCGCCTTGATCGCCTGTTTCAACTTTGTTCCAAGGCAAACGCCTTTTGATTGAATTCCAAAAACTGAATAATTCTTCACTTTTGAGTAACGAACAAAAAGCAATATAAACTCCGATTCCGGCAATGCCGGCAAAAAATCCTTGGGACAAAACTCTTAAAAATGTATCTGTTCCGAAAAAATCTGCCATTAAATATTTTCCGCCTTGCACGGCAATACCGGCAGCCACCGCCGCCAAGGAAAATTTTAAAGATGAAATAAGAATATGAAGCTCATCCATATCGCCGATATCAAAACGCAAAACCATCCATAAAAGCATAAAATTGATTATACTGGAAATAGAAAAAGCCAAAGCCAGGCCGGGAACTCCGAATTTGCCTGAAAAATAAAAAGACAATCCGACGTTTATTAAGGCGCTGATCATACCGACGATAAAAGGCGTTTTGGAATTATGTCGCGCGTAAAACATTCTCACAAACAAAGGAATACTGGCTTGCGCGAAAATAGATATCGCAAAAAACCCGAGCGTATCTATGGTTAAAATCGTATCATTCCAGTCAAAACTGCCTGTTCCTAAAATAACGCGAATTATTTGCGCGCGCAAAGTTAAAAGCAGGACTGTTGCCGGAACAACAAAGAATAAAATCTGCCTAAATGTATTTGAAAAATTAAAAATTAATTTTTTGCGATCAAAGGCCACAATTGACAAAGTGGGAAAGGCTGCGACCGCGAAAGATATGCCAAAAACGCTAATTGGCAAAAATTGCAAATTATTGGCAAAATTAAAAATCGCCAATGAACCACTGGCTAAAGTGGAGGCGATAATAGTTATAACCAATAAATTAACCTGTGAAACAGCCAAACTTAAAACGCGCGGTATTGTCATAACCGCGGTTTTTATTAAATTTTTATTTTTAAAATCAATAATTAATTTATAACGAAAACCCAGTTTAAAAACCATTGGTATTTGCAAGGACATATGCATAAAAGCGCCGAAAACAACGCCCCAAGCCAAACCGTTAATACCCCACATAGGCACAAAATATAACGCTCCGATAATTATTCCGATATTATAAAAAATCGGCGACAATGAATACAAAAAAAAGCGTTTAAACGACTGTAAAATTCCGCCTAAAACGCTTGATATGCCTAAAAATATCGGCGACAAAAACATTATTCTGGTTAATTCAACGACTGCTTGCTGTTTTTCGCCTGAAAAACCGGGAGTAATAAATTTCATTATTTCCGGAGCAAAAATTATACCGACTCCGGACAAAACTATTAAGACAAACCCTAAAATATTCAAAACATTGCTCACAAATTCCCAAGCGTCTTTATTGGATTTTTTTTTTAAGCTAAAACATTCCAGGGAAGACGACTTGCCGATTAAACAGCTCAAAATCGGTATAAACCCGGCAGACAACGCGCCCAAAACCAATAAATTAAAAATTAAATCAGGAATCCTGAACGCTGCATAATAAACATCCAAAATATCTCCGGCTCCGAATTCTCCAGCCAAAATACGGTCACGGAAAACCCCAAGAAATCTGCTTACTAAAGAAGAGAGCGCTACCAGAAGCGCCGCTATTGTTATACTATTTATTTGTCCGGAGAATAATTTTTTTATCATACAGTAATATTATTTCATAATTCCCCTCCTTCTCAAAAGCCCATTTTGCGCGCCCTGCCAGCCGATTACAGATGCCGTATTCTTGACGCCTGCCAGCATTGCTTTTTTAATATCGCCTTTAAATAATTCCATGCCGGCGGCAAAAGTTGAACCAAAAGCATCGCCTACTCCGGTTGTATCCATTCTTTTTTTTTCTTTTAGTATTTTTTGACAATATACTTTTTCACCGTCATAAGCATAAGCTCCGTATTTGCCATTGGTAATTACCACAATTTCCGGACCATAATTTTTTATCGCTTTTAATAAATTAGGAATTTCATTTAAAAATTTCTTGTCTTTTTTCTTGTGCGCGGGGTTTGATGTTACAAGCTCAATTGCTTCGTCCTTGTTAACGGTTAAAATATAGGTTTTCTTTAAAAATTTGTTGATTGATTTTATTCCGGCATGAAGCTGGATATGTCCCGGATTCCAAGCGATTTTCGCTTTGGTTTTAAATACATTTTTTAAAATTTCACGCCACTTTCCAGAAAGCGAAGTTAAATAAATATATTTTGCCTTGTCCATTTCTTTTAATTCTTTCGCGCCTATGCTTAATTTTGTGTTAGCCGCGCGATTGGAAAAACCGACATGCTCTTTATCGTTTCCGACAATAAAAAAAGTAAAACCGGTTTCATGCGCCTTGATCTGCTGTACAAAATTTGTGTTCACCTTATTTTTTTTAAAATTCAAAATTATATCTTTCCCGCGATTATCGCCTCCAAGAGCGACAATTGCGGCTGTTTTAAAGCCAAGCTTAGAAAGGCACACGGCAGCATTAGAAGCGCCTCCACCGAAAGTAGAGTACGAACGGTCAATTTTAAGCTTTGCCCCATATTCAAAAGCCATTAATTTTTGCGCCAAAATATCATTCTTGTTATCAATAATTATCGCCTCATTAGTATAAAAAGTAATATCCTCGGTCGCGCCGCCGATTGTTATAAAATCATATTTATGCATAATTTTTTGTTTATTTTAAAATTATTCTAAACTAAACTCAGTTAATTTTTTCTTAATCTCTTTTTCCGAAACTTCAAATCCGTGTTTATAAACTACCTCTTCTCTATGGCTTACGTCATTAAAATAAGATAATTGGGTACGAAAAATTTTTGCGTTAAATTCATTGCCAAAAACTTTTTTCCCTTGCTGTAAAATCTGCTTAATGCTAAAAAAATCTTTAATTATAAAATACAAATCAACATAATCTTTCCACTTTGCCCTTTGCCCAAGCGCGAAAGCCTTCATTGCCGCTAATGTTAATAAATCAGGAATTTTTATTTGCTTTTCCAGGCTTTCTTCATACTGAAGCTCATAAGGAAAATTATAAAAAGTAACTTTTACATTATTGCTAAAAAAGGTAAATTCTCCTAATTTATTCACCAAAACTTTATTAATTTTAATTAGCTTCGCGATATTCCTTTTAATTTCGTTATTATTAAAAGGCTTATAAGAAAACAAATCAAAATCAATAGACTTTCTATGTCCAATATGCAGAGCGATTGCAGTTCCTCCAACCAAACCAAACTTCTTAGAAACTTTTTTTAATAGCGGAAAAAGTTCAACTTGCTCTTTTGTTAATATCTCTTTATGCATATTTTTTAAAATATAAAGTAAAATAATTCTTTACTTCAGGAGAATAATTACACCTCCCCCATCGCAAATTTATTTGCTTGCGAAAAATCTTGGCCATTTTTTTAATACCGATAATTTTAATCAAAGTCTGCACATCATCCCAATCTCCATAATTAAGCGTAGCCTCCACTATGGATTCAGCGTCAAGCCTGTCGTAATTTTTAACATACCAAATAAGGTGTTTTCTTTTTTTAATAAAATCGTGTATTGTCATATATTAGTATTTTAGCATATATTTTCTTATTTTTCAATCAAACAAAAACCGGATATTTATCAAAAATATCCGGTTTTAAAAACTCTATTAATTCAAAATAATCATCGCAAATCGCTAACACTAACATCCAAAACATCTCTATTTTCCAAGCTAATTAAGTAAATATTATCACTATCCCCTTTTTTAGCATAATGCAAAGAATCATTCTCTTCCGATTCAGAACCGCCGATCATAATAGTATTATTAATTCCCTCGCCGCTAGCCTCTACAATAATTAAATTTTCTTCCAAACGAGTTCCTTCAAATTTTTGTTCCGGGATATCGCTAGCTCTTAAGTTAGCAATAACATTTAACACATTTTCAACTTTTTCAGCATCAGTACTAAATTCATAAGGTGAAATCCCTTTCCAGTCTTCTTCGTCCCGTTCAATTATAATTTCTTTATCAGGATATTGAAATCTGATTTTAGTAATTTTTGTCTGATCTGTTTGAAATATTGTTTTGTTATGCCATTCGCTGTTGGCAAAAACATTATTTAAAGCCAGATTAATCAAATAAGATTCATCGCTCTCCGTTTCGGCAACATAAGTACTGTTATAATCACTGCCAAAACCGCCGACTAAAAATTCTTTAAGCGTATTTTCTCCTTGGCGCAATTTAACTAAAACACCGCTTTCCTCGTTTAAATCAAAATCTTTTTTGTTTTCTTTATTATTGCTAACCAAATCCATTTCTCCGCTAATTGCGTCTTTTATTTTTGTGTCTAGCTCGTTTGCCAACGCGCTTTCCACAAAAAAATCCTTTGTTCCGCTAACTTTCCATTTGTCCTCTTGCCTTTCAAGTGTAATTAATTTCCCCTTGTTTGCAATATCAATAAAATCAATTTGATTAACATCAATTTTTGCTAAAAAATTTTCAGACTTGCCTTTATTCTCCTGCCATTTCTGCAAAGGACCGTTATAGAGATAAGCGACAAAAGCTAAAATTATTAAAATCCCTCCCAGATATAAATTCTTTTTAGACATAATTTTATTAGTTTCAATTATTTATCAATACTCTCCTTAATAACTTTAATTAATTCCTCCTTGTTTTGCAAACCGCTTAGGCGCGCGATTTCTTTTTCATCTTTATCCAGAAAAACAAATGTGGGAATATCTTCTATTCCATATTTTTTCAAAAGTTCCGGATTTTCATCTGATTCAAAATACTCTGTTTTTAATTCAGGCATCTCAGCTTCAATTTCTCCCCACATAGGCTTCATAACCAGGCACTCTTTGCACCAAAGGGCGCCAATTTTTAAAATTTTCATAGATTTTATGGGTTAATTTTATTATATTTTATAAGGCTTTTTGTCTAAAACTCTTTATTATAAAAATATATCTATATATTTTTTATAAAGATATGTTTTGTCATAAGTTTCTTTTTCATCTCTTTGCTCAAGAATTCCAAGATTAACAAATCGATCAATTAACTTTTGGGAACCTATGCGGGAAAATTTTGTCCATGCCATTATAATTTTTGTTGATACAACCGGTTGTCTGTATAACTTTTGCAATACCAAGATGCCACTCTGAGATTCTCTTTTCGCAAGCGCCTGTATTTTTGCCATATCTTTTTCGCGCAATTTTGTAATGCTTTTTGAAATAAAAATTGAATCGTTAGCAGTTTCAATAATTCCGTCAAGAAAAAAATCCATCCATGAGTCTATGTCGCCATTATGATAATCATCAATTTTTTGGTAGTAAATTTTTTGATGTTTTTTAAAATACGAGGAAAGAAAAAGCACAGGTCTTTCCAATATATTTCTGTGGCATAAAAGTATGCTTATAAGCAGGCGACCTGTCCTACCGTTTCCGTCAAGAAAAGGATGCATTGTTTCAAACTGGGTATGCGCAAGTCCGATGTGAATAAGCGGCAGAACATTTTGTTCGTCATGCAAAAATTTTTCAAAATCATTGAGCGCGTTTTTCATTTCATCAACCGGGGGTGGTACGAATAACGCGTTAGCGGGCGTTGTTCCGCCAATCCAGTTTTGTGATTTGCGAAATTCTCCCGGATCGGAAAAATGACTAGCGCGAGCGCCTGTCATGAGCTGTGAGTGTATCTCTCTGGTTAAACGCAAAGATAATGGAAAATTATTAAGCCGTTTAATTCCATAATGCAATGCCTTTATATAATAAAGAATGTCGTCAACATCAGTTTCCTTTGTTGCCATGCCGACATTTTTTTCTATTGCGTCAACAATGGTCGCTTTGGTTCCTTCAATTTGGGCCGAAGAGGCCGCGTCTTTAGCAACGAACATTGAGAGAAAAAAGTCAACATCAGGCAAAGTGTGGGTTATGCCGTCTAATTTTCCCATCAATCTGCCAGCCTCCGCTGTTTTTAGTAAAATTGTCTGTGGAAAATCAAATAAGCCGTCTGGCGGAAACGGATTTAACACAAAGGCTTCAAAACCTCTTGTTTGCTTAATGTTTTTACCAATCTCAATCCTCATAGTTAGTTTATTTGTTTCTACAGATATAAACTATCTTATCACTTAGTTTATATCTTGTCAACTATATAAACTATTTACTAAAATCAATGCATATTGCACCAAAGCGCGCCAATTTTTAAAATTTTCATAAATTTTATAGATTAATTTTATTATAAATAGATTTGTGGAAAATTGACCTTGACATTTATTATATATATGCTATATTTATCATAGGGTATCAACCATTGGAACCTAATGCTTAAAAGCATCAGTAATAACAATCTCAATTTTTGGGGTTGTTATTTTTTTTGTGCTATAATAATGACGTGGTAGGTGGTAGGTATCTCCCGATGGTCGGGACAATGGTTGATACCCAATTGATGCTCTTATCGGGCATGGGGTTCGATTCCTCTGCCTACCGCACTAAAGACCATCTCGTAAAACGAGATGATTTTTAGTTTAGAAAAATTAATATTAAAAATTTTATGTAGCCAGATATCGCGTTGTTATGTGAAGTTTTGGACAACACTATCCATGTCCACAATTTTTACCGTTGACAACACTATCTTGGTCAAAATAAACCTCTATACTGCCATCCCAACCAAAAAATTGATAAATCCAACCTTCTTTTATTTTGCTATCCTTTTCACCTTGACCAAAAGTATAATCATTGATATTAGATTTGACTATTATTTTATCTGGAGAACCCAATATTTTTACAACCTCTTCTTTAGTTAAATCGTGATGAATGAGTTTATATTTTGAATGCCAACAAATAGAATGTGATTCTAAATGAATGAAATATAATTGTATTCCAAAATAAGCAAATAAAATAATAACTCCAAAAAATATTGTAGTTCCAGTTAATTTTTTTTTGAATGAAAGTGTTGTCCAAAATTTCATATAACAAGTTATATCTGAGCTTATTATTTTTTATCAGAAACCATCTAAATCAAAGTATTAATCTAATCAAAAATCCGCGAATAAGTTTGAATATATTATAGATTTCTCCGCTCCGTTTCGCTGTCGCTCCACTCCGGTCGAAATGACAAAAAAATGGGAGTGTCGGGAATAACAGAAAGGTAGGCTACAAATCATCCACAAACCGACTCCTTCTCCGTATATAATATCTTACCATTCCGAAAGCGATAACAATAATTGTGATTCCGAAAACGTTTAGATAGCGCATTGTTGCGCGGCCGCTGTCGCTTAGTTCTTTGATCGGACGGCTGGTAACGCCTTTGGAGCGGATGCCGATTAGATCTTCGTCAAAACTTAAAGCGTCAACTAAATTCTGGAAAAGCGTTAAATTGTCAGGAGTATTTCTGATAAAATTATCACTGACAAAATCACTGTCGCCTACAACAATTATACGTCCGTTAATATCTTTTTGTTCTTCCGGGTAATCATCAGCGTAAGCATTCGGAACCACGCCGTTAACAGACACAGCCAAAACATACTCTTGCGTCGCTCCTTTTGGCGTATTAGCGGAATTCGGAGTAATATCATAAGAATCTTTTATTGACCAAGCGCCTTTTGTTGTAAAAACCAAATTCTTAACGCTTTCCGCGCTGATTTTTGCGGTATCAACACTAACACTGCTAGCCCAAGGCATTATTACATTTTCAAGATTGGAAACCGCGCTATGTTCGGAACTGAAACCCTCATTGGTGATTTGCGGCCAAAAAGCGTAATTGCTTGAAAAAGTAAAAAATCCTTGTGAAAACGATGCCATTCCGCTTCTTTTGTCCGCAACTAAATTTTTATTTAAAGTTATTCCGTATTTTGTTAATAATTCATCTAAATTGGATTCGTTATTTGCGGCTTGCAATCCTTCTTTTATATTTACGCCGTCCATTAAAACCAAAAGCGCGCCGCCTCTGACAACAAAAGCGTTAATCGCTTTTAACTGTTCGTCAATAAATTTCTCTTTTGGTCCGACAATAATTAAAGTATCAACGCCATCAGGAATGCTTGGCGATTCTTCCTCTAAAGAAACCGGAACAATCGTATATAGTCCCGCCAATTCTTCGCCTGCGGTTCTGATATTATTTTCAAGACTTGCAGAGCCTTGTGTTGTTAAAAATCCGATTGTCGCGATTTCATCACTGACAACTTTTTTAATGGCTGTGGTTAATTGATATTCCAAATCGCTGGTATTTCTTTTAACAGCCGGAATAGATTCCGTGTTAGACCCGAAACTGATTGCAATTCCCATATAACCGTTTATTAACTGCCTTTTGTCTTTTTCATAAACCTCAAAAGTCAACTGCGGAATTCCAATCATCATTAATTCTCTTTGCATTGAATCATCTCCCAGCGGATCAATAAACTCAACCCTGATATTGCCGTTTGAAAACGCTTCATATTCCTCAAGAATATCAGCAACTTCCTGCTTTAAGCTGAGAAACTGGCTTGGCAAACTCTCGCTAAAATAGGCTTTAATATTAACAATATCATCCAAATTCGCAACCGTATTTTTGCTTGCCTTGGAAATGGAATAAACTTTTCCTTGAGTCAAATCCCAGCGATAAAAAATTTGATAAGAAAAAATATTCACCACAATCAATATGCCAATCAACAAAAAAACAGTAATTGAAAGATCTGATTTTTTAATTTTATATTTTTCACGCATAAATAATATTTATTTAAACTTTATAACTTTTTACTCAATAATTATTTCCACCCCCTAGTCTCAATAACCTTCGCATTCAGCCATAAAAAAATAAATATAAAAGAACAATAATAGATTATGTCTTTGGAATCAATTACTCCTTTTGCTATATTATAGAAATGGCTTCCCAGTCCTAAAAACTTTAAAATCGGCGCTAAAAAATTTGGCGCGCCCATTAAAACAAATTCCGCGCTAATCATAAATGCCACAAAAGAGCCGACTAATGCCAAAATAAAAGCAATGATTTGATTTTTTGTTAAGCTGGAAATAAACAAACCCAAAGCCAAATATGATCCGCCCAAAAATAAAGAACCAAGATAACTGCCAATAACCGGCCCCCAATCAATATTTCCTAGGCTGGCCATGCTTATCGGAATTGTAAATGTTAAAAGCAAGGAAATAAACAGAAAACTTAATGCTCCTAAAAATTTAGCCCATACCACTTGCCAATCTGTTACGGGCAAAGTCAATAAAAATTCAATCGTACCTGATTTTTTTTCTTCCGACCATAAACGCATAGTGATTGCCGGGGATAAAAATAAAAATATCCAAGGCAATAAATCAAAATATCCGCGCATTGACACTTGTCCAATCAAAAAGAAACTCTTAAAAAACAGCCAATTTCCAACCACCAAAAATACGCCTATAAAAATATAGGCAATCGGTGAATTAAAATAAGACATCAGCTCTTTTTTAAATAAACAATAAATTGTTTTTAAATATTCTTTGTTCATAAATACACTTTATTTTGTTAATTCTTTAAACGCGTCTTCCAAGCTCATGCTTTTTTTGGAAAATTCAAAAATACTCCAATCTTTCTTCATTACTGTCATTGATAAATATTCGCGCATATCAACGCCTGTTTTCGGTTCAATTTCATATCCGTAAATTTCGTTTGTTTCTTTGTCTTTAATGCTTGCTTTTTCAATATTATCCATATTTTTCAAAGTTTTTAAAACTTCATCTCTTGGACCTTTAATTTTTACGTAAATCAATTCTTTTGAACCGGCTTTTTTGGCAAGCTCGTCAGGTTTTCCTTCTACAACAATTCTGCCGTTATTAATAATAATCACGCGATCGCAAGTGGCGCTTACTTCGCCTAAAATATGCGTGGAAAAAATGACTGTTTTTTCTTTGCCAATCTCTTTAATAAGATCGCGAATTTCAGTGATTTGGTTTGGATCAAGACCTGTTGTGGGTTCGTCCAAAATTAAAATATCAGGTTCGTGCATAATCGCTTGAGCCAAACCGACTCTTTGGCGATAACCTTTTGACAACTCTTCAATCGGCTTTCTTAAAACTTTTGACAAACCGCAATCATTAACAACTTCTTTAATCCTGCGCTTAATTTTGTCTTTGTCAATTCCTCTTATTTCCGCAATAAATTTCAAATATTCATAAACTCTCATATCATCATACAAAGGCACTGTTTCCGGCAAATAACCGATTTTTTTTCTGGTTTCTATGGAATTTTTAACAACATCCAGCCCGTCAATTTTAACGCTTCCCGAACTTGGCGACCAAAAACCGGTAATAATCTTCATTGTGGTTGACTTTCCAGCCCCGTTCGGACCTAAAAACCCTAAAATTTCTCCTTTTTTAACTTCCAAGCTAATATCATCCAAAACTTGTGTATTATTAAATTTTTTTGTTAAATGTTTAATTTCTATCATAAAAATATATTAATACTAAATAATAAAAAATAGCTACTAAACAAATAATACGCTATTAATTCATAATTGTCTATTTTAAACTGTCTTTGTATAAAATTATAATGGATTTTATATTTTTTTCAAGGGGTTGGGTGTGGATAAATAAAGAGAGTATTATAAATTTAATTCTTTTAACAATTGCTTTTGTTTTCTGTTTAAGCTATCCGGAATTTTGACTTTTATTTCCATAAAATGGTCGCCGCGCCCCGAGCTTCTAAGCCTGTTAATTCCTTTTCCTCGTAATTTGAATATTGTTGAAGATTGCGTACCGGCTGGAATTTTCAATTTAACATCGCCATCAATTGTTTCAACATTAATGTTGTCGCCCATTGCGGCTTGCGTAAAGCTGATAAATACGCTTGATTTAATATCATAATCATCGCGCTGAAATTTATTACTTTCTCTTACCTGAACTTTTATATATAAATCTCCGGCAGTAGCGCCGCCCTCGCCTGCCTCGCCATGACCTGAAACCCGAATGGTTTCGTTGTTATCAATCCCTGCCGGAATTTTTATTTTAATTTTTGAATCATCCAATATTATGCCTTTGCCATGGCATTTTTTGCATTTTTGCGCGTAAGTCTTTCCCTCACCGCCGCAAGCGTCGCATACTGCTTGCATTTGCATATTTCCCAGTATGGTTCTTTGTATTTTTGTTACCCGTCCGGTTCCGTTACAAGTTTTACATGTTTCAATTTTTGTTCCGGGTTCGGCTAAGTTACCGTTGCAATGATCACATACAATATGCTTTTGCAAACTTATTTCTTTTTCAACTCCAAAAACCGCTTCTTCAAAATCAATTGTCAAAGCGACTTGAATATCACCGCCTCTCTGGCTTCTTCTGCTTTTTGAACCGCCTGAAAAACCGAAAATATCACCGATTCCGCCAAACATCTCGCCCAAATCATCAAAATCCACTTTTACACCTCCGCCTGAAAATCCATTTGAAAAACCGGAAAAACCATTGGCAAAACCGCCTCCGGCCTGAGCTTGCTCAAAAGTTGAACCGAATTGATCATACTGGGATTTTTTCTGCGAATTACCCAAAGTTTGATAAGCCTCATTCACCTCTTTAAACTTTGACTCGTCGCCGCTGGCTTTATCAGGGTGATACTCATGCGCTTTCTTGCGAAAAGCTTTTTTTATTTCATCTTGAGAAGCATTTTTATCAACGCCTAATGTATTGTAATAGTCTTTGTTCATACTTTATCCTTTAAACCCAATCTCCTTATCACTCACACCAGCAACTTCTTTAATTTCACCAAACTGAGATTCGTATTTTTTTAAATTATCCTGCATCGCGGCAATCATTCTTTTGTAATGCCCCGGAGTTGTAATAATTTTACCGCCGACTCTTCCGCTTGCCCCTAAAACATTCAAAAACATTAATTGAAATTCATCCCGATTATGATTAACCTGCATGGCATTGGCGTATTCGGCTCCTGGAATATTATCAGCAATTTTTATTTCTTGCTTACCCTGCGGATTTCCAATATTTTTTTGTTGATTTTTAGAATTCATTTTTTTATATAAAATTAATTAATTAAAATTTTTAATTGGCTGCCTAAACCAATATTCAGACAGCCTATAAAAATTCTATTTTTTCTTCTCCTCAAACTCCCCCTCAACCGGTTCGTCTTTCTTTTTATCATCGGCTTTTTTTTCAGCACCGTCTGCTTGTCCGGCTTTTGCCGCTTGCTCAGCCCCTGGAATTCCGCCTTCTTGCTGTGATTGGTACATGGCGGCGCCGATTTTTTGCGCGATCTGATTCATTTCTTCCATTTTCTTTTTAATATCTTCAATATTATCAGAGTCTTTTACTTTTTTAAGATTTTCCAATTTTTCTTCCAATTCCTTTTTATCTTCGGGCTTCATTTTTTCGCCGGACTCTTTTAATAATTTCTCAGTTGTAAACACAACAGTGTCAGCTTGATTTTTAATTTCCACTTGTTCTTTTTTCTTTTTATCTTCACCAGCGTGTTCTTCGGCCTCTTTTTTCATTTTTTCAACTTCCGTCTCGCTCAAACCGGAAGACGCGGTAATGGTAATTTTTTGCTCTTTGCTCGTGGCTTTATCTTTGGCGCTAACATTTAAAATGCCGTTAGCGTCAATATCAAAAGATACTTCAACCTGCGGCACTCCGCGAGGAGCCGGCGGCAGCCCGTCAAGCATAAATCTTCCTAAAGTTTTATTATCAGCCGCCATGCCGCGTTCGCCCTGCAAAATATGAATTTCCACGCTTGCCTGATTATCAGCCGCTGTTGAAAAAATCTGTGATTTATTGGTTGGGATAGTCGTGTTGCGTTCAATTAATGGAGTCGCAACTCCCCCCAATGTTTCAATTCCCAAAGAAAGCGGAGTAACATCCAAAAGCAAAACATCCTTTACATCACCCTGCATAACTCCGGCTTGAATAGCCGCGCCGACCGCAACCACCTCATCCGGATTAACGCTTAAATTCGGCTCTTTGCCAAAAAATTCTTTTACTTTTTCCTGCACCAAGGGCATTCTGGTCATACCGCCGACCAATATTACTTCTTCAATTTCACCAGTTTTATAGCCGGCATCCTTTAGAGCGTTTCTACATGGAGCTAAAGTTTTTTCAACTAAATTTCCAACCAATTCTTCAAGTTTAGCACGGGTTATTTTCATAACCAAATGCTTGGGACCGCTTGCATCAGTCGTTATAAACGGCTGGTTAATTTCGGTTTCCATTGTGGTTGACAATTCTATCTTTGCTTTTTCCGCGGCCTCTTTAATCCTTTGCAAAGCCAAATTATCATTAGCCAAATCAAGGCCGGTGTCTTTTTTAAATTCAGCGATAATCCATTTAATAATTACCTGATCAAAATCTTCGCCGCCAAGATGCGTATCGCCGTTAGTGGCTTTTACCTCAACTGTATCCTCGGAAACATCCAATATTGAAATATCAAAAGTTCCTCCGCCTAAATCATACACGGCAATTTGCTCTCCTTTTTTCTTTTCAAAACCGTAAGCCAAAGCCGCCGCGGTTGGTTCATTGATAATTCTTTTTACTTCTAGACCCGCGATTTTTCCGGCATCTTTGGTTGCCTGCCTTTGCGCGTCATTAAAATACGCCGGAACGGTTATAATCGCTTCGGTAATTTTTTCACCAAGTTTAGCTTCGGCATCAGCTTTTAATTTAGATAAAATCATAGCCGACACTTCTTGAGGAGAATAATCTTTTCCATTCATTGAAACTTTAACGCCTCCATTGCTTTTAACAATTTTATAAGGCGCGGTATTAGCGTCTTTTTGCACTTCCTCGTCCTCAAACTTGCGGCCGATTAAGCGCTTAACCGCGAAAACGGTATTTTCCGGATTTGTTACAGCCTGCCTTTTCGCGGTTTGGCCGACTAATCTTTCCCCGCCTTTTGAAATAGCGACAATTGACGGAGTAGTGCGGTTTCCTTCCGCGTTTTCTAAAATTTTCGGCTTCCCGCCTTCCATAATCGCCATGGCGCTATTGGTAGTGCCTAAATCAATTCCTAAAATTTTTGACATAATATTTTTGAATTTATAGCATATATTTTAATAAAATATATGCTATAAATATAATTAAATTAATTAACTTCAATAGTTTTTAACATTTCGGCAAACTCTTCCGCGTTCATTAAGCCAAAATCCATATTTACAAAAGCAAGACCTTTGTATTCTTTGTTTTTTAAGTTAAAAAGTCCGCCTAAATTCTCGCCGATATCAATAAAGGCTTCGCCGGAATTCTTACTAAACTCGTCTTGCCCATCAAAACTTTTTTTATTCAAAAGCAAAGCCTCGCCGCCGCGATAACCTACAATTTTTGCCGGCTGAATTTCAAAATCAATATTTTCATCCATACCGCCCGGCTGATAATAATATTTATTCTTTTTATCGGCAAACCCGCGAGTATCAATAAAATCCATTACCGTTGAAGTGCTCGCGCGAACATAATCCGCGCTTACTCCGCCAAATATTAATTTATCATTCTTGGAAAATTTTCCAATAAATTTTGTTCCTGTTGCCATTTCAATTATTTCAATCTTTGCTTCCCCGAAAATTGCCGGATACAAAAATGAAAGGCCCATTTCTTCGTTTATATAATTTTTTTTAGCGTCCTCAAGCAGCTTTGCTTTTTCTTCAAGCTCCTCTTTATTTTTAAGAAGCTCTTCTTTTTCTTTTTCAGTGCCTGATAATTTTTCCTTTAAATTATCCAAGCGCTTTTCAAATTCCTGCCTGCTGGAACGCGCGTCAGAACTGACTTTTTCAACATCCTTGTCTGCCGCCTTGTTTTGCCAAACATAAATTGCTCCGCCAACAATCAAGGCTGTTATAAAAATCGATATAATCGTAATTGAAATACCACCTTTATTTTCTTTTTTTGATTTTTTTTCTATCTTTTCCTTTTTTTCCAGAGCGGCAACTTTCTTTACGGCTTTTCTGCGAACAACCTTTTTTCTAACAGCAGCCTTTTTTTTAAGCGGCTTTTCTTCTTGGCTATCTCCTGTCTCATTAACAGATATTTTAACGCCATCCATTTTTTTATCCATAACTTTTTATTTTAATTATAAATTTTTTTATTTTTTAGCGGTTTTAATTTTTATCATTTTCGGCTTAACTTCCGTGGCCTTAGGAATTGTAATTTTCAAAACTCCGTCAATGGCGTCAGCGCTGGCTTCGTCTCCCAAAACATGAGTAGGAAATGCCACGCTTCTGTAAAAACTGCCTCGCCTTATTTCCTTGCGGTAATAATTTTTATCTTCCACTTCGCTTTTCTTCTCGCTTTCTCCCTTAATTGAAAGCACGTCATTTTCAATTGAAATATTAACTTTTTCAGGATCTATGCCAGCTAATTGGGTTTCCACTATTACGTTATTTTTATCTTCATAAACATCAATCGCGGGCGTAAAACCGCTTTGGCCGCCTCTTAAAGCAGACCAGTCTGATAACATTTTGTCCATATCCCCAAACGGTTCAAGGAATGGAGTCCATTTAATAATTGCCATATATTTATTTTTTAACCCGCAGGAACAGGGCATTGCCCTGTTCCTGCGGATTAATAATTTTTAATTAACAATAACTTTCGCCGGAACAATAACTTTCCCGCCTAACTTATAGCCCGCCTTTACTTCTTTTTTGACTTTTTCGCCTTTTCCTTCAACCGCCTCCATTGTATTGTGGTCAAATTTCTCGTTGCTTGTTTTTATTTCCTCTACTCCTAAATTGTTTAAAATATCTTTAAACTGCTTAACCACATATTTGATGCCTTCTGCCCAGCCATTTCCTCGCGCTTCTTCGTCAATATGGGACAATGAAATTTTTAAATTATCATAAAC
>JAGLIO010000061.1 GCA_023142915.1 Candidatus Parcubacteria bacterium | reverse complement strand
ATTCTACCATGCATAACACCTTCCTTTCTAGATAAATATAGTAAAAAATTAATAATATTGTTAGTTAATCTAATTTTTTTCTTCTTTGCCTGCCTCTAATCTTTTATCAATATCTGAATATATTTTTTTATAATCAATCACTTCCTGCGTGCCGGATTCCATATCGCGCACAATAATAGTTCCGTCTAATAATTCTTTTTGCCCTAAAATCAAACTATATTTAGCGCCGATTCTATTAGACTCTTCCAATTGCGCTTTTAAGCTGTCTTTTGTGAATGCTTGTCTTACTTGATAACCGGATCTTCTCATTTCCTCAAACAAAATAAACATTTTTCTTCTTGCCTGATCGCCTAATTGCGCTAAAAATATAAAATTCTTTTCTTCCTTGTTTAAAGGAATGTTTTTTTCTTTTATTTTCAAAATAGTTCTTTCTATTCCCAGTCCAAACCCGCACGCCGGAGTCGGCCGTCCTCCTAATATTTCAATTAATCCGTCATAACGGCCACCTCCTCCTAAAGAAGATTGCCTTAAAAAAATATTTTCATCTTCGGCTTCCTCTTCAAAAGGAATAATTTCAAATACTGTTCTATTGTAATAATCCAGGCCTCTAACTAAAAACGGATTTAAATTATACGGCACATCCAGCTCGTCTAAATACTCTAAAACTTTAATAAAATGCTCGCGGCAGGCATCGCATAAAGAATCAACAATCTGCGGAGCCTCTTCGCGCACCTCAATACAATCTTTTTCCTTGCAATCCAAAAGGCGCAAAGGATTTTTTAAAAATCTTTTTTTGCAATCGACGCAAAGCTTTGAACGCTTGCCTCGTTCTTTGTAAAAATCTGTTAATTTTTGGATATACTCATCGCGACATTCTTTGCATCCAATGCTGTTTATTTGCACTTGCACGCCGATTTGCAGTTCTTTGTAAAAATTATAAGCGATTAAAATCAATTGCGCGTCAGCTACCGGCGAATCTTCTCCGTAAATATCAAAATTAAATTGGCTATGCTGGCGCGAACGGCCTGATTGCGGTTTTTCATGCCTAAACAAAGGACCAAGCCAAAATGTTTTTACGGGCTGAGGCTTATTAAATAATCCGTGCTCAATATACGCGCGCGCTATTCCGGGAGTCGCTTCCGGCCTCAACGCTATTTTATCGCCGCTTTTATCAATAAAGGAATACATTTCTTTTGAAACAATATCAGTGTCTCTGCCTGTTGATCTTTCATATAAATTAAGCTTTTCTAAAATTGGAACTTCCATACGTTGAAAACCGTAAAAATCAGCCAAATCGCTTGCTTTACGAATAATTAAATCCCAATATTTATATTCATCAAACAAAACATCTTTCATGCCTCTTAAGCGTGAAAAACGATTATTTCTTTTAGGTTTAAAAACGTCTTTTGTTTTTTTAGGCATAATATATAATATAATTTTAATTAAAAACTATACTCGGTTGTTTTAAATAATTCAATGCGATTAAACGGCCAGCCCCTAAGAAGCACTCTGCCAGTGATATAACTTTCGTTTACAGGCCCGAAACTTCGCGAGTCTTTGCTGGAATTGCGATTGTCTCCCAAAACAAAATATTCATCTTCTTCCAATTCAACTTTTTCTTCTGACAAGCCGTAAGTTTTTATGTCTTCCGGCAAATAATACTCATCCAAAACCACTCCTTCGGGATTTTCAGAATTAAAAATCGTTACATTACCGCTTGCGATTTGTATTTCTTCGCCTGGCAAGCCGATTAAGCGCTTAATAAAAAATTCCTGCGGATTTCGTGGGTATCGAAAAACAATTATATCTCCGCGAACAGGATCATTAAAGCGATAAGTAATTTCATCAATTATCAAATATTCATGATCATGAAAATTAGGCTCCATTGAAGCGCCTTTCACGTAAAAAGGCTGGATTAAAAAATATCTAATCGGAATAATTATAACCAAAGAAATTACAATAATTTTTATCAGCTCAAATACAAATGAAAAAAAGTTTTTTAGCATGGGGATATTTAAACAAAACAAAAACTATTTTAACAAACCTAAAAATAGGCAAAATCGCTTGCCTAAAAAATGCTTTTATTTTATTTTATTTTATTTTATTTTAAATATTTAATATTTATACAATAACATTATTGCAAAAAAAAATCAAGTTTTTTAATTTCATAAAAATCAGTAAACAAGCCAAAATTATCGCTTTACAAAAAAATCCCGAAAGGACTCTGGATTTTCTAAAAAAGATTGGTTCGAACTTCCAAATCCAAAACCAAAACATTTCTTTTTCGCTTTGCTGCGCGTGGCAAATCGTTGCAAAATCAGGGCTTGGCGCGCCTTGCGCGCCGTTTGCGGAGCGAAGCTCCGCCCATAATTCCTCTAAAATTTTAAATTTTCAAAAAATGCGGAGAGTGAGGGATTCGAACCCTCGTGGGCTTTCACCCGCTTGCTTTCCAAGCAAGTACCATAGGCCTCTAGGTGAACTCTCCGAAATTTTGTTTTTCATAGCAGTAGACAAAAAAATTTTTGTCTCTACGATTTCGCCAATTCCTCCTCAATAATACTTCTCAGACCTTTTCTTTCTATGCCTGCGCTGTCAACAAAATCTTCAAATTGATAAGCGCCCGGATAAGGAATACTATTAATGAATGTTGTTGGCGCGCCGATTACGTTAAGATTATCCGCCTCCGTGATTGAATTTTGTATTTTTTCCAGATATTTTTTAGTTCGCATGCATTCGACAAACTCATCTTTATCAACTTCCGCGGCTTCTGCTAAAACAAATACATTCTCTTCGTTTAATTTTCCTTCCAGCTTTGAATTGAATAATTTTTCCGCCATTTCCCAAAATAAATCCTGTTCTCCGGCGCATTCAGACGCTAAAGCCGCTACTGCGGAATTTTGGTGGGAACGCATGGGAAAATGCCGAAAAACAATCGCGACTTTTTCAGCAAAATAATTATTCACTTCTTTCAACACCAAAAAATAATCCGCGCTGAATTGATTGTCAAAATCATCATAAACTATTATTTGAATTGGCGCGTTAAAATCTCCTAAAATATATTCAACATCACTGATTTTTCTTACAACTTTATTTTCCGCTGTTTTCGCCTTTTCCAAAGCCTGGCTGTTCTCTGTAAGCAATTGGCTGGCAGGCTCTTCTTGGCTATTGCCCAAGCCAGCCAAATCTTGATCGTCTATTTCTATTTCTTGAACATTAAGCGCCATATAAATAACCACGGCGCATAATAATAAAACAGAAATTGAAATTGAAATTTTTGAAATCTTGCTAATATTTTGCATAAATTTAATATTTTAAAAATAATTTTAAAAATTTAAGGCTTATTTTAATTCAGGCCTCTGCTTATGATAATCAGTTGTGTTTTGAAAAGCAAACCCCATTTCATAAAGCGCGTCTTCGCAAAATCTGCTGCCGATTATTTGCATGCCGACCGGCAAACCCTTAGCAAGTCCAGCGGGAATTGATATTGCCGGCAATCCTGACAAAGATGCTCCTGTAACATATATATCTTCTAAATACATTTTTAGCGGATCGTCTGATTGCTCGCCGATTTTAAAAGCCGTGTGCGAACTGGTAGGCGTAATTATACAGTCAACTTCGGTTAAAGCTTGATCAAATTCTTTTTTAATAATTGTTCTTACTTTTTGCGCTTTTAGATAATAAGCGTCAAAATACCCTGCTGACAAAACATAAGTTCCTAACATAATTCTGCGTTTTGCTTCCGAACCAAAACCTTTGCCGCGGCTTTTTTTATAAATATCAATTAATTTTTCTGACTCTTTCGCGCTAAAACCATAACGAATGCCGTCAAAACGCGCCAAATTTGAACTTATCTCAGACGGCGTAATAATATAATAAACTCCAACTCCGTATTTGTTATGCGGCAGGCTTATTTCAACGATTTTACATCCTTGCTTTTCGTATTCAGCGACTGCCTGCATAACAATTTTTTTAACATCATTATCCAACCCTTTATCAAAACATTCTTTTGGGATACCGATTTTTTTTCCATTGATCGTACCGCCTGAACTATTTTTTTGAACATCCACGGTAGTCGCGTCATTTTTATCAACTCCAGCAATCGCGTCCATAACAATTTTCGCGTCTTCCGCGGTTTTAGCAATCGGTCCTGGAACATCGGTTGATGAAGTCATTGCAATAAGCCCGAAACGGGAAGCAAGTCCATAAGTTGGCTTCAATCCTGTTACTCCGCAAAAGCTTGCCGGACATCTGATTGAGCCGCCCGTATCCGTGCCTAGCGCAAACAAGCACATATCCGAGGCAACAGCTGCTGCAGATCCTCCTGAAGATCCGCCGGGAACACGTTCCAAATCCCATGGATTATGAGTCGTTCCAAAAGCGCTATTTTCGGTTGAAGCTCCGTGCGCGAACTCGTCTAAATTAGCTTTTCCCAAAAGCACGGCGCCGGCTTTTCGCAATTTTTTAATAATAGTCGCGTCAAAAGGCGCGATATAATTTTCTAAAATTTTTGACGCGGCAGTCGTTTTAACGCTTTTGGTCATAATATTGTCTTTCGCGATATAAGGAATTCCCAACAACTCTCCTGTTTCTCCTTTTGCTCTTTGCTCATCCGCTTTTTTCGCCTCAAACAAAGCTTCTTTTTTACACACAACCAAACAGGCTTTGACTTGCCCGTCAACCGCTTTAATTCTATCTAAACACGCTTGCGTTAATTCAACCGCGCTAATCTCGCCACTTATCAATTTCGCCTGCGCTTGTTTTATTGTTAAATTGTTTAACATCATAAATATTTGTAATCTTTAATAGTTAATTTACAACACCCTCCCAACCTTAATCTGTTCGTCCTCAATTTCAGGCGCTTGGTTAATCGCGTTAACGCGCTCGAAATCATCCCATACGCGCGCTTCGTCTTCGCGCCATGAATTTTCAAGGCCGGTAACTTGCGCGGTAGGCTCAACTCCTTCAGTATCAACTTCTTGCAATTGTTCAATATAGCCTAAAATGTCAGACAATTGCTTGCCGTAAGTATCAAGCTCTTGATCGCTTAAATCCAATCTGGCTAAATTAGCGATGTGTTGAATTTCCTCTTTTTTAAATTTCATAATAAAAATTATTAAACTTGTAAATTTGTAATCTTACTAAATTCTTCTTTACTTAAAACTTTAACGCCTAATTCTATAGCTTTGTCATATTTTGATCCGGGATTTTCACCGGCAACTACAAAATCGGTGTTTTTGCTGACTGTGGAGCTTATTTTGCCCCCTAATTCCCTTATTTTAGCCTTTGCTTCATTTCTTGTCAAATCACTTAAGGCTCCGGTTAAAACAAAAGTTTTTCCTATAAATTTGCTCTGTTGCGTATTGCGTGTTGCGTGTTGTGCAATTAAAACCCCGTTTTTCTCAAGCTTCTTTAATAACTCAACATCTTTTTTATCTCTAAACCAATCATAAATGCTTTTCGCCACAATCGGTCCAATATCTTCAATTTCCTCTAACTGCTCTAATTTTATTGATTGAAACATCTTTAAAACATCAAATAAATTCCTGATTTCTGATTCCTGATTCCTGATTCGCTCCGCCAGAAGCAAAGCCGTTTCCTCCCCAACATGCCTGATCCCCAACCCATATATAAATCGCGCTAAATCAAGTTCCTTTTTCGCGGCAATCGCTTTAACCAAATTCTCGGCGGACTTGTCCGCAAAACGCTCAAGGGGTTTTAAATCATCTTCGCTTAGGCTGTAAAAATCCGCGATATCGCTTACCAGCCCCGCTTTTACCAATTGTTCAACCACTTTCGGACCCAAGCCCTCAATGTCCATAGCCGCTTTGGATGTCCAATGCGACAAGCGCCTTAAAGTAACCGCGTAGCAGTTCTTATTTGTGCATCGCAAAGCCACCTCGCCCAAAATTCTTTCAACTCGCGAGCCGCATATCGGACAGTTTTTGGGAATTAAAATTTCCTTTTCATTGCCAACGCGCATTTTTGGCAAAACTTGCACGACTTTTGGAATTACGTCCCCTGCGCGCTCAATAATAATAGTATCGTTAATTTTTAAATCAAGCCTTTCTATTTCATCCATATTATGAAGCGTTACATGCGACACTGTTACGCCGCCAACGCGAACGGGTTCCAAAACTCCGATTGGCGTCAATGTTCCTGTCCGCCCGATCTGCCATACTGCGTCTTTAAGTACGGTGGTAACCTGCTCAGCCGCGAATTTGTAAGCTATTGCATATCTCGGTCCCTTGCCGACTATTCCCAAAACCGACCATAGTGATAAATTATTCACTTTTATAACCACGCCGTCCACTTCCATTAACAATTTTGCGCGATTTTCTTCCCAATATCTATGAAACTTATTTACTTCATCTAAATTCTTACAATATTTATTTCCCTCTAAAATTTTTAATCCTAACAGCTTGGCTAATTTAATTTCCTGTTCATGGGTTTGCAATTTTAAATCATCCGCGCCGGCGATTCCATAAACATAAAAATCCAGCTTTCTTTCAGCCGTAATTTTAGAATCAAGCTGTCTTATTGAACCAGCGGCTCCGTTCCGCGGATTTGCCAAAACTTTTTTACCGGCTTTTTCATATTTCTTATTTAATTCATTAAAAACTTTTTTCGTCATCAAGGCCTCTCCCCTGATTATTATCTCGCCACTTTTAATTGCGCTTAATAATTTATTTATTTGCCCTAAATCAAAACCAATCTTTTTTAATTCTTCTTTATGCGGAATTCTTAAACTCAAAGGAATGCTTTCAATGGTTTTTAAATTATTTGTAACATCCTCTCCGACTTTTCCATTGCCGCGAGTAGCACCTTGCGTAAAAATTCCTTTTTCATAATGCAAACTCATTGCCAAACCGTCAAATTTTAATTCACAATAATAATCTAACGCAATCTGCGCTTTTATTATTCTTTTAGCGCGGTTTTCCCAATCCGACATATCTTGCGCTGAAAACGCGTCAAATAAAGACAGCATGGGCGGCTCGTGCGCAACTTTTCCAAATTTATCCAATGGCTTGCCTTCCACTCTTTGCGTCGGTGAATCAGCGGCAATAAATTCCGGGTATTCTTGTTCCAATTTAAATAATTCATTTTTCAAACTATCCAAAGCGCCTTCGGATATTTCCTGCCTGTCCAAGACATGATAAAGATAGCGATGATGGTTAATCTCTTTTTTCAACTTTTCTATACGATTTTTAGCTTCTTGCTTATTCATTTTTATTTATTTTTTTAATATTTTATATATGGCCTTTTAATCTCTTTATTTCATCATTTAAAAATAATAACGTTTCCGGCATTAAAATTTTTCTGATTTTCTGAAATTTTTCAGGGGCTATTAAAAAATTCAAATCCTGGTCAATCATTCTTTGGTTTATTTTTTTATCAACAAAATCATATAACTCCGCTATAAAATCCAAAGAGCTTTTATTAGAATAGCTTTCAATTATGCTTTTATCATAGTCGTATCCTTGCAAGAAAAAATGATGAATGTCATACAAATCTCTGGCGGCAATCGCGTTTCCTTTTTTAAAACGATCAATCAAAGCAATTAATTTGTTGGCAAACATGGTATCTATTGTTTGGCTGTAAACAATCCTGTCTATATCCGGCAATCTGACTGCTTCATATTTATTTCCGGCTAATGGAGGAAAGAAAGTATCAATTTTTACAGTATTTCTTTCCGAAATTTTCGCCGGATATTTTAAAAAATATTGAATAGCGTTTTTGCTTTGATCTTTAATTTCTAGACTCAAATCAATAAAAATATTTTCTAAATTTTTTTTAACTTTTGGAATTTCTTTTTTTTCTCCTACAAAATCAAAATCCAAATCAACTGAAAAACGATCCAAAAAACCTTGCATCGCAGCGCAAGTCCCTCCCTTAAAATACAAAACAGAAGCCAAAAAATTGTCATCCGCGATTTTTCGTAAAATACGATATAGCCATGCTTTGTCTATTGAGTCTTTTTTATTTGGCAGAAACATAGGTTATTTTTGATTATTTATATCCGATTTCTTTCTGAATTTTGCACACTTTTTTCCAATTTATCATATCGCCTCCATCAAAAAAATAATGAGGATTAAAATACAATAAATCCGCGGCTGCTCTTTCAACACTGGCTTTATAAAATCCATTTTCCAGATTAATGCCGCTTGTGTTGAATAAATATTTATCACTGAGTTTTCTTGCTTGATAAAAATTTTCTCCAATAAAAAATTTTTTTGATTTTGAGCTAATTAAAGTAATTGCGGATAAACTTTGCAAAATTATTCCATTTTCCGCTAAAACAGTTTCCGTACTAACATAAGCAAAACCGTTTAAAGCTTTTACTCCCAATAAAAAAGGGTTTATTTTTTTAATATCGCCTATGGCATAAAATCCTTTATAAATTCTAAATAGCAAACCGTTTTGAACGTATCTTTTAAGCGTTGTATGCAAAGTATTTTTATTTTTAATTTGCCACAAATTAGCCAAATCGCGAGCATGAAAAACCGACTCATTCATTTGAGCCAATTTTGCAAATCTTTGAGATGTGTTACCATATCCTGTACTCATATGTACAGTATAGCAAAACATAGTAGATTTGTCAAATTATTGTCTATCATTTTTATCAATAAAATTAGCCATAAATACACGATATTAAATTTAATTAAACACGTATATATCTAAATATACATTTTAATTATAGACCTATATATTATAGTATATTAATAAGGATAAAATATCAATTTTTACAAAATAAAAAAGGGTAGAAACTCAACATGCGGTTTAACATGTGAATTTCTACCCTTGTTGTTGGTGGTTAAAAAAATTATAAATCATAATGATACATGGTCGCAGGGCTTTCCGCCAATATTTGTGTAATTTTCAGCCAAGCACTTGACGTCATCATTATTAAAAGATCCATCTTCGCTGAAATCATATTTTGACAAATAATATTCCAGCATTTCATCGCTTAATAGCCCTTCTTTTTCTAAGCGCTTCTTTTCTTTAAGCGCTTCTTTTATAATTGTACGATCACACCTGTCCACGCAATTATCCTCACTTAAATCATATTCAGTGTATACGCTACCGCCGCCGCCGCAACCTTCGTCAATGTCATCAGGATTAACTCCGTCAGAATGATCTGGATCACTGCAATCGTTGTCATACCCGTCGCAAATTTCCTCTGCTCCAGGATAACATACAGCTCCGCCGTCTAAGGGGTCATCGTTGCAATCGCCTTCATTTTCGGTGAAACCGTCGCCGTCATCGTCAACATCATTAGGATCTGGCGGTAGTGCAACGGTACAAACCACTCTCATAGCTTTTTGACCGCCAAATGTCCCACCGGCAATCGCGTCAATTGGAATCTCGGTTGGAATCCATGTAATGGTTGATATTGAACTACTATAAGTTTCTTCTTCGTTAACTTGGAAATCCTCTATAATAATCTCATCCACCAAACTTCCATCATTGGCATTTAATGTAGCCAACATTGACTTGAAGTAATCACCCTGAACAGCGCCGCCAACATAAATAATTCCTTCCGGATTCATACTTGCGCATCTGGGAACTACACCCTTATACATACAACTATCAATTTTATTGAAATTGTTATCAAACTTCAGATAACAGAGATAATCATCAAACCCATAATGTACATGGGCGATGACAATGATATTTCCATCATACGAAAATATTCCTCTGGGAACATCCTCATGCCATACATAAACGTCATGATCAGCTAAGAGAATTGTAAACTCACCGACTTTGCTAATTTTACCGGCAAACAAATTGTAACTTTCGCCGGAACGAGCGCCTGTGATGATTATAATATCCCTTTCGGCCGTCATCATTGTTTGCAAATCCCAAATTGAATCCACCCAGTTATCCCTATAATCGCTAGAATCAATAATCTCATAATACGCCATTGTATCATCGGCGTTAAAATGAGTAACATGAATATCCCTGTTGGTTCTGCCGATGGTTGTATATGAGCCATCGTCAAAAGAGTACATATCATGCGCAAAGTGCATTGCATCCGTGTCTTCCGGCCATTTGCAAATAATATTAATCGGCACCAATTCAGAATCCAAATAAAAAGTCCAATAAACTGCCGAACTTATGCCAAAACCACGATATTTTTCAATATATCCTAAATCGTTATATATTGGCACCACTTCATTACACGTAGCTAAGGAAACTGATTTAATTTCAACTCCGTCTTTATTGCAAATTCGAATATAAGACGAGCTGCTAGTAACTCTAATACATTCCAATGTGCCAATATAATCATTATTATTCCCTTCAAAAAGTGGAATAATTTTTACCACTTCCGAGCCTTCAATCTGCTCGGCTATAATTTCTGCAAAAACATTATTTTTTGATATGACAAAAAAAACAATAAAAAAAATACAAATGCCTATAATTCTTTTACTCATTTCGGACCTCCTTGGTTTGGTTTGGTTAAGTTAAATTCCAAAAATATATAAAAAAACAACCCAATAAACGCATAAGATTGTTAAAGACCAAAAAAATAAACTTAATTTAAATTTATAATTGCATTTTTTTACTAATTAGTCAAGGTACCTTAATTCTATTACCCTATTTATTTCATTATTGTAGTTTCCATAAGATTTAAGCCTTGTTGTGCTTGCCGCTACAACTCCATAATCAAAATTAATTTTATAAGTTGAGTTATTTGCTAATTGTTGATTTTCAAACTTGCCGACAGCAGAACAATCAACAGCACACTGATCCAGTGTGCCGTCTGTATTATTTGAAAAACAAAAATAAGCCGGGTGAACAGCTCCGCAAAAATGACCAAATTCACCTTCGCCCGGATTAATATCATTCTCCCCTCTAATTTCCCACAAAATCCGCTCCGCCCCTGCCTCGGCGGCGAAAAAAGCCTTTGTGGAATGAACTTGAGTTGTTCCCATTTTTAAGCCATTAACAACAATCGCGCTTAATGACAAAGAAATCATTAAAATGCTCGCCAATACCAAAAAAGTCATTAAAAGCATAATGCTGCCTTGGTTGTTTTTTAATACGGCTTTATACATCATAATTTATTTTTTCTATTTTAACTCATTTATTTTCTGGCTTAACAAAATCTTTATATAAGATTGATACGGGACATCATTTTTATTGGCTAAAATTTTAATGTCATCCAACATGCTTAAGGTAAGCCGCAAAGAAATGGTTTCAGTGGATGGTTTGAGATTTGGAAACTTAAGGCCTTTGACTGCTTTTGACCAATCAAAATATTCAGTGGAATCATGAGATGACCAAAATTCTCTTTCCTCATCTTCGTTTTTAAACTTTGGAACTTTTTTAAATTGTTTTTTATCGTTGCTCATATATTTTTCTTTCTTTTTTATTCATATCTCTAGCCGATATAATTCTGATTTTATTATTTCTAACGGTAAAAGATATAAACAAAAAACGATTATGATTAGTTTTGCCTAAGGCGTGATATCTGTTTTCTTTTTGAGAATGAACATTGTCAGGCAATATGAATAAAAAATTATCATTAAATATTTCTTCGCATTCTTTATAATCAACCCTATGCTTTGTCCAATTTTTATTCGTATTTCCGTCATCCCAATCAAAACCGGTTAATTGTAATAAATTTATCATAAAAATATTGAAATAATATTGTATATTATCATAATATACAATATTATTTTATTTGTCAAGAATTTTACCTAAGTTCATTTAAATCTATTCCTGCTTGTTTTAAAATAGAAATCAAAGTGCCTTTTGGCAAATCTTTAGCGTGAAAAGGTACAACCGCGCGTTTTTTATCTTCAGGACGATAGAAAATAAAATGGCTTCCAGATGCTCTATCAAGTTGAAAGCCTTTTTCTTCAAGCAGTTTAATTATTTTTTTAGCAGTTAGCGCCTTTAGCTTGGGCATATTTTACTTTTGCATTTGCAAAACTCGGCGAATTAATATCTATTGTTGTTATAAAATCTTGGTTATCACTGGGAACTATTTCTTTGCGCGCCTTTAAACTTTCAATGTAAAGATTAATTGCTTCTTCGGCCATTTTTTTAGCTTCTTCCAAATTTTTTCCATAGCTAATACAACCAGGAAGACTGGGTACTATAACAGTAAAACCGCCTTTTGGTTCTGGTCGAAAAATTACATTATATCTAAAATTTTTCATGTAAATTTTATGAATTAATTTTGTTATTTTATTATATCTTAATTGATAGCGCTGAAAATGTCAATTTAAAATGATTGTCTTTCCCCGCAATCCCCTCAATAACAAACTTAACAACAGCATAAGCCGTAAATTATCTAAAAAAATTCATTTTCTCCTTAATTTCATCAATAAAATCATTGCGCTTAATTTTTCGTATTGTCTCACTCCCCCTATCTCTAACCATTAAATCATCTGAATTCATTTCTTTATCGCCGACTACAAGCATATAAGGATTTTTTTCTTTTATGGATTTGCGTATTTTGTTGCCGACTGTTTCACCGCTAATATCTATTTCTACTCTAATTCCTTGAAGTTTAAATTTATCCGCGAGTTTTTGGCAATATTCAATATGATTTTCTCCAACCGAAATTATCTTTACTTGTACCGGCGACAGCCAAATAGGAAAATTACCCGCATATTGTTCAATTAACAGCGCCAGGAATCTTTCAAATGACCCGAATAACGCCCGATGAAGCACATAAGGTTTTTCATTATCGCCTTTACTATTAATATATGTCATATTGAAACGTTCTGGTAAATTAAAATCAAACTGAAGTGTTGAACACTGCCACTCCCTGCCTATGCAATCTTTTAATTTAAAATCCAATTTCGGCCCATAGAACGCGGCCTCGCCTTCTTCTTCAGTAAAATTCAACTTTTTATCTTTTGCCACTTTTCTAAGCATGTTCTCGGTGAATTCCCAGCCCTTATCGTCTCCCGCGTATTTTTCTTTTTTATTAGAACCGCGCAAGGATAAATAAACATTTATTAAATTAGTATCAAAGCCAAATGACTTAAAAATATGCAATATAAAATCAACTACTTTTTTTAGTTCATATTCAACCTGATCCCTTCTGCAAATTATATGCGCGTCATCCTGTGTGAATCCCCTGACTCGCGTTAATCCGGAAAGCTCTCCTTTTTTTTCAAAACGATAAACAGTGCCGCATTCAGCCCAGCGCAAGGGAAATTCACGATATGATTTAGGGCTATTTTTGTAAATTTGGATATGAAAAGGACAATTCATCGGCTTTAACAGATATTCTTCTGATTCTTTTACTTTTGATCCTTTTTGTTTTTCCTCAAGAGTCTGTCCAATCTCAATCGGCGGGTACATGCTGTCATTGAAAAAGCCCCAATGGCCTGATGTCTCCCACAAGGCTCTATTGCCGATATGCGGAGACCGTACTAAATTATAACCGCCTTTTAAATGCTCCCTATACCAATAATCTTCTATCAATCTCCACAACATGGCTCCCTTTGGGTGCCAAAGAGGAAGCCCCAAGCCGACTTTTTCATCTATATGAAATAAATCCAATTCTTTGCCTAATTTTCTGTGATCTCGTTTTTCAGCTTCTTTCATATTTTTTTTATATTCCTCCAGCTTATCTCTTGTGTTAAACGCCACGCCGTAAATGCGTGTAAGCATTTTATTGTTTTCACTGCCTTTCCAATATGCTCCCGCTAATTTATTAATAATAAAACTGCCTTTTTTAATTTCTTTTGCAGATTCTATATGCGGGCCAGCGCAAAGATCTTCAAAATTGCCGATTTTGTAATAACTTACGCTTTCGTTTCCGTCTTTTTTTAGATCCTCTAACAATTCAATTTTATAATCTTGCTTATTCTTCTTTTCTTTATCAATCGCCTTGTCTATGCCTAGCTCGCTTCTTTCAAATTTAAAATTCTGTTTTATTAAAAAATTCATTTTCTTTTCAATTTTTTTCAAATCTTCTTCGCCCATTTTATCATCGCCAAAATCAAAATCATAATAAAATCCGTTTTCAATCGCGGGACCAATTGCAAATTTTACGTTAGGCCGCAATTCTTTTATCGCCATTGCCATTACATGCGACAATGAATGCCGCAAAATTTTTAAATTTTTATCAGACATATTGCTTAATTGAGTCCGTATTTTTAATTTAATTTATTTTCTATCTATAGATTAAAGCATAAAAACGTTAAAGTCAATTGACTTTGACGAAAAATTCTAGAGTTTAAAAATGAATATAAATGCTATCTGTCATTTTATGGCTGTTACGGTTATTGGGATTTTCCAGATGAGATATTTGTAAACATCAACGCGAAAATAGAATTTATCATTGAAACAATCATTCATGAATTAATTCATTTGTTGATCTACAAAAAAACGGCTAAAAAGCCGTATCAAGAGATTGAAGAAATAGTTAATAAAATATTCGAGAACTCAGGCCTTAATAAAATTTTTCCAAAATACAAGGCGCAAAAATTTTAAACATCTTTCTACTTCCCCGCAATCCCTTTAATAACTAACTTAACAACAGCATAAGCGGAAAATATCACCACCAGACCGAGTGTAGCCCAAACCAATATATCTTTGCCTTTCTGCACTTTTTCTATTATTGAAGATTTGCGTTCGTTCGCAGTCTTGCGCGTAAACATAAATTGTCATAATAAGCTCATCTATAATAATTAACAAAATCTTATCCTTGCCTGTACATTTAATTCATTGCAAATTCTTTGAATAATGTTTGTACTTGGAAAAACCTGTCCGTTTTCAATTCGTGAAATAACCGCTTGAGTGGTTTTAATTTTTTTTGCTAATTCTTTTTGTGATATTTTTTTCTTTTTTCTAAGCTTGATAATTTCATTGGCAATATCAAGCTTTATTTTTTCTTGACAAAAAACTTCTTTAAATTTTTTGTCTTTTAGGTCTTTTTTTAAATCATCCTTAAAAGAGTAAGCAAGCTTTTTAAAATTTTTTTTGTCTGCTTTTTTAGCCATATATTTTAAAAATATAAATTTTGGTTATCTTTGAAATTTTGATAATTTTCATTAGCAATATCAAATTCTTTCCAACATAAATATTATATATCTTTAAAGATATATTGTCAAATTTTTTTAAAATACTTCTCCTTTCTTATTGCCAAAAAACTTTTCTACTTCCCCGCAATCCCCTCAATAACAAATTTCACAATAACATAAGCGGAAAATATTACCACCAATCCAAGCGTTGCCCAAATCAATATATCTTTGCCTTTTTGCACTTTTTCATTGGATTAAATCTTGTTTTGAATTTTTTAAAACTTTTGCGTTTTTTGACGAAATAACGCTTTTTCCTGTTTTTTGTTCAATTTCTTTTCGCGCCGTACCGGCTACATGACCGCCTTGCTGAGCGATTTTTTTACTTTGATAAAAATTTTCAGGTTTTTTTTCTTTGGAAATTTCAATTGTTGTTGCTTCGGCAAGCATATTTAAGACCAATTCAAGATTAGTCATATTATCTCGTAAATTTTCTTTTTTAAGCCCTTTGAACTTTTTGTAAGATTTCACAGATCTTTCCGCCCATGCTTTTGTGATCTCGTCGGTCAAAATCGCGAATTCCAGTCCTTCTTTTACTCCTTTTTCTTTCCATTCATCGGTAAGCTCTTTTCTAACCTCAATTGTTTTCAGTCTTTGATTAACCCACTCTTTTGAATATCCTTTTCGCAAATAAGTTTGCATTGCTCGATCAAAGGCCAACTCAGGATCTTCGGTTTCTTCAATTCGCTCATAACCAATTTTAGCAAGCCAAAGTTTTAACGGCTCTGCTTTTGGCGACGGAATTGACTGAATAAGCCGCAAAATAACTTCGGTATTAGCTACATCCGTAATTCTCATTTTCCCGTCACTTGCCATTAATTTCAAACGGCTACAATTTGTAGCCACTTCACTTTTTTCTTTTTTTAATCTTGTTTTTAAAACGCTCCAATATTTCCTTGGATTTACGCTTTCAGTTAAAATAGCGATCACGTCAATAATTGAAAAATACCAAAGTTCGTTTTCTTCGTCCCAATGACGGCGAACTTGATTTTTATGAAAAAGCGCGATTGAACTATCTTTTTTAGCCATAATTATTTTGAAAAATTAAATCAACAAAACACACTTCTAATTATTAGAATACTTTGTTATATCACATCAAGTCTTCCCCGCAATCTCTTCAACAACAAACTTAACAACAGCATAAGCCGAAAATATCACCACCAGCCCGAGTGTAGCCCAAACTAATATATCTTTGCCTTTCTGCACTTTTTCATTGGAGCCGGCGGCCATCATCCACACAAATCCGCCGTAAATAAACCCCACTACGCTTTCAGCTACGCGGGGCAAGCATAACCAGCGCCAAAAACCCGACTATGCCGAGAACGCCGTTTATTATTTGGCCGATTAGTTGGTTGGGGGAGGTTATATAATTTATTATACCATTAAGTGTATAAAAATTAAAATCAACTATTGACAAAATAAAATTTAATGCTAATATATCAACAGATCTTTAACATTTAATAAGTCCTGTATATTTTTATTTTTCCTGAGTCAATAAAGTTAAATAAAAATTTATTAATGAATTTTTTGCTCAAAAAATAATAAAATATTGCAGGCAAGGAAGGAGGTAAAATGAAAAAGATATTCTCTTTTTTCCGGAAGAAAAAGAATGTCGCCAGATTGAGCATGCTGGAAAATGGTAAAAGTGCCAATCAAAATCTGGCTTCCAGCCAATGCGCTGGAATGTGTCGTTGCGTGTAAACCTTAACAGTGAGGGTGATATAAATATCGCCCTCACAATCTATTCAATACAAAGAGAGGTTAAAGATGAACAAAATAAAAAATTTAATCGCGCCTATTTCCGTAAATCTTGAAGTAACCGACCAGTGCAACTTAAAATGTTTTTTCTGTTTTTGCGGAACCGAGGCGTATCAAGACAGCCTCTCTTCTATTTCAAATTCAGAAAAAACTAAAAATGCTAAACGGATTTTAGATATTTTGGCAAAAAATAATATATTTGAAATTCGTTTATTCGGTGGAGAATTTTCTTTATTAAAAAATTGAAAAAGCATTGTTGAACATGCCTATGATTTAGATTTTTTTATATCTTTCGTTTCTAACGGAACATTGTTTAATAAAGCAGACATTGAGTTTCTGATTGATAAAAAAATAATAAATTGCAGTATTTCCGTGCATGGACTTGATAGTCTCCACGATCAAATTGTCGGAATTTCCAAAAGCTTTAAGAAAGCCTCAAAAAATATACGATTGCTTTCAGATGGAGGAGTTAAAGTTTCCGTGCCTTTCACGCCGACAAAAATGAATATTTTTCATTTTGAAAAATTCGCGCGAACAATGATTGAAAAACATGGAGCGTCAAGCGTTGGAGTAAATAGATTATTTCAAAATGATAGATATGAAAATTTATCTTTTTTAGATTACGAATATTTATTTAGCGTAATAGAAAAATTGCAAAATGACGATTTATCGGTTTTTTTCATTGATTCATTCCCGCGTTGCAAGGTATCTGTAAAATATTGGAAATATATGAGTAATTGTTCTCAAGGTATGGCATTTTGTCAGATAGACTACATGGGAAACATAAAAAATTGTTCAAGTCTTTGTGTTAATATTGGAAATGTTTTTCAAGAAAATTTGCAAAATATTTGGCAAAAAAAATTAGCAGAATTTAGAACATTAAAACATCTGCCATTATCGTGCCGTCTTTGTCCGTCGTTTTGCGGAGGAGGATGTATTGCCTCAAGAACCATTGAACAAAATTTTATCGCTGATGAATTTATCAAATTACCTGATGAAGAAACGTTAATTGAATCAATCACAATAACAGTCAAAAATTATATAAAAAAATGGTACAGTGGAATATATACACAACCGATTGTAAAGCAAACCAAAAAAAGATGGCAACCACACGATAAACCGCGCATACTTTGCCGATACAAAATGCGAAAAGAGACGGATGATTGCTATCTGTGCATGATAGAAGAAAAAGGCGTTGTAATTTTAAACGAAAAATCAATTTCAATACTAAATTTAGTGAACGGTAGCAATGCCATAGAAAATATTGAAAAAGAATTATCAAAAACATCACAAAAAATCAATAAAAAAGATATAACAGAAATTCTTGATATATTTATTGATTAATTCTGTTGATTAATTCCTGCAAATGCCCTAAACTATAACTATATAGATTAGGGCATTTTTTATAAACAAGATGAAAATAAAAATAATATATAATATAGATAAGATAAAAAATGAATTATTTTTTATTGAAAATAATCTGGCTTATTTTAAAAAAAATAAGATGTTTTTTTATTTTCCTTTTGAATCAATAAAAAAAACAAGCGATAAAAAAATTATTGAACAAATACACAAAGACGAGAAACGTTTTAAAATAGAAAAAATTAAAGAAAAAATAGAGAAAAAATGGAAAGAAAAAGAGAATGCTGTTTTTGAATGCCTTTATAAATATAATAAAAAAGAAAAAATTTTAGAATTTAAAGATGAATATAAATGTTATTTGTCGTTTTACGGCTGTTACGGCTATTATAATTTTCCAAACGAAATATTTGTAAACATCAACGCGAAAATAGAATTTATAATTGAAACAATCATTCATGAATTAATTCATCTGTTAATCTACAAAAAAACGGCTAAAAAGCCGTATCAAGAGATTGAAGAAATAGTTGACGCGATATTTATTAATTCAGGGTTAAACACAATTTTTCCAAAGTATGAAAAACAAAAAATAACAGTCAAATAAAATTTTACAAAATAAATAAACTTTCTACTTCCCCGCAATCCCTTCAATAACAAACTTAACAACAGCATAAGCCGAAAATATCACCACCAGCCCGAGCGTTGCTCAGACTAAAATATCTTTACAAACAGCCGTTTATTATTTGGTAGATTAGTTGGTTTTTTTGGGGTGGGTGAGTTTTAAATAATCATTTTCAAATTCTAAACATGCTTTTGCTGTTTTTTCTTTACCCTTACTACTCATTATTTAACCAAGGCATCATAATACGCGCTGTTAATCGCTTTTTTCATTTCGCAATAACTTTTTAACTTTCCTTCTTTTTTTGATTTTCCAATATCTTTAAACCATATCCATTTAATCCTTTTACACCATTTATGCCAATCGCATTTTTTGTCTGGGCAATTATATTCAAGATAATTTGTGTCCATTCTATTGAATAGATATTTTAATTTTTCTTTATAATTTTTTTTATTTATATTATATTTATTTGCAAAATCCAGTTCTATAAGATAATGCCCTTCTCCGCCGAAAGATAATTCCGGCGAAATATACGGAAACATTCTAATATTTGTTTTGCCTTGAAAATATTTCAAAGTTTTATAAACATTTTTATATAAATCAATTAACTCTTTTTTTGTAGGACTCTTAAAAAACCCGTAATTTAATTCATTAAATATGGGAATTTTTTTTGTTTTATCGTAAAAATACTTTGCTATTTTATAAATATTCTTAAATTGATTATTTGATGCAAATTGTTATAAAATCACTTTAAACCATTTTTTCTTTCCAATTTTTATCAAAACTCCTTTATCTGGCACACATATTTTTTCTTTAAAATCGTTTTTTAATTCTCCATCAATTCTTATAGAATTTTGCTTAATAAGACGCCTGATTTGAGAATTACTAATGTCATCCTCAAGGCATTCTCTCAATATATCAATAAGAGAACTTGATAATTTACCTAATTTAATTTCCGGAACATTATCCGCAACTTCTTTTTTTTGAACTAATTTAATAAAACGTTTCTGCGCTTCATCGGCTTTTTCTTTTCCATGAAAAATTTTGACAATCTCCTTCGCCGTGATCATTTTGGCATCACGAAGATTATCCATTTTAATTATTTCTTCTACTCTGTCAAGCGAAATTCGCGTGTTATTGATTAAAAATATTTTTATCATTTCATCCGGTTGGGACATAATAGATCCGTACATATCAAATGGAGTAGAATTCAAAAATACTCCAGTTCCTCTGCTTTTAGACATCAATTCTTTGGTTTTCGGATTTTCCATTAAATTGACAGCGACAACCAATTTGTCTTTCTTATTATATCTTTTTGATAAAGTTCTGCCGACTAAAGCATTAAATATCTGATCAGTTCCGCATAACTCCACATCCACATCCATAGCCACGCTGTCATATCCCTGCATTAAAGGATACATAAATTCATGAAGAAAAATCGGCTTTTTTTCCTTAATTCTTTTTTCAAACATATCGCGCTCCAGCATTCTTTGAACGGTTGTATTTGAAGCCAAGTCTATCACGTCTTTCATGGAAAGCTTGGACAACCAATCATTGTTATACATTACGCGAGGAGGATTTTTTTTGGCTTCAAAATCCATCAAGGGTTTTATTTGTCTAAGCCAATCATTAACATTCGCTCTAATTTCTTTTTCGGAAAGCTGTTTTCTGGTATTTTCACGATCTGTCGGATCGCCGATTCTAGCCGTAAAATCGCCAAAAAGAACAATAACCTCATGCCCCAGTTTGCGAAACTCTTCCAATAACATGTAATTTTTTGCATGGCTTAAATGCAGTGCTATAGAAGTCGGATCCGCGCCAATATAAATACGCAATTTTTCAGATAAAAGCCTTTTTTTAAATTCTTTCACACTCGGAATAACTTCTTGTATTATTCCTCTTTCTAAAATTTGATCAATAATTTTTTCTTTTTCTGATTTCATATATTTTTCCTCCTTAAAATTATGTTAGAATTATAATCTGATTTTATCATTTTTATTTTATGTGTTTATTTATAGAAAATATCATTTTTCAAAGATCAAGTTCTGTTGACCTTACGGCAAATATTTTCTTTTGTCAATGTTTCTACCTTTAACCGCATAATTATACTCACTTCCCCGCAATCCCTTCAATAACAAACTTAACAACAGCATAAGCGGAAAATATCACCACAAGCCCGAGCGTTGCCCAAACTAAAATATCTTTGCCTTTTTGCACTTTTTCATTAGAGCCGGCGGCAAGCATCCATACAAATCCGCCATAAATAAACATAACCAGCGCCAAAGATCCGACTATGCCAAGTACCCCGTTTATTATTTGGCCGATTAGTTGGTTGGGGGATATATGAATGCCATCCATCACTATTAGATTATTAAATTACGTTTTATGAAAAATTTCTATAATAAAATATCATTATTTGCATATTTTAAATATAAAAAGTTTTTCTTTGGCATTCTAATTACTTCTAATGATTTTATTTTTTTCAAATAATTTTTATTAATGTAAAATATATTTATTGGCACACTGCAGTCAGATTTATTGTAAATTAATAAAAAATTTTCTTTTTTTTCAATGTTGACTTTTTCTATATAAAAATACGCATTTTTTCTTGTTAATGAAAAACTTTCTTTTTTTAAATATTTTATACTTAAAATACAATAATATTTTCCTAATAAAGATTTTTTATTAGTTTTAAACATATAATATCTTTCCATTATTCCTTCTTGGTTATTTTCTTTCGGTGGAACTAAAAATAATTTATCTTTAAGTATCCATTTTTTATATTTATTTTTATTATGCTCAACATATAAATTAACTTTAACAGGCAAACACATTGCGGAATAATTACTTACTTTTGTATGGATAACAATATTATCACCATTGATTATATGTTTTGGATATACGCTCATATTTTGAAACATTGCGGATCTTGAGAAAGATAATCTTTATTAACTGCATAGGCAATAGCCCTGCAACCAGCACAATTTTCTAATTTTTCACAAGAACTACATTCTTTTATATTTTTACGATTTCGTAAATCTTGAATAATTTTTGAATTTAACCATATATCTACAAAATCATTATTTAAAAAATTACCTAAAGGTATTTCCAGCCTTCTGCAAGGCAAGATTGTTCCGTCTGATAATATAGCAATACCATTTATGCCAGCAGAACATGATCTTCCAATATTACTATTAACAATATTCCAAAGTGTTCTGTTAAAACTAAAAATTAATTTTTTATATTTTTGCGACAATTTAAATGTTGAACAATATATTTCCTCTATTTTCTTTTTAGATAATAATAATTTATTTGTACTATCATCCTGAGTACAAGGGACAAAACGAGTAATAGAAAATATATCTACTTTATTTTTTAAACAAAAATCTACAACGCTAGGTATTTCTTCGTAATTTAACTTATGTATTGTCATATTTATTCCAACTTTCCAATTTAAAGCTTTAAAAACTGGGATATTTTTTTGTATTAATTCATAAACTCCATTTCCCCTGATATAATCATTTAATTTTTCTCCGCCTTCTAAACTTATTTGAATATCATAGATATCTTTTTTTATTTTTTTCAATAGCGCTAAGTTAATAATCGTTCCATTAGAAGTAAACATTATTTTTTTGATTTTTTTCCATTTTTTTAGATACTGAATTATTTTATATAAATGTGGTGACAAAAATGGTTCACCTCCAGAAATGCAAATTTCAATTTCGTCAACCCAATTTGAAACAGGAGTTAAGATATTTTTTATACCTTGTTTTAACTCACTAAATTTTAAATCATTTTTTTCATTTTTAACATAACAATGTTTACATTTTAAATTACATCTATCAGTAATATGCCATTGAATATAAAAATTTTTTACTTTTTTATTTCCCATATAATTTCTTTTGATAATTAGACAAACTCATATGATTACTTTATTATTTTTCATTTCACTAATAATTTTTTTAAAATTTTTTTTATCAATTGATTTCATATCGTATTTACTTGCATACTTGTTGAGTATAATATTTTCTTCAATTTTTTCAGAAGATAAATCTAGAACTAATTCCTTTGTGGCATCTTCAACTTGAAAAATTGTACCGTTTTTTTTATGAAAAATAAATAATACATTTTTTTCTTTTGGTGATGGTATTATATTAAATAATTTGTCATTAAATTTTATTTTTTTCATGATATTACGTTTAATTATTAAAATAAGGGCAAAAATTGTCAGGCAAAAATTTATTAAATAGAAAATTTGAAGTAGGACATCCGCCATAGCAAGAATATAAATTTTTGCAATTATTACAAAAATTAGGCAATTTATATTTTTTCATACTTAATACGGGCATTTTTGGAGAATTCCAAATATCAATTATTCTATTTTCTCTTATATTTCCTACAACATATTCTGGAAATAAGGCACATGGAGTAACATTGCCATTTGATTGTATACACATAAGATATCTTCCCCCAAAACATCCTTTGTCCATTTCAATATTTTTAAAATTACTTGAAATTAATTTTTCATGTAAATTAAAAGGGCAATCTAAAAATAAATTTATATTATATTTTTTTCCACTTTCTATCGCTTGACTATATATATTTTTTAACTCTGACATGTTTACTGCTAATTTACCTTTAATGGCTCTCCCTCTCTCTATTAGTACAATGGTATGAATAGTATTAATTCCCAATAATCCAGCTTCTTTAATTGTCAAAGGCAACCATTTTGCATTTTTCGTTGTAATTGTAAACGCTAGACTGGGAATAATTCCAACATTTATTAAATTTTTTATCCCCGCAATTACTTTACTATATTTATTACATTTTGTAAAAATTTTAAAATTTTTACTACTGTTTGCTTGAAATGAAATATCTATATTTTTAATACCTATCTTTACAATTTGCCGTGCTATTTTTTTTGTAATTAACGAACCGTTGGTATTCAAATTTATAATAAATCCTAATTTTTTAGCTATTGATAAAATTTCTAAAATATCTTTTCTAAGAAATGGCTCTCCTCCATTTATTGAAATTAAATATACTTCCATTTTTTTTAATTCTTCTAGCGCCTTTTTTATTTCTTCTGAGTTTAATTCATCTTTATTAATATCAATATTTTCACCACTGCTATTATAACAATGTATACATTTAAAATTACATTTATTTGTAACATTAAATGTTACTTTTAGCGGAGCTTTTAATTTTAAATATTTATTTTTTATTCTCATAAAATCTTCTAAAATGAATAGTGGGGGTAATAAATAGAGAAATTAATTTAGGAGCAACTTTTAATTTTATAATTTTACTATTTGATTCTATTTTTTCTTTAGATATAAAAATTTTTCTTTTTATCATATAAGATAAAAAGAAAAATAGTTCATCCGTCTTACTGTTATATTTTAACAAATTGATACCAATATATGTATTATTATTTTTTAATTTTGAGAAAAGTTTAAAATTATTTGGAGCATAAAAAAACAAAATGTTATCATTTTTATTTTTATACATTAGCACTACTCCTCCATTTTCTTTTCTTAAGATAACATTCTTATTTAAACAATAAAAAAACATAAAATATATAAATTTATTAGTTACAAAATAAGCGAGGCTATTGCCCCGCTTATATCATTAAAAATGACAATCGCTACAAGTTGCTTTAATTTCATATAAAGCATCCAAATTAACACGTTTGAAAATAAACTTCATACTTTTTGTAGTATATTTGAATATTTATGTAATGTTCAAATATATTATATTAATAATTAAACGACCTATATCTTGATTTTTTTAATAATTTTAACTTTTTATTTCTTTTAAAAATTCATTCTTCCCTATTTCTCTTGTTTCCTTTTTTCCTCTATCACGCAAAGTTAATTTATTTGAATTTATTTCTTTATCTCCTGTCACTAAAATATACGGAATTTTTTCTTGAGTTGCTTTTCTGATTTTATTTCCAACGGTTTCATTATTATCATTTATTTCAACTCTTACATCTTCATTTTTAAATTCTTGAGCTAACTTTTTACAAAAATTAACGTGATTTTCTCCAACCGAAATTATTTTTACTTGCACGGGCGACAGCCAAACAGGAAAAGCTCCTGCAAAATGTTCAATTAAAAGCATTAAAAATCTTTCATAAGAGCCTAGAATAGCCCTATGAATCATTACGGGAGTTTTTTCTTTTCCTTTTTCATCAATATAAGTCATATTAAACTTTTTAGGCGTTGCAAAATCCAATTGTATTGTTGGTATTTGCACTTCTCTTCCTGTCGCGTCTTTAAACATAAAATCTAATTTTGGTCCATACAATGCGGCTTCTCCTTCGCATTTCTTTGCGTCTAACTCCATCTCATCTGAAATTTCTTGTAATATTTTTTCACACTCATCCCAATCTTTCATATCTCCGATATATTTTTCCGGATGAGCATAATCGCGAACAGAAAGAGACACCCAGTGATTATCCCACATTCCAAGTGAATTATAAAAATCTTTAATAATATTTACTATATTTTTAATTTCTTCTTTTATCTGTCCTGGGGTACAAAAAATATGGCCATCTTCAACTGTTATTGGTATTACTCTTTGTAAACCGCATAATTCACCAGGTTTTTCGTCTCTGTATTGTTTTTCAGATTCCATATATCTAATTGGCAGTTCCCTATACGAACGAGGCCTGGATAAATATATTTGTATATGATGCGGACATTGAACAGGTTTTAAAACATAGTTATCTTTATAATGCGATTTTACATGAAAAAGCTCATCGCCAAATTTTGTTTTATGTCCAGAAATTTCATATAAATCTATTTTTGTTAAATGAGGTGTTGACACTTTTCCAAATCCGTAATCTCTGCAAATTTTCTCCACTCTTTTCTGTAATTCATCTTTTATTATTGCACCCTTGGGAGTAAAAAGAGGGAGTCCCGGACCGACTAATTCTGAAAAACAAAACAAATCTAATTCCTTGCCCAATTTTCTATGATCTCGCTTTTCAGCCTCTTTCATATTCTTTTTGTATTCCTCCAATTTTTCTTTTGACTCAAAAGCCAATCCATAAATACGAGTAAGCATTTTATTTTTCTCACTGCCGCGCCAATACGCTCCTGCTAATTTGCTAATTGCGAAACTGCCTTTTGTTATTTCCTTGGTAGATTCAATATGCGATCCAACGCAAAGTTCTTCAAAATCTCCGCTCTTGTAATAACTAACTATTTTTTGCCCGTCTTTTTTTAAATCTTCCAGCAACTCAATTTTATAATTTTGCTTATTTTCTTTTTCTTTCGCGATTGCTTTATTTATATCTAACTCGCTTTTTTCAAACTTTAAATTCTGTTTGATTAGATACTTCATTTTTTTCTCAATCTTTTTTAAATCATCTTCGCCTATTTTATCATCGCCAAAATCAAAATCATAATAAAAACCGTTATCAACTGCCGGACCGATTGCTAATTTTACGTTAGGTCTTAACTCCTTTACCGCCATTGCCATAACATGCGACAATGAATGCCGTAAAACATCTAAATTTTTTTGTTCATTATTCATTTTTAAATTTAAAAATTAAACAATTTTTTTATTTATACAATAAAAATTATGATTAATAAATATTATTTTTAATACTAAATATATTATACTAAATATCAATAAAAGTCAAATAAATGTGAGGATAAAATGCGCGTAAACTTCGCACTTTTTACCATTTTAAGAACATATATTAAGACTGTGTTCAAATTAACAAACCCCCATAAACAAAATAGCTAACCATTTAAATATGATCAGCTAATTTTTTTATAAAAAAATAATATTAAATATATCATTACTAAATTCACAAAATCCGCTCAACTAAAACATCCTCTATTTTTAAAATTTACGTCTTCCCCGCAATCCCTTCAATAACAAACTTAACAACGGCATAAGCCGAAAATATCACCACCAGCCCGAGCGTTGCCCAAACTAAAATGTCTTTGCCTTTCTGCACTTTTTCATTTGATCCTGCGGCAAGCATCCATACAAATCCGCCGTAAATAAACATAACCAGCGCCAAAGACCCGACTATGCCTAAAACCCCGTTTATTATTTGGCCGATTAGTTGGTTTGGGGAACCGATATCATCCCCAAGCGGATTTTCGAGTTCTACCATATCTGTAACATCATCTGCTGCATTTATGGAAATAGGTATAATTATTACTATTGTAAATAGTAATATTAAAATTATATTTTTTAATATTTGCATATTATTATTATAACACAAAATAATAAATAAAAAAACGAGGCAAAGATTA
>JAGLIO010000060.1 GCA_023142915.1 Candidatus Parcubacteria bacterium | reverse complement strand
TCTTCGCTGTCAGCAATTATTTTTTGATTATTTATATAATTGTTGACATTTTTTAAATCAAGGGTTTCTAAAATATCATCGGCTTTTGTAATCGGTTTTGCTCCTTGTTTTATTAATTCGTTTGGACCGATTGACATGTCGGAAAAGATACTGCCGGGAACCGCAAAAACTTCTCTATTCTGTTCGCAGGCGCAGCGGGCGGTTATTAACGCTCCTGATTTTTCAGCGGCTTCAATCACCAAAGTACCCAGAGACAGGCCGGATATTATGCGGTTTCTTTGCGGGAAATTATATCTTAGAGGCTCGGTGCCTAAAGGAAATTCGGAAATAATCGCGCCTCCAGATGAAATTATTTTTTCAGCCAAATAGCGGTTTGCAAAAGGATAAAAACTCTGTTTGTCTATACCGGTACCGAGAACGGCTATTGTTTTTCCTTTAACGTTAAGGCAGGCGTTATGCGCCAAAGCGTCAATTCCCAGAGCCAGGCCGCTTATGATATTCAAATTATTTTTAGCTAAATTATAAACAATTTTTTCAATTGCCCGTTCACCGTAATTCGTGTATTTGCGCGCTCCAACCACGCCTAGACACGAATTATTTATATTATCAATTGATCCCTTGTAATAAAAAAAATACGGCGGGTCGTATATTTCTTTTAGTAATCGCGGGTAATTATCGTCGGTTATTTTGCAGATTTTAATATCTTCTTTTTGTATTCTTTCCATTAATTTGCCAATGTCAATATGCGAACGAGCGGTAATAAATTCACTGGCAATATTTTCTTTAATTCCGGATGCTTTAAGTTCATCTAAATTAGCGTTAAAGGCATGTTCAAAAGAAGAAAAATATTTAGAAATTTTTTTCATTCTTATCGGACCGAATTTAGGAAAGTGGTTAAGCGCGATTAAAAATTTGTCGTCATTTGTGAACATATAATATAAAAAAGGCTAATTTTAGAAGAAAACATAAATGTGAATTTTATATAAAATAAATATGAATTTTATATTAAAATAAGTATTGACTTATTTTAATATTTATGCTAATGTCTAATATCGTACTTGAAAATATTAAAAATAATTAATAAACAAATTACTGCTTGCCGCGAGAATTTTAATAAAAAAATATGCTCCTCCTTGCGTATTATTTATTAATTTTTCTTTAGCGGCAATCAGTAATTTGCGGGTTAGTATTTTAATAATAGCATAAAAAATAAATTAATACGACATTAAAATAGTTTCCAAATTTTTGTCTAGGAGTGACAAAAGCCAAACCGCCCTCCTGGTTTGACCGGAGTCTTCGCATGGGGCCTCGTGCCCCTGCTCCTAGGCAATAATTTGGAAGGTATGTTTGGTCTTTAAAAATTGTGTCCGCCTGTAGCTCAGACAGGTAGAGTGGCTAATTGTATAGATTAGCAAGTCAGTGGTTCGAATCCACTCAGGCGGATCAAACCCAAAAAACAACAAGACCCTTGTGTGTAATATTGCCAAGGGTCTTTTTATTTTATAAAATAATACAAACAATTTTTCACCGAAACCCCACAACCAACTCCTTATTAAGAGCAAAAGCGATTTTTTGCAAGGTTTCAATTGTAAGGTTTTGCTTGCCGGCTTCAATCCGACCGACAGCGCTTTGCTTCATTCCGATTTTTTCAGCCAATTTTGCCTGGCTTATTTTTTTCTTTTTCCGCAGATTAATTATAGCCAAAGACATTTCAAGTTTTTTTGTTTCCAGTTCAAATCCTTTTTTAAATTCAGGATTTTTTAATTCTTGTTTTAACAGATCATCAAAACTTAATAATTTAATTTTTTTAGAATTCATATAGTTTATCATTAAAATTGATTAAATAATCTTGATGGCGATTTCTGGCTTTGTTAAGTTCATTTCGCGGAGTTTTGTTTGTTTTTTTACTGAATCCGTGCAATAGAATAATTTTTTTTCCATCAAAAATAAAATAAAATATTCTGTAATAATTCTTATCAAAATCCACGCGTAATTCCCATATTTTATCATCTATATATTTTGTGTAAGGCAAGCCCAATTGACCGTTTTTATTTATTAGTAAATTTATATAAGCCAATATTTTACTTTGTATTTTTATATTAAGCGAGCTATAAAATTCACGAATACGCGATTTATTATTTGTGTTCTAATAAAAATATAGTTTTAGTTTCTTGTTATCCATATAATAACATTTATGTTATAAAAGTCAAGGGCTTATTAATTTTGTAATCCCACCAATCAAACCATCAACAACCCCCATCTCCTCCTCGCTAAATTTCTGCAATACATATTTCTCAACCGGCATCTGCTCCGGTTTGTTATTTTTTATGCCAATGCGAATGCGCCTAAAGTTTTTTGTTTTTAAATAATCAATAATTGACTGCACGCCATTGTGTCCGGCAGCTCGAGAATTTATTGAAATTTTATATTTTCCAAGCTCAATATCCAAATCATCATGGACAACAGTCAGAATTTGCGAGAGATCGGAATTTTTTTGTCTTATAAGACCGATTTTTTTGGGAAGCAATTTATAATAATTCATAAACAAGGCAACTGCTTGCCCCGAATTATTCATAAATGTGAGCGGCTTAATAAAAAAAGTATCATTATGCTTGATAAAATTGATATTAAATTTTTTATCAAACTTCCATGCTAAATTTTTCTTTTCGGCAAAAAAATCCAACAGAGTAAAGCCCGCGTTATGCCGCGTATTATTATATTTTTCGCCAGGATTGCCCAAGCCGACTATAATTTTCATAAATTTTTTTTATTTGTTTCGTTTTATATTGCCTTCTTCGTGCTTTCCGTGTATCAATCTGTTTTTTTCAATAATAATCGTAATCGGCACGCCTGCAAATCCGAATTTTTCCCGCAAGCGGTTTTCTATGAAGCGTATGTAAGAAAAATGGATAGTATCTTTGGCTCCGATTTTTATTTTAAATTTAGGCGGAGCTGAGCGGATTTGTTTCAGAGTATATATGTAAGGATGTTTTGTTCCTTTGGCTTTTTTCGGGGAATGTTTTTTAACGATTTTATTTAAAAATTTGCTTAAAGCGTTTTCTGAAATTTCCGTATGATAATTTTTATTAATTTCCAAAATTAAATCAGGGATCTTTTTTGTTTTTGTTTTATTTTTGGCGGAGCAAAAAGCAATCGGAACCCATGTGGCAAATGGCAGATCGGCGTAAATCGCGTTAGTGTATTTTTTTGTATCCCTTTCATCAACCAAGTCCCATTTATTGGCAACAAGAATAAGTCCGTTTTTGCGCTTGCTTATTTCTTCAAAAAGTTTTGTTTCCTGATGGGTAATGCCGGCATCTATATCTACAACCAGCAGACTTATATCGGATCGGCTTATGGAGCGCAAAGACTGGGCAATGCCGGATTTTTCCAAAATTTTATTTACTTTTATTCTTTTAGTATTTTTTTGTCCGCTTTTACTGATTCCGGCAGTATCAATTATTTTTATTAAAGCGTCATTATGCTTGATTAACGCGTCTTTTGATTCTCTGGTTGTGTGCGCCTTTGAGCTTACAATCATGCGATTTTCTCCTATAAGCGCGTTCAACAAGCTGGATTTGCCGACATTGGGCTTGCCGATAATTGATACTTTAATTGCGTCTTTTTCCTTGGCAATTGCTTCTTCACTTTGTTTTTTGGATTTATTTTTTGGCAGCCTATCAACTATCGCGTCTAAAAGATCTCCGGTTCCAGAACCGTTGGCGGCGGAAATTAAAATCGGTTCGCCAAAATTAAGCTTGTTGAATTCGGCTGTTTCTTTTCTGATTCC
>JAGLIO010000006.1 GCA_023142915.1 Candidatus Parcubacteria bacterium | reverse complement strand
GCTTTTTTTATCGGAGCGGACTTTTTCCCTTTCGCCGCATCGTTCGTGAATTCCAGATATTTAAAATATGAGAATGGAGCGGAGGCGGGAGACGGACTGGCGACGAGGGCATACCTTTTTAAGTTATAATTGCCCTGGTCGCCAGTCCGGCTCGCGCCGCAGCGGAATGACATCCGCTTTGTAAGTTCTTTAATAATTGAAGTGGAGTGGAGCTTGGGGATTTTCCGTGAGTTCCGGAGCGGAGCGGAGGATCTCGCGGAAAATTCACGAGCGGAACGAAACGACATCATTATTGGTTTAATCCGCGCTTATTTTAAAGATAAAAAGAATGTAGCTGGAGACGCGGCCGCGCGGAGCGAATAGCGGAGCGTGGACGCGGCTCTAGCGGTTAGGAAGCACGAGTGTAAATATTAGGGCGAAGCGTTTGATAGAGAGAGGCGCGGAGCGCTACCGCCTTATAGGCGGAGTAATTTTAATCGTTGCGTCTGGATTAAATAACTTAATATAAAAAAAATTATTTTTACATATGGTCAGCAAAGAATTAATACAAGAATTCAGAGACATTGTAAAAGCCGAATATGGGCTTGATTTGAATTTTGAAGAAGCAAGCAAAACAGGAAATGACCTTGTAGATATTTTTGATACGCTGGCTAAAATTGATTTTTGTTCAAAATAAAAATGTACGTATACATTGTACGTACATTTTTATTTGCTCGGTTTGGTTGACGACTTTAGAACTATGGACTGGGTGGAAGTGTTGGATAATTTAAAATTTTCTGCCTCTAATTTACAATACTTAAAAAATATTGTCAGTCAACAAATCATCATTTATTGAATTAATAAATAATTCTACCGCCATACCATACTAATTGTTGCAATTGCAACAAGTTCGTATTCAAATATAAAATTCAATTTAATAATCAAGGGCAATATTTTGGGGTCTTTCGGACTCAGGAAGGTTATCGAAAAAATCATCAAGAGCTTTTCTATCTTCTGGACTTAATTTTGCTACCTCGTTAGTAAATAATTCCTGCAATCTTTGCATCTCTTTATTATCTGCCATAGCAAATTCTCCAATATATTCATTGTGAATCATGATTACCCGATTAAGTTCTTCGCTTCTCTCTTTATTAAGCGCTTTTTCAAATTTAATGTTTTTTTCCATATAATTTTATTTAAATAATTATTAAATTTATACTAAATCTGGAAAATATTTTTACAGTTGAGCAAAATGTCTGTCAAATTATTTTTAGAATAACATTAAAATAGTATTATTTCAAGAGCAATTTGTCAATAAATGTAACCTAGATTAAATTATATCAGACATCCACCTTAAATTCTCAGTGTCCCAACCTACTAAAATTATTTTATCTTTTTTTTCTTCAACTTTCTTTTCAAATATTTCTCCATTTAAAAATGTTTTTAAACTACTTGCTAATAAATCGATAGTGATTTTTTCGTTTACTGCAAAAGCAATATTTATAGCTGAATTGTTAGATGTATCTATTAACCAATATTGATAATCATTGTTTTTACACCTAATAGCTGAAATATTTTTTAACAATTTTATTATATCAAAAAATTTATCCCACAAAATAATTTCACTAATAAATGTCTTTAGATCAATGTCTTTTAACACCAGTCTTGCAGAGTCAATATTATCTTCTTCTTTAAAAACCAACTCTTTAATATCTATATCAAAATGTTCTTTAAAATCATTTTTTATACTGTCCTTTTCTTTCTGTTTTAATTTTTTAAATATGTTTGTTGCTATATTAATTTTGTTCATATTTTCTGTTTAAAGCATTTTTTAGCTCGCTTTCCAATAAATCTTTTTCAATTTTATAAAAATTATCACTAATTAATGTCATTAACCTTTGATATTCACCAATAATACTTGGCGACAAAGAAACTCCGTAGTCAACTTTACTAACAACATCTTTTGCGCTACCCAACGCAATTCTTACCATCTTTGCGTCCCCTCCTCTATTAAACTGTTCGGAAGACCTTACCCACCAAAGGAAAGACGTCTCAAAATTTTTTTGACTATTCCAATATTCACCGAGTGTTCTATAAATTTCTCCTCGTAATATAGTAACATCTAATTTGTTTTGTAATGTAAGTTCATTTAGTTTTGTTTCCGTTTCTTTATTTTTGGTATCAACAATAGTTTTTATTTCTACTTTAAATCTATCTATATCTGAATTAATTAAAATTTTCTCTTTGCTAGTTAATTCCTGAATATCTTTTTTCAGTTCATTTTTCATTTCATCAACTAATTTTTTAATTTTTCCATTATTCACTCTCCAAGAAAAGAAAAAATATAAAGCCACTAAAGCTCCAACCATTATAGAAAATATTGTTAACTGAGTATATAAAATATGAGAAAAATATTTTTCAGATATTGTATATTCAGATATTGTTTTTTCTAAATAATCTACTTTTGAATATAAATCTGATATTTTTAAAAAAATATCAGTTGTTACCGCTTGTAAATCAGTTGTTGTTGACATAATATTCTGTACTTTTATTTTCTTTATCTGAATATTATAATACATTATATATAAAGAAAAATCAAACAATTTTTCCAACACCATTCCATCATGATATAATGATATTATTCATTAAAAAAATAAAAATATGAGAAAACAACAAATAAAACAAAAACTAAAAAACTATTTAGCAAATTTCAAATAAAAATTATACCTACTTTAATAAATAATTCCTTAACTGCTTATTCAAATATTTCCTACCAGATCCGCTTTTTAAGAATTTTTCTCTGCCAATCGCATCCCGCTTTTCTATATATGCTTCGTAATAAATTAATTTCCAATTTTTTTTCAAAAAAGTAGTGCGACAGCCACAACCTCTTTGATGATCGTTTATCCTCCGTTTTAAGTCAGAAGTATAACCAATATACCAAGATTTGTCTTGCTGGCATTCTAGTAAATAAACGTAAAACATATTTCTCCTTATTATAATTAACTATTCAAATATAATATAAAACACGTCAAATAAAGACGTGTTTTTGTGTTGTGGCAAGCTCATATGTAATTCACGGGCCACGTAAAGCGACTTCGTCGCCACGTGGCTCACGTAAAAATGCTTTCTGAATTTTCACCTTATAATGTTGTGACATGCCAATTTTTGATGTGGCGTGCCACGAGATGCCCTTGGGCATTTTTCGTGACCTGCCACGAGATGGCGAAGCCATTTTTCGTGGCTCCCGGGGTCGGATTCGAACCGACGACCAATTGATTAACAGTCAACTGCGCTACCGCTGCGCCACCCGGGAATGTTAATAACAATTAACTATTTAGAAAACAATTAACAGCCAACAAATCAACCATCAACAAATAAAGATTAAATGTTAAAAGTTGATATGTTAACTGTTAATTTGATAGTAATAATATAATAAATTATTTTTTAAGTTTCGTCAATAAATATAAACTTACTAAAATTAGCTAAAAAATAACATCAATAATCTCTTAGCTTTTGGATTCCTTCGTGTTTTTGAATTTTTTCCAAAGCTTTGGCTTCAATTTGGCGGATACGCTCGCGCGTAACATCAAATTCCCTGCCTACTTCTTCAAGCGTATGCGCCACACCGTCCTCCAAACCGAAGCGCATTTCCAGAATTTTTTGCTCGCGCGGGCTAAGCTGAATTATAACTTCTTTTACATAATCTTTTAATAATTGCAAGGCCGCGCTTCTGTCAGGAGTAACATTTTTTACGTCTTCTATAAAATCTTCCAAGGTTGAATCTTCTTCATCATCCCCTACTGTCGTTTCCAAAGAAATCGTATCTTGGGAAATTTTAATGATGTGGCGGACTTTGTCAATTTCCTCTCCCATCTCGGCGGAAATTTCTTCCGGCAATGGTTCTCGCCCTAAATCCTGAATTAATTGTCTTTGTATTTGCTGAAATTTATTAATAGTCTCCACCATATGCACGGGAATTCTGATAGTGCGCGACTGGTCGGCAAGGGCGCGTGTAATCGCCTGCCGTATCCACCAAGTCGCGTAAGTTGAAAATTTATAGCCTTTGCGGTATTCAAATTTTTCAACCGCCCGAAATAAGCCGATATTCCCTTCTTGAATTAAATCCAAAAGAGATAAGCCCTTGGCGCCGGTAAATTTTTTGGCAATTGAAACAACTAAACGCAAATTAGCTTCAATGATTTTCTTTTCCGCTTCCCTGTCTCCTTTTTCCTTGCGTTTTGCCAATTCAACTTCTTCAGCCCCTGAAAGCAAAGGCACTTTTCCAATCTCTTTTAAATACATTTGAATGGAATCCGCGCTTAACTTTGACAAATCCGTAATATTGCCGGTAATAGGCAATTTTCCGGCTGCTTCCCTTTCATCTTTTTGTTCATCAAAATCAAGAATCCTGCCAGTATCTTCAATAATATTTATTCCGTTTTTTTGCAAAACTTCCAAAAATATTTCATAATCAAAAATATATTCTTCTACTTCTGGAAAAACATATAACAATTCTGTCTCAGTCACAAAATCACGCGACCTGCCTTTTTCAATCAAATTTTTTATCTGCTCTTCTGTCGGAATTACTATCTCCCTTTTCTTGGCAACTGCTTTTACAGCCCTTTTTTTATTCGCGGAGGTTTTTTTAACAACAGTTTTTTTCGCAATTTTTTTAGGAGCAAGCTTTTTTCTCTTTATAACTTTTTTTGCAATAGGCTTCTTTACGGCTTTTTTCATGATTTTTTTAATTGTCTTTTTTTTAGCTGCCATTATTTAAAATTACAAGTTATGCCCAAAGGGCACTAACAGTAGTCAGGAATATTTAAATTCCTTGACTGTTAAATACTATTTTTTAATTCTTTTACTTCTTCTGAAAAAGATTTAAAATCTTCCATTAAAATTCTAACCTTATTTTCATCTCCCTGTTTTTCAGCTTCAATTATTAATTTTTCCACTCCTTTCATTTTTTCCAAGTAATATTGTTTTTTTAACGCTAGCGCTAAACTTATAATTTCGCTTTTAGCGCCAACCTCATCTATATCGCTAAACTCTTCATCAACTAAAATAACCAGTTTATTTAATAATTTTAACTGGTTTATTGTTTTAGTATTTGTTCCGTTATTATTGTCAATATTTTTCAACCATTCTTTGTAGTCATCCAGATTAATATTAACACTATTATTATAATATATTATTAAATTTTTGTAAAATTCTTGATTATTTTGTCCGAATATTTGTTCAACCTGTAAATAATTAATCGCGTAACCCAAATAAGAATTAAATTTTAAAAGCAAGGCTAAAAAATACTCGCTTATCTTTTCTTCCCTGGCTTGCTTTTGTATTTTAATTTTTGCTTCTTTTTTCTGCCCGTATGTCCGCTCAACACGAGGTTTAGCTGTCGTGATTGACTCCCTTAGCAACGGTTCGCCAACATCAATTCTATTGCTTAACTCTTTTAACCAATGGTCTTTTTCAACAACATTTTTTAATCCGGCAATAATCGGCAATAATATTTTTGCCGCCCCTCTTTTATCGTCAAGCTTTAACATATCCAGTCCTGCAAAAGTTTTAGCAAAATAATATTCCATCATTGATTTCGCGTTTTTTACGGCCAATACCCAATCATTCGGATTTTCGCGAATGCAGTCATCAGGATCTTTCCCGTTTGGCACTTCAATAATTTTAATATTCATTTCAAGGCGCATTGCCTCGCGAATTCCGCGTTCAGTAGCCATTTCTCCTGCCGCGTCCATATCAAAGGCCAGGGCGATATTATTTGAAAAACGTTTTAAAAGTTGAATTTGTTCGGTAGTCAAGGCTGTCCCAGATGAAGCCACTACATTTTTAAACCCTGCTTGATGCGCGCTAATCGCATCCATTTGCCCTTCAACCACTATTGCCAAATCTTCTTTTTTAATTTCCAGCTTTGCCTTATCCAGCCCGAATAATATCTTGCTTTTGTCATACACAGGAGTTTGAGGGCTGTTTATATATTTTCCCATTTGCTCAGTAGCTTCTTTTTCAGGACTTACTCGGGCGGAAAAAGCAACAGTATTGCCGTTAATATCATTGATTGGAAACATTATGCGGCTGCGAAACCTATCATAAAATCTATTATTCTTATTACTTTTAACAATTAATCCTGCGACAAATATTTCATTTTCTTTATAGCCTTTTGCTCTTAATAATTTACCGACCGTATCCCACGAATCCGGACTATAGCCAATCTGCCACTCTTCTATTGTATCCGCGCTTAGCTCGCGCTTTTTAATATATTCTCTGGCATTGCGCGCGCTTGCTTCTTCCAAAAATATTTTATGATAATATCGGCGGGATAACTCCAGTATATCTAAAATTTTATTTCGTTTTGAAGCGGCTTCGGGATTTTGTTTTTTCAAAGCTACTCCGGCCTTGGGCGCCAACAGGCGCAACGCTTCAACAAATTCTATTCCTTCCATTTTCATTACAAAAGAAAACAAATCCCCGCCCTCCCCGCAGCCAAAGCAATGATAAATCTGCTTTTCCGGACTAACGACAAAAGAAGGAGTTTTTTCCCTATGAAACGGACACTTAGCGCGAAAATTCACACCAGCAGCCTGAAGCTGAATGTACTCGCGAATCACATCCACAATATCCAATCTTGATTTTATTTCTTCTGATGGTTGCATTCTGTTGACATATTTAACAAATTATGCCCAAAGGGCACTAACAGTAGTCGGGAATATTCAAACTCCTTGACCATAAATTAACTTACACAATCGCCTCTATAATTCTATTTAATCATTATTAATAATATCTTTTATATTATATGGCATGTCCTTGCTTGAAGAATAATAAATTTTTGAAAGAATATCCGCTAAAAGTCCGAAAATAAAAAATAAAATACCCATAAAAAAACCGCCCATGCTTAATATCGTTAAAGAAGTATCAGATAAATCAATGTTTGAAAAAATCTTTTTGTAAATCGCCCACGCACCGGAAATGACGGAAACAAGCATTAAAAGAATGCCTAATCCGCCAAAAAAATGAAGCGGACGATTAGAATATTTTTTCCAAAACCAGACAGCAAATATATCAAGAATGCCTTTCACTCCCCTTTTCCAATTATATTTTGTCTTGCCTGTAATTCGCGGATTATGACTAATCTCAACCTCTCCTATTTTAAAACCCTTTATTTTTAAAATTGCCGGAATAAAACGATGCATCTCGCCGTATAGATCAACGCGTTTAAAGCATTCTCTCTTATAAATTTTTAAAGAACAGCCGCTGTCATGAATGCCGTCATTAATTAATATACGCCTTAAAACGGCAGCGCATTTGGATGAAAACTTTTTTAAAAAATGATCTTTTCTATTTTTCCTCCATCCGGAAAGAACATCCATGCCGTCTAATTTTAATTTTTCAATCAGCTTTGGAATATCTTCAGGATCATTCTGCCCGTCGCCGTCCATAATGATAATATATTTGCCTTTAGCTTGCTTAATACCCGCGTCCATTGCCGCTGTTTGGCCAAAATTTTTTCTAAAATTTATTATTGTCAACGGCTTTAATTTTTTCATTATTTCCAAAGTCCTGTCAGCTGAACCGTCATTAACAAAAATAATTTCAAAAGGCTTGTTAATTTTTTCCAAAACATTAACAATTTTTTTATGAAGATTTTTAATCGCGCCCTCTTCATTATATATCGGAACTACCGCGGATAAATACATATCTGTGTTTTTTTATATTCAAAATTCATAAACAATAAAATAACTACGCCCCATGCGTCAGCAAGCTCACAATCGCGAAAGCGATTGCCAAATAAAGCGTTTTTGAGGCTAGTGGCAGAAGATTTGCCCAATCAAACACGACCGCCAAAAGCAGTATTGCCACGCCAGCGACTTGCAGCATCATTTTAATTTTGCCCCAAATATTCGCGTGTACTTCCCGCCCGCTTCTCTTTCTTATGCAAGCGGCAATAATAAAAATTATTTCAATGCTGATAATGATTATTGCCGTCCAAAAATCAATATATCTTAAAACAATAACAAAAACCATGCTGCCGATTAAAATTTTATCAGCCAGCGGATCATATATCTTGCCCCAGTCAGTTATCTGATTTCTGGTTCTTGCCAAAGATCCGTCAATCGCGTCAGTAAAAGCGGTTAGCAAAAACGCCCACAAGCCGATATAATATTTTTCGGAAATCATTAAAAATATTACCATTGGCGTAGCCATAAAACGCAATATTGTTATATGATTCGGTAAAACGCGCGTTGGAATTAATTTCAAAATCGTAGCCGCCAATATTTTATCATGAAAAAATATTTTGTCAGCTTTTTCAAAATTTCTATCAAGCATTTATATTATTAGTAAAGTTACGAAAAATATTATATAATTAAGAATATTAAAATAATTAAAAAAATGCCGATTAAACTTGATAAAAATTTAAAATATTTTTTAATTGCCGCAAGCCTTTTAATTTCTTGGGGGGCAATTGTCTATCGCCTGTATAAATTAGATTATATTGGCGTAATTATTATTTTAATATTAGCATCTTTATCATTTATAATTATACTCCGATTTGCAAAAAAGTTCAACAAGCAAACAATAATCAAGCCAGAGAAAATTGCGAAAAGACAAAAACACAAAAAACCTTTTTTCGCGTTTTTTGTTCCGGTTATATATCTGTTTTTATTTGCCGCATCTATTTATATATTATTTACCGCAAGAACATCTGAGGCTATTATTTCGCCCTGGCAGACAATTCACCCATTTTTTTACGCTCTATACTTTTTACTTACCGCTTGCTTATTATTTATAATCGCGCAAAAAAAACCATTGGCAAATCTTTTAATAATCCTGCATTATGCTTTAAGTTTTTCAATTGCTTTGATAATATACAAAATCGGCTATGGCTTTGATCCTTTCATTCATCAGGCAACCGAAGAATTAATCGCCAAAACCGGCGAAGTCAACCCTAAGCCGTTTTATTATTTAGGACAATACGCTTTAGTGGTGCTGCTGAATAAAATCACCTTAATTCCAATTATTTATTTAGATAAAATTCTAGTTCTTTTTTTCGGCGGGATAGTCTTACCGGCCGCCATGCTTGCGGTTCTGACAAAATGGCTGGAAAGCAAAAAAATTGTTCAAATAACAATCCTTTTTTTATTAATATTGCCTTTTTCTTTTTTAATTGTTACCACTCCGCAAAATTTAGCTTATATTTTTTTAATTTCAACTTTAATTTACTCGCTTAATTGCAAAAACACTCTTGATTATATAAATATTTTTTTATTATCTTTGGCCGCTTTTTTTATCCATCCTCTGGCGGGTATCCCTGCTTTGCTTTTCGCGTGCCTGATTATAATTTATAACGGTAAAATAAAAATTAAAAAAATCGGATATTTTATAATTTACTCAAGTATGGCACTGGCTCTTCCTGTTGCTTTTTTCTTTTTTGAAAAAAACACAAAAAGCGCCTCTGGCATTTCATCAAACTCTGAAACTTTTTCTTTTAGCTTTTTAAATATTTCTCTTCCAGACAAAGAAAATGTTATTTTAAATACAGTGTATTTTTTTATATTTAATATAAAATATATATTAATACTTCTTGCTGTCAGCGGAATAATTATCGCCATAAAACGCAGAAAAAAATGCAAAATATTATCACTATATTTTTTTTCATCTTTGGCGCTATTTTTTTCCTATTTTTTAAGCGCGAAACTTCCCTTTGCTTTTCTTATTAATTATGAACAAGCGAATTATAGCAACAGAATTTTAAGTTTAGCCTGCTTTTTTCTGCTGCCGTTTATTATAATCGCTTTTTATCAATTAATAATAAAAATATTCGCTCAAAATAAGATTATTAAATATTCGCTTTTAATCTTTTTTTGTTTTTTAATATCTGTTTCGCTATACTCTTCTTACCCGCGTTATGATCATTATTTTAATTCACACGGCTACTCAGTGAGTAAAAGCGATTTAAACGCGGTAAAGTGGATAGAAAATAACGCGCCAAAAAATTTTATTGTTTTAGCCAACCAGCAAACCAGCGTTGCAAGCCTTTGCAGTTTTGGCTTTAAAAAATATTATAAAACAGATAAAGAAGAAATTTTTTATTATCCGATTCCAACCGGTGGAAGCCTTTACCAATATTATTTAGATATGGTTTACGAAAAACCAAGCAGAAAAACGATTGGGTTGGCTATGAATTTAGCCGGAGTTAATACAGGATACTTTGTTTTAAACAAATACTGGTGGGCCTTTGATAAAATCTTAGCTGAAGCAAAACTTGAGGCAGATTCCTGGCAGGAAATTGATAATGGAGAGGTTTATATTTTTGAATTTAAAAAAATCAAATAAAAAAAATCCGGCAAATCTGAAAAAATCAAATTTGCCGGAGTAAGAATTTTTGTAAAATTAAAATTAATAATAAACGATAATCAATTCAAGCTTATATCGTCAACATAAAGTTTTCCGGTTAATTCTCCGGCTTGAATAGCAAACCTGACATTGTCAGGATTAATTCCAAGTTCGCTTGCTGCGGTAAAACCTATATCAATCGCTTGCCAATTTGTTGTTACACTGACGACTTTCCATAAGCCCATATTATCCCATGGTTCTATTTCTCTTTGAATAGCGATATATATTATTCCGGGGTTATCGGACTTTAAATAAATTTGTCCGTTGTAATGGGTATTATTAGAAATATTAAATCCAATCTTTTTGGCTTGGACTTGCCATGATGAAACAGTTTGCGTGTTGTTTAGCACCAAACAGCGGCTTCCGCTTATTCCTTCGTTTTCACTAATATAAAGAGAAGCGGTGGAAAGATGGTCTTCTAAAATAAAACCGTGATTATCATATGAAAAATCCTCAAAATACGGGATGTTTTCATTGTTTGCCGCGACGGTAAACGGCTTTGTATCTATAAGGAAAAATCCGTTTCCGGTATCCAGATAAAGCTTAAATTCATAATCTCCGGCTGAAGCATTTTCAACATAAGGCGGAAAATTGGAATATCCCCAACCGTTAACATCATCTACGTCAATCCAGCCTGATGGCCAATGCCATTGAAAAACACCGTATTTCCAAAGTTCCATTTTCCACTCATGGTCAATAAAGACATCTTTTAGCTGAGCAAGCAGTTGAACGGTTTCACCAGCGTAAAATTCCGTTCTTGGATTAACCGGCTGTAAGTTCCAATAGTCATCTCCGACTCCGTGCTCCCATCCTTCGCATACTGTTGCTCCGGCATAAGTATAATCCGGACCGCCTACGCTGAATTGTTTTGAATCCAAAACAAAAAAATCACTGCCTGTATCCAAATAAAAAACAGCTTCATAGCTGCCGGGCATTAAATTTTCTTGATAAGGAGCAAAACTGGAATATCCCCAGCCTTGATTCGTATCCGGATACAACCAAGCATCAGTCTGTTCGCGCAAAAGCGAGTCGTTGCGGTAAAGGCGCATGCGGAAACGATGATTAGTATAAACATCTTCCAATTTAACTAAAAATTGAGCGGTATCGCCGGAAGTAAACTCACTTCTGATATTAACCGGCTGCAAGTTCCAATATTCATCATTTAAGCCGTGCTGCCAAGAGTCGCAAATATACGAGGCGATATAGAGAAAATCAGGCAAGGTGTCGCATTCCAAGGTAAAATAATCAGTGGTTATTTTTTGCCCGTCAACATAAATATCAACGCGCCATTGACCGTAATTATTTGCGTTAGCAATGTTCAGCCAACTCCAGCTTCTATACCAATCCCAATATTCATAACCATGGCTTGCCGGATCATCAGTCGTATAGCCGGATTCGTCAACAAGAACGTTATCAGGATTATACCATTTCCAATTAATATTTAATGATTTGTAAATATTATCCAATTGAATCCATGAGCAAACATAATTATCCGTATTATAGAATAATGTCGTTTCATCTATCGGATTATACGGACTATATGACTGGGCATCTTTGCAGGTTGTGGAGCGGTTAAAAGCGTAGTCGTCGCTTGGGGGCAGTGGATCTTCTCCGCCGCCAACACCGCAGTCGCCATTCGGACAGCCGAGGTTGTCCCAAATAGCTTGATCCAATACGGTACATGGTGGAGCTCCAGAACTTGATTCGTTATATTGCTGAAAAGTGCCATTATTAACATCGTACACAACTGCTACAAAATTATTTTCACTCGGTTCAAACCATTGAACAACATAATCACAACCAGGATCCGAGGAATAACCAAACCCATCGTAGCTATGCTCATTGGAAACCGGCGCGCCAAGTGATGAAAAATTCCAATACCAATAATTTCTCATTTGACCATGAATCGGATAAGCAACTCCGGAATAATCAAATCTAATATTGTGGGTAAGCATATTCATTACCAACGTTGCCGATCCGCAGGCACCGCCTTGAAAATCCTGAACATAAACATGCTCTGCCCAAGAGTTGATACAACCAACGCAATTTTCCAACAAATAAACATTGCTTATTGGGTATCCAAGCATGTCTGAATCGCCGTTATAGCAATATGTTGTGACAAATGGCCGAGAATATGGGCGGTAATCGCTCATATTTTCTAACACATATCCATCAATATAACGTCCGATTTTGAAATTGGTCATTGGATTGTAGTAGTTAAAAGAAGTGTAACTTTTCCATTCCAGCGGAACACCGTTATTCTCCGCAACATCGATAAATGACGATATAATGGATTGACCCCAGAGACTACTGCTGTCTTGTACATTATAATGAATATGAGCACCCTCACTACTTGAGCCAGTATTTCCACAATAACCAATAATTTGACCTTGTGAAACGATGTCACCAACACTAACTTCTAGCGGATGATTATCCGTATTTAATAAATGACAATATTTCCCATACTCACTGTTACCATAATCAATAATAACCGTATTACCTAATATGGAATTATAGCCTGCATATACAATAGTGCCTTCAGCAGAAGCAGAAATAGGATTTCCCGAAGGAGTAGCAAAATCCCAAGAATATTTCCATTCTCCAAAATGAGAGGTGGTACCATCCCATCCTTGTGTACATATCCACGTTTCACCGCCAGGAAATGGCAACATCTGTTGAACAGCATTTGCATTACTAAAACATACAATCAGCCACAGAACTGTAAAAATAATAATTTTCTTTTTCATGACTTAATCTCCTTTTTCTGTTTAAGGTAATTATCAATTTTTTTTCAGATTTTCCACTTTTATATTTAATTTTCAATGAACATTTTTTGCCCTCCTTTAATTTATTTTTGTATTTTAGAACAACTAAAATTGCTCTTTTAGAAATACAATTTTTTATTATATTTCCAGTAAGAATAGTTTTAATTTGTTTTAAATTTATTGCAATATAAATTTTATTGAGTTTGCTATTTTTTCAATAATACTTCTGTAATATTTATCATATTTTTCATCATATCTAACAATATACAGCCATACCGATTCATCATCCCATTCTTTAAATCCCTTTTGTAATTCATCTCCTTTTATTCCTTCTTGCCATTTTAATATATCAAATAATAATTTTTTGTCCTCATATCTTGATTCCATATAGGTTAATAATAAATCCGTATTTGCATCATTAGTTTGATATATCTTTTTTTCAATTGGCTCCCAAGTCTCCAAACCAACAGCAGGTATCGGCATTTCAACAATTATTTCATTGTCCCTAATTTCACTACTAAAAATTATGCGTTTAGTTCCAAATTCATATTTTTTTATTGAATATGTCCATTTTTTAGGATATTCAAATGTAAAATTAACATTTTGCTCTTTAAAGATTTGCCAATTGTTAATATTATTATTTATAGCTTCGGTAGGTGATGATTTCTCAGTTGAAGTTCCTATCTTTTCTGCCTTTTCTTGTTCAATTTCTTCAATCTTTTGTTCATTATTAACAATAATCGGCTGTTTTTTTTCTTTTCTCCAACACCCAGAAACAACCACCATCACGGCTAAACATAAAATTAAAATCATTATTTTTTTATTCATCATATTTTTTTATCTAACATATTTTTAATAAATTTCTATTTTAATTTATCATGAGGATAAAAATCTGTCAAAAAAATTTATTCAAAATTTTATTCAATTTCCCCAACATCAATTTTCCTTATATCGCTGTTCGTAATTCCAAGCCCGAGTTCCCGCATAATTTTAAACGCATCATCCGGCCTGTTGAGATAATAGCCTTTTAAATCATTTGGATTAACATAATACGCTTCGCCGTTTTGCTCAACATCCAGCATTATTTTTCCTGATAATCCGATTGGGAATTTTGAATTAAGATAGCCGTTAAGTTCGCCGTGCTTAATTCCTAAACCTAAATTTTTCATGATATTAAAAGCATCCGCGGGTCGCCCTAAATAATATTTTTTTTCATTGTCAGGATAAACATACCACCCTTCGCCGTTCTTTTCCACTTGCAATAAAATGTTGCCGCTTGTTCTTTTTGATAAAGCACTGTCTATTTTTGTTATCGCTTCTTTTTCTTCTTGAATTAGATTTTGGCTGTTTGAATTGTTTTGATTGTTGGAATTATCAGCGTTATCGTTATTATTTTCATCTTCACTAAAAATAAATAAATCCAAAGAATCAAGCGTGTTTAAATCAATATCCTCTAAAATTGATACTCTTGCGTAATTATTATCGCCATCATTATTATACGCCATTGGCGAACCGTTAAGCCAGCTATTAATTTTATTTACGGATAATATATAGCCCATAGAATTCAAATCGCCTTTCATCACAGCAGACGGTATTCCGATGAATGTTCCGTTTTTAAGATACGCTCCGCCACCTGAATTTCCGTATTCAATAATAGCGGTTGTCTTTAAATAATTGCCGTCAACTCCGCTAAAATCTCCGCTGGTATATGTTATTTTTGTGCCGAATTTTCCCGGATAGCCGTAAGTTGTAATTTGGTCTCCTAGGCTAAGATTATTACTATTGCTTCCCGCAATGTTTATCGCAGTAAGATTTTTGCTATAAGGATTTCTTAATTTCAAGATAGCGACATCAGCGTCGTTTGATACTTTATAAATATCAGCTATGTGCCTGTCGGCAAAATACGGCTCGTCATTATAATTGTCTATAAATCCAACAAGGCATCCTGCCGTGCCGTCCACAACATGCTTGTTTGTTAATATTGTTCCGTCTGAATCAATAATTGTTCCTGAACCTTGGCTTGCCATTGTTTGGCTAACAGGGCATAAAAGTTTAACTGTTGCTTTTATAATTGAGGATTGATTAATAATTTCTAAATCATCTGACGGGGTTTGAGGTTGGGGCTGGTTTGGTGCTTGGCAGTATTGGGATGTCGCAGGCGAGGCGGTTTCCGCGGATGAGCAGTCATAAGTTTTATTACAGCTTCTTGTCTGGATTCCTTGCGGGGAGCAAGTACTCCAGTTTCCGCATTGCCATGTGTCTTGCGTGCAAGATGGGGTGTAGGTGCAGGATTGGGTGGTTGCTGGGGATGGTGTCCCGCTTTCGCAGTTTGAAACTTTGCTACAAGTTCGAGATTCTGTGCTATTTGAAGAACACGCGCCCCAAGAACTGCAGGACCAATCATTTAGCGTACAAGAGGGGATATAAGAACAAGATTGGGTAATTTTTGGTTTATGTATATCACTATGACATTCTGTATCGTTATTGTTTCTATCACATGTTCTTGATTGGCTACCGATGGAAGAACAGATTGACCATTCCGAGCAAGACCAATCTTCAGCCTGACAAAATGTGCTACCATAATCGCACCCTTTATATAAAAATGGCAATCCTCCTTCGCAACCACTTGGGAATGAAGATATAATGGATCGACTTTGCGTTTTTCCGTACTCACATTCTGGCCAATCAGTATAAGTCCAGGAAGTACATTCTTCCGCTTGTGTTATGTTGATAGTTATTATAAAGAATAAAAATAATAATAAGGTAAAAATAAAATAATTTTTAAATAATTTTTTCATAGATCTTACGTAATTTTAAATTATACCCAACTTAAAACATAAATAATGAACAATTAATCCGCCTACCACTACAGTAATAATTCCTGAAATAATTTTGTGTTTCCATGCTAGAATCAATAATTGCCAAAAGCACCAAAACGGATTAACATAATTCCACCGCTCTTGACTTTTGTTGCCTTGGCTAATATCTTTTTTACATCTTCTATAATATTTATCAAAATCGCTAAGCAATTCAATCTGAATTCCTTTTAGTGATCTCAACAAAGATTTTTTGTTTCGGATAATCCCTTCTTTCAATTCATCCGGGATAATTATTTTAATTATTTTTTCTTTTTTTAATTTAAGCAAAATATTTATTTCTTCTCCTTTTGTAGGGCATGTTCCTATAAAATTTGATGTGGTAAATTTATAAACAAAAAAATCATTAGTTGGACTTAATTCATTTTCTTCTTTTAGTCTATATAGAATACTATATATTTTTTCTTTAGAGCTCATATTTTAATTATTTTCTATAATTCCATGATTTCCAATTTTGATGAATCTTTTTGCTTTCATTGATTAATATTCTTTTTACGATAAAAGGCTTCTTGAATCGAATGTGCCACTTCCCACAATTCGGATTCATTGGTTTTATTAGTTATATCTTTTGTGAATGAATTCCAGCAGGGTATAATAATTTTTTCATTATCTTTAGTTGTTAGTGTAACACCATTAATCCACAAAGGGAAATGTCTGAGTTTAATTAGCGTTCGGCGAGGTCTTTCACGAATAATAATTTTTATAGATAAAAAATTATGCGCTTTTAGTAGTTCAGCCAATATATTTTCGCACTTTTTTATTGTATTTTCGTTTGGAGCATTTGGTTTTTCTGATTCCATATAATTTAAAAAATAAAATTATTTAATTTTATGTAGTCATATATTCGGTGTTAAGTGAACTTTTGGCTCATGTAATTCCATACATCTCTAACAACTGGAATTGCCATTATTAAAGTAAGAATCGCGATGATAATCGTTAATGCAATCATCCATTTTGTCTGTTTGCCAGTTTCTTTATTTAATCTAACTAGTTGTTGTGTTGCATTCGCGGTTTTATGTATGGCCTGTGCGTCTTTTGAACCTAGGCCTCCTTCCGATCTTGCCATAGTTGTTATTTTATATTTTTTACAAAAAAGGTCTCCCGTCGGCGACAACCCTTTCGGATTACCCAATGCCCTTTCGGGCAAAGACCACACACATAGTACCGATCAGAAAACCGCCTTTATGTATGTGGATTTTAACCATACCTCAAACAAAAAATCCAAGGGTTAGGTTAATTGAATTGTTTTATTATTGATTATAAATTAGCAAAAAATACGGCAAAAGTCAAATTTGAAAAAACCGCGCAAAAATTATCCGCCGCCGCCCAGGCATGAATGCCAGGGCTAATTTGATAATTTTATAAGCCCGATAAATCGGGCTATATACAAAAAAACACCAATAAAAAAATATCCCGCTTTTAGCGGGATTTAAAAAATGTAGCCTAGGCATTCTATGCCTAGGCGGTGGAGGCGAAATTATTTTTTTAGACAACACCAACCCGTAGGAACAGGGCACTGCCCTGTTCGGCGCGTGAAAAACGAAAAAATTATAAATATTATAACAAAAATTATACAACCGCAGGCAAAAACGATGCGGTAATTACCAAAAAAAATAAGGCAATTTCACGGACAGAACAGGGCAGTGCCCTGTTCCTACGAATAATAAACAAACCGGCATTATATATTTAAAAAAACACGCAAACCGTTGAAACGAACGCGCCGCGGCGCGTTCCTACGATATGCGCGGCAAACAAAAATTTTGCGGTTTCTACGCGAATAATAAAAAATAATCAGCCCCGCTCATCCACCCGCCGCCCAGGCATGAATGCCAGGGCTAATCTGATAATTTTATAAGCCCGATAAATCGGGCTATGTGTAAAAACGTCAATAAAAATATCCAAGCTTTAGCTGGATTAAAAAAATGTAGCCTAGGCATTCATGCCTAGGCGGTAGAGGCGAAATGATTTTTTTAAACAATATAAACCCGTAGGAACAGGGCACTGCCCTGTTCGGCGCGTGAAAAACGAAAAAATTATAAACATTATAACAAAATCATAAAATCGCAGATAAAAATAATGTGGCAAAGATAGTGTAATGCCACGGATAGAACAGGGCAATGCCCTGTTCCTACGAATAATAAACAAACCGGCATTATATATTTAAAAAAACACGCAAACCGTTGAACCGAACGCGCCGCGGCGCGTTCCTACGATATGCGCGGCAAACAAAAATTTTGCGGGTTCCTACGCGGATAATAAAAAATAATCATCTCCATTCATCCACCCGCCGCCCAGGCATGAATGCCAGGGCTAATTTGATAATTTTATAAACCCGATAAATCGGGCTATATATAAAAACATCAATAATAAAATATCCCGCTTTTAGCGGGATTAAAAAAAATGTAGCCTGGGCATTCTATGCCTAGGCGGTGGAGGCGAAATGATTTTTTTAAACAGTATAAACCCGTAGGAACAGGGCACCGCCCTGTTCGGCGCGTGAAAAACGAAAAAATTATAAACATTATAATAAAAATTATACAACAACAGGCAAAAACGATGCTGTAATTACAAAAAAATAAGGCAATTTCACGGACAGAACAGGGCAGTGCCCTGTTCCTACGATTTTTTTATTTTATTTTTTATGCCGATTCAAATCAACTTCCACAATAACCCTGCCGTTGTTCTCACTATCATTGGAAAAAGCAACCTTAACCGCTTGCTTTAAGGGGTTATGCCCGACTACGACTCCGCGCTTGCCGTCAACATTAACTTTTGCGCCGATTGGCGGCAAATTTTTTGCCAATTCCTCATACCCTCGCTGTTCATAAGCCAAACAGCACATCAACCGCCCGCATACTCCGGAAATCCTGTCTGAACCGCGATGGGCGCAGCCCTGAATTTCCGCCATTTCCGATGTTATTGATTCCAAATTTTTTAAATGGCCTTGGCAGCAAAGCCTTTGTCCGCAATGGCCGACATCGCCCGTTATTTTCGCTTCATCCCGAATTCCAATTTGCTGTAAGCGGATTGTTTTTCCGAAATGCCTGGTTAAATCTTTAACTAACTCGCGAAAATCAACCCGACCGTCCGCAATAAAAGCAAAAGTAACGCGAGAACCGTCAAAGGAATAATGAACGTCAACAAATTTCATGGGCAAATTATGACGATCTTTGGTTTTACGACAAAACTCCAAAGCCTCTTTCTTCTCGCTAAAAGGCGCCATTTTTTCCAAATCGCTTAATGTTGCCTTTCTTAATATAGGTTTTATAATATTTTTTTCTGTCTGCTCTCCGTTTTTATCTGCCTCATGTTCCTTGCCTTCCAAAACATATTTGCTGTCATCCAAATCATCAAAACCGACAATGCCGCCCAGCTCAAAGCCCAATTCGGTTTTAACAACCACCTTGTCATCTTCTTTTAATTCCAAATTATTCAGAGAAAAATTATATTCTTTATCCCAGTCAATAAATTTTATTTTAGCGATTTTCATAAAACAATATTTTACAAGCTATAACGGATATATTTTTCTATGTTCGCGCCTTCCAAAATTTCCAATACTTTCTTTTTATCATCTTTAATATATTCCTGGTTTAACAAGCAAACTTCTTCGTAAAATTTATTTATTTTGCCAGCTAAAATCTTATCAATAATCTGCTCCGGCTTGCCTTCCTTTTTTAATTGTTCACGATAAATTTCTTTTTCTTTATTTATTTCTTCTATCCCAACATCTTCAGGTTTCAAATAGCGCGGATCAGCGGCGGCGGTATGCATAGCCAAATCATAAGCCAATTCATTTTTACTTGCGCTATCTAATGACAATAAAACGCCGATTCTGCCGTTTGAATGGCTGTAATTGGCAACGGTTGCGCCGCTTAAAATATCAAAACGGCTGATATTAATTTTTTCTCCGATTGTTCCGCTTAAATTATCAAGTGTTTCCTTAACTGTTGCTCCATCCATTTCCAAACTGAAAAGCTCATCCAAATTGGACGGTTTTTTATCTTTAATGATTTGTAAAACTTTATCGCTAAAATCCTGAAATTTTTCATTGCGGACGACAAAATCAGTTTCCGCGTTTATCTCTAAAATATAACCCTCTCTTTTGTCATCGCTAACAGCGGCCTTGATAACCCCTTCGGCCGCTTCTCTTTCTCCGCGCTTGGCAGCTTTTGCAATGCCTTTTTTTCGCAGAATTTCAGTTGCCTTTTCAATATCGCCATTAGCTTCGTCCAATGCTTTTTTACAATCAACCATTCCGGCTCCGGTTTGTGTTCGTAATTTTTTAATTTTTTCCATATATTTGTTATAATTATTTTTTTATTTTCTTGGCCTCAATAATGGCATCTTTTACTGTATTTAAAATCAATTTTATTGTTTTAGTGGCGTCATCATTGGCCGGAATAACATAGTTTATACTCTGCGGATTGGCATTGGTATCGCAAACCGCGATTATTGGAATATTCTTCTTTTTAGCTTCTGTAACAGCGGTTTTTTCTTCGTTAATATCCCAAATAAATAACGTGTCCGGCAAACGATTTAAATCAGTAAGACCGCCGACTTTTAATTTTAATTTTGCCAAATCCTTATCAATATCAACTCTTTCTTTTTTGGTATATTTTTCCAATTTTCCGGCAGCCTTATCGCGGGTCAAGTCATTATATTTTTTAATAACTTTTTTAATCACCAAGAAATTAGTTAAGCATCCGCCCATCCATTTTTCATGCGCGTAGGGCATTTCGCATTCTTTGGCAATTTTTTCAAGCGTTTTTTTTGCCTGAATTTTTGTGCCGACAAACATAATTATTTTGCCTTCAGACACTAATTTTTTAATAAAATCAAGCGCTTCTTCCAGCATTTTTTTTGATTTTACCAAATCAATAATATGCACTCCGTTGCGCGCGCCAAAAATAAACGGCTCGCATTTAGGATGCCATTTGCTGGTGCGATGCCCAAAATGCATTCCTGCTTTAAGCATCTGTTCAATTGTTGGAATTGTTGACATAATTTTTTCCTTTAGATCCATTTTCTTATTATTTAATAATTTATAAAAAATAAATTATCAAGGAAAATAATAAGTAATTGGAAGTTAGTTTTTAAATTTTTAAACAAAAAATGGCTTTACGCCACATATATAAGTTATAATATTTATTAGTGTTTGTCAATTATTATTTTTAGGAACTGTAATATTAGGCTCTTTTTTGTATTTTGGCTTAATAATGTTAAAATCATAATCGCTTTTTATCTGCTTGTCATCACTGCTAAAAACCGAAATATTTAAAGCAAAACTAAGCGCGTTTGCCGTAATTATGCCAACTCTTAAGGCGGTAAAACCTTCGCCTGAATTGACCACTATAATTTTTTTAATTTTTGTTATATCGCTATTTGCTGATTTTAAAAGCTTATCAATTCCCGGCAATAATTTTTCCGCTTGGCTATATTGCGCGGTAATTTTCTTTTCCAAAATTAATTCGTTGTCTTTTTTTAAAGCCAAATATATTAAATTGTTTTTACTTGTATCTATATATAAGGTCATAGTAGATTTCTAATTAATAATTAATTGAAACCCCTAGTTGAACCGTGCAGGCGGTTTTCCCGCACACGGCTCTCCGTCAATATATTTACCAAATGTCATACATATTAAACGCAAGAGACGGTTTTGGCAGGGGGTATAATTTTGTATATCTGTTAAATTCATCCCAATTAAAACTTTGTTTTTGGCTTCTTCTTTTGTTTGCGCTCCGATTATAAAATCATCTGCGTATCTGATTATTTGAGTATAACCTTTTATTTTCTTCTTTTCAATCTTTTCAAACCATAGGTCTAATGCGTAGTGCAGATATATATTAGCCAATAGCGGGCTTAATATGCCTCCTTGCGGAGTGCCTTTTTCCGTTTTATTGTATTTACCCTCGCTTATCGCTCCTGCTTTTAGAAATTTAATTATCAATGTTTTAAACCTTGGGTCGCTAATTCTTTGTTCTAGGCATTCTATCATCCAATGGTGGTCAACATTATCAAAAAATCCTTTAATATCTACGTCTATTATCCAGTTTATCGGTTTTGTCATTACCATTTTGTGAACTGCTTTTAATGCTTAGTGGCAATTTCTGTTTGGTCTAAATCCGTATGAGCTGTTTAGGAAATGCGGTTCATATATGGCTTCCAATATTTTCTTTATTCCCTGTTGAACTATTTGTAACTACTCAGGTACCCTTCAAAGAAAAAGTCCCTAAAAATATCTGACGGAGTGAATCAAGCACGTTTAAATCTCGTTTCTTGCAAGTTTCAATTACAGAAAGAATAACGGCATGCCTTTCAGCTCCTGCAACGCTTCTAAATCCCCCTGATATTTTTTTGTGGATTTTAGCGTTTCTGATTACTCGCTCTGAAGATTTGTATTTTTCTGTCAAAATTGTTTTTCCATATTTGGTCTCTGGCTCTTTGCGAAGCCAAAAGCAATTGTTTCATTTTATAGCACCAAATATTTTTATGGCTATCAATCAGATAATTCAAATCCCTGATTAGATGAGGATGGCAGAGCTGATGTCCAAGTTTAGCTGTTGTATTGTTTTAATGTTTATTCCAAATTGCATTTGAGAATTAACATTGTTGGGAAATACGCCATTGTTGCAATGTCCGCAAGAACATTTTATTGTTTTGTTTTCTTGTAACGCCTATACGCCCTTTTTGTCCGCCTGATTTTTTTCCGCTTTTTTTGCGTAGAGATTGATTCTTTTTAGAGTTATTATTATCTGATGACGGAGGCTTGGAGCTGTTTGAACTGTCTTTGTTAAGCGCTTTCAATTTGGATTCAAGTTTTTCAATTAATGCTTGCTGGATGTCAATTTGTTTTTGTTGAATATCAAGCCGTTCAATTTGAGTAATAATTAACTCTATCAATTTGAGTTTTGAAAATTTTATAAATTTTATAAATTTTATTTTTGTTTTTATCTTACTCATATTATCTCAATTATACTACTTTTTTTGATTGTTGTATAATTGGGGTGGGTGAGTAGTTAGAAAAAATTTAAAAACAGTGTGCTTGTCCGTCTTAGACAAACTGCGAAACTTAATATTCCAAAAAATTTCATTAACATATTCGTACTTATTTTTTTTAGATATTATTTAAATTTTTAGACCTGACTCTTTATTTATCTGTCAAATTTTTTTCTTGACATTTATTTTATTTTTCTGTATTATTAATAATATATAAACAACTGCCTTGAAAAGGGCTGTTTTTAAATACAAAAATTAACTTAATATTAGCTAAAATTTATGTCAAAATTGGCAAATTATATAAAGGGTTCGGTTGAAGAAATGAAAAAAGTAACATGGCCGACTAAAAAAGAAACTCAAAACTATACTTATTTGGTAATCGGCGTTTCCTTGGCTGTTGCCGCTTTTTTAGGAGCTCTGGATTATATATTTTCTTTTGGATTTGAAATGATTCTTAAATAATTACATAACGCAAATATACTTAACAATGCGAATATAATTCAAATACTACAAAAAAATATTCAAATGCTACAAAATTAATTTGTAGTATTTGGATATATTTGTAGATTTGAATTTTATAAATATGGCTAAACAAATATCAAACCAAGGCAGGCGCTGGTATGTGCTTCATACCTATTCCGGCTATGAGGATAATGTTGAAAAAAATTTAAAACAAAGAATTGATTCCATGGATATGGAAGATAAGATTTTTAATATTTTAATTCCAACTGAGAAAAAAATCAAAATCAAAAACGGAAAAAGAAAAGTGGTTGAAGAAAGGATATTTCCAGGATATGTTATGGTTGAAATGATTGTAACAGACGAATCCTGGTATGTTGTCCGCAACACTCCGAATGTTACCGGCTTTATCGGCACAGGCACTATACCGACGCCAATCAGCGAACAAGAGATTAAAGCGCTGCAAAAAAGAATGGGCGTTGAAGAGCCGAAATTTAAAATTGATGTTTCCGTTAATTCACCTGTTACAATTATAGACGGACCGTTTAAAAATATGGAAGGAAAAGTTACCAACATTGATGAGGCCAAAGGCAAGGTTAAAGTTTTGGTTTCAATGTTCGGCCGCGAAACTCCGGTAGAATTAGATTTTTTACAAATTAAAAAAATATAATAATATGGCTAAAAAAATATTAACAGTTATAAAACTGCAAATTCCAGCCGGGCAGGCTAACCCTGCTCCTCCGGTCGGACCGGCTTTAGGACAGCACGGCTTGCAGATTCAGGATTTTTGCACAAAATTCAATAATGCGTCAAAAGACCGCATGGGCGATATTGTTCCGGTTGAAATTACCGTTTATGAAGACAGAACTTTTGACTTCATCATGAAAACCACTCCGGCAGCGGAATTAATCAAAAAAATAGGAAAATTCAAAAAAGGTTCTGGTAAAGCTTTATCTGAAAAAATCGGTTCAATTACGCAAGCTCAGCTAAAAGAAATCGCTGAAATTAAAATGCCCGACCTTAACACTAACGATGTTAATCAAGCAATGAAAATTATCGCAGGCACAGCGCGGCAAATGGGTGTTGAAATTAAATAATTAATTTGTTGGAGATTTTTACAATTTAAGAATTAAACAAATCGCCTCACCACGAAAAAATTTATGACAAAAAAATCTACCTCCGCCAAAATTTCGGCGGATAAGAAAAACAAAGAAGTTAAACCTGGCGCTATTGAATTTGATAATCAAAAAGTTTATTTACTGGAAGAAGGAATTGAACTAACCAAAAAACTTTCAAAAACCAAATTTGACGCGTCAGTTGAGGCGCATTTCCGTTTGGGAATTGACGCTAAAAAAGGCGATCAGCAAATCAGAACGGCTGTCAGCTTGCCGCATGGAACAGGAAAAACAATTAAGGTTGCCGCCTTTGTCAGTCCTGAAAAAGAAAAGGAAGTAAAAGCCGCAGGCGCTGATTTTGTCGGAAGTGAAGACTTGATTGCGGAAATCAAAAAAACTGAAAAAACCGATTTTCAAGTTGCCGTTGCCGAACCGGCAATGATGAGACATTTGGCAAAAATCGCTAAAATTTTGGGAACCCGCGGACTTATGCCATCGCCAAAAAACGAAACAGTTACTCCAAATCCGGCAAAAGCGGTTGAAGAGCTAAAAAAGGGCAAAATAAGCTTTAAAAACGATGATACAGGCAATATTCACGTAATAATTGGCAAAGTTTCATTTGATGATAAAAAATTAATTGAAAACTTTACTGTTTTGATTGATACCATTAAGAAAGTCAAACCGGCCAAAGCCAAAGGCGTTTATATTAGAAACATCAGTATTAGCTCAAGCATGGGACCCGGAATTAAAATTGTCGTGCCTAAGTAGAATTTATATAAAATTATATAGAGAATAAAACCCTTTTTTTGTTATTCGTAGGAACAGTGCATTGCCCTGTTCCTACGAATAACAAAAAAAGGGTTTTATTTTATTTATTTGCGTTTGCGCGCGCTATTTGCTAAAATAAAAAAGCGATTAAATATTTATTCTTATTATTTTATGAAAAAACTAACAAATCCGAAAACATTAAGATTAAGCTGGGATGAAACTTTAATGAATTTATCTGTAATGGTTTCAAAGCGGACGGCATGCAAATTCCATGAAACAGGAGCTGTATTTGTGGATAAAAATAAACGAATCATTTCCATGGGTTATAACGGACCCACTTCCGGCGATTATCACTGTATTGATGTCGGATGCGCTAAAATTGACGGAGATCCAAAAACCGGAAAATTAAAGCGCTGTCGCGGCGCGCATGCTGAAATTAACGGAATTATCAACTGCCAAGACACAAAAAGATTGCGCGGAGCTACGCTATACTCAGTGCTTTTCCCATGTTATGACTGCATGAAAGCATTAAGCAATGTAGGCATTGCTGAAATTGTTTATCACAAAGGCTATGAACGGATTAAAACAGGAGGAGAGCAATTTGAAGAAGAAGATGAGTCAACTGAATTAGCGCAAAAACGCAATATTTTAATCCGCAAATACGAAGGAAAAATATTCTGTAATTTTCCAGATGAATTCAATACGCCGCAAGACAATCAAGAAAATAATAATAAATGTAAATGTTAAAAAAATATGATAATTGGAATTAAAAAACTGCATCAACTGGTTAAAGAAAATAATTTAGTGGAAAATCTATGCGAGCGTGAAAAAAATAATCCAGAGGGAGCTGGATTTGATTTAAGGATTTCGGAGGTTTACAGTTTAGAAGGCTCCGGTTTTTTAGGCGTTGAAAACAGGGAAACGCCTCAGATTGAATTATTGGCAAAGCACGATTCAAAAAAAGACGAAAGCGATAATTTTTATGTTTTTAAGCCCGGAGAATATTATCTTATTAAAACAATGGAAAAAGTTAATCTGCCGACTACAATGTCAGGGATAATTTTTCCGCGTACCACGCTGTTCAGATCCGGTCTTGCGTTATTTAACGGAATAGTCCAACCGGGATATTCCGGCGAACTGACTTTCGGACTATCTAATTTAGGAAAATCAAATATCAAAATATCATTCGGCGCCCGTATCGTCCACATTACTTTCCACGAAGTCCTTGGCGAAGGCAATCAATACCGCGGCCAATGGCAAGGTGGAAGAGTGGCGACTGATGGAGAAGAAACGCAAATTTAATAAACTAAAATCTGAATTATATGCAACACCCAGAACATCAATACCTAAACCTAGCCCAAGACATTCTAGATAACGGCTCGGATAAAAAGCTTTTTTTTACTCCGGAAATTTTGGATGAATATAAAAAAAAGGGAGAAGAGCCGCCTTTTATTCGTTCGGTTTTTGGTCGGCAGACCCGCTATGATTTGTCGCAAGGTTTTCCTTTACTCACAACTAAAAAAACTTTTTTTCGGGGAATTGCCGAGGAGTTAATTTGGTTTTTGTCCGGAAGTTCAAATATTAAGCCGTTAGTTGATAAAAATGTTCATCTTTGGGATGAATGGGCGTGGAAAAGGTATCATAAGCATTGTTTGAAAAATGACCCGAAAAACGATTTAGCGCAAATTGATTTTATCGCTAAATTAAAAGAATTGCCCGCGGATGATCCATGGGTTGTGGAATGGGGAGATTTAATAATAGTTTATGGAAAAATGTGGCGCCGCTGGCCGGCATCCGACGGGCGGGAAATTGACCAGCTTGGCTGGATTATTGACGGCCTCAAAGACAAGCCATACAGAAAATCTTATGTTCTTTCCGGCTGGAATCCCGACTATATTTACGCGATGGCTTCAAAAGGCAATGCCAACGAGGTGCCGCCTCTTTGCCATACGACTTTTCAACTTGCCGTAACAAATAATAAATTAAATTTAGGGCTTTATCAAAGAAGCGCCGATCTGTTTCTAGGCGTGCCTTTTAATATCGCTTCTTACGCCCTTTTATTGTTAATGATCGCGCAAGTCGTCGGCATTGAACCAGGAGAATTTGTCCACACTTTCGGCGATGTGCATATTTACTCAAATCATTTTGAACAGATCAAAGAACAGATTAGCAGAAAACCTTTCCCACTCCCAACCCTAAAATTAAATCCTGAAATTAAAAATATTGATGATTTTAGATATGAAGACATTACTTTGGAAAATTACCAATCACATGCCCCTCTAAGGGGTGAAATTGCGAATATTGGGGGGTTTTAGTCAGTTCACTTTACGAAATATCCTTATTTTTGTCACATCGACGAGCGACAGCTTCCTCACTTTTGTCATTTCGACCGGAACGCAGCGTTAGCGGAGTGGAGTGGAGAAATCTATAATACGTGAACTACAAAAAAATAAAAATATATTCAAGAATGTTAAACCAATCAAACCTTGATGAGGTTTAAATATATTAAAGATTTCTCCACTTCGCTATCGCTCCGGTCGAAATGACAAAAATTAAAAGTAGACAATTGTGACGTGGTGCGCAAAATAAGTTAATTATTAAAAAATACACAAACCTATGCTTTCAATGATTGTAATAGTCGGTAAAAATCGCGAAATTGGCTATAAAAATAAATTACTTTGGGATATACCCGAAGATATGGCAAGATTTAAGAAATTAACATCTGGACATGTGGTTGCTATGGGCGATAAAACTTTTGAATCAATCGGAAAACCGCTGCCAAACAGAATAAATATAATAATTACAAAAGATAAAAATTACAAAGTCCCTGAGGGTTGTTTTGTCGCGCATTCAATTGAAGAAGTAAAAACCAAAGCCAAAGAGCTTGACACAAAAGGCGAAACTTTCATAATTGGCGGGGGTACTATTTATAAATTATTTTTACCGTTAATTGACAAACTTTACATAACCGAAGTTGACGATGCCCCCGAGGCTGACACTTTTTTCCCTGACTATTCTGATTTTAAAAATATTATCTTTGAGGAAACGCATGAAACAGATGATTTAAAATTTACTTTTAAAGAATTAAAACGATAAACTATGAAAATTAAACAAGGCAGGGCAATATGTTTAATTGCGGATTATGATGGAAAAATTCCAATGTTATTTCGAAAAAATACCGGTTTTATGGATGAATATTGGAGTTTAATTGCCGGAAGAGTAGAAAAAAACGAAAGCATACTTGAAGCGATGATTAGAGAAGCTGAGGAAGAAGCGAATTTAAAACTAAAAACAAATGATTTAGAATTGGTTCATATTTGTAGCCGCCTGCAAAAATACGGCAATAAAAAAAATTATAAATATAATTGGCTGGATGCTTATTTTTATACAAAAAATCTTAATCAAAAACCAATCAATAATGAACCTGATAAACACAGTGAGATAAAAATGTTTGCGATAGATAATTTGCCTGAAAACACTTTACCTTATGTTAAATTCGCAATAAAGGCATATTTGGAAAATAAAATATACAGTGAACATGGATTTTAAAAATAATAATTGACAATTTTATAATATTTAAAATTTATGATTAAACAAATACAATTAATTAGTCCTGAACAAAAATATTTTTTTACAAAAGAATGGCAACAAGACGAAAAAGAGGCTGACGAAGATATTAAAAACGGCAGATTATCAGGTTCTTTTAATTCTTTAAAAAAATTAATGAAACACTTGAAAAAATAAAATATATAACGAATATGAATTCAAGCAACAAAAAAATAATAGCAATAGTCGGGATGTGCGGCGCTGGTAAAACCGAGGCTGTTAATTATTTGAAAGAAAAATTGAATTGTCCGAATGTTTATTTTGGGGATGTAACTTTTGATCGCATGAAAAAAGATGGCATTGAAATTAATTATGAAAACGAAAAAATTACCCGCGAAAAAATTCGCGAAGAGCTTGGCATGGGCGCGTACGCAACGCTATCTTTGCCTAAAATTAAAAAAAATCTTGAAAAAAATAACATTTGTTTAGCGGAAAGCTTATACTCTTGGTCGGAATATAAAATTATGAAAGATAATTTTGGCGATAATTTTTACACATTGGCGGTTTTTGCCTCGCCCGCAACAAGATTCGCGCGCCTGACTAACCGAAAACATGAAAGACCAATGAGTTCAAAAGAAGAATTTATCCGGCGAGATTATACTGAAATTGAAAATTCTGAAAAAGGCGGTCCGATTGCCAGAGCTGATTTTTTAGTTTATAATGAAACCAATATTAATGATTTAAAAAAACAAATTAATAATATTATTGAAAAAATTTTAAAAATTAATTAAACAAATAAATGGACAAAAAAACAATTATTGGAATTATCGGGGAACAAGCCGGAGGGAAAGGCGCAGCGGCTGATATTATCAGAAAACATTTTGGCGGTTCAAGATTAACTGTTTCAAATATGCTCAGGAGAACTTTGGACAGCCTTTGTCTTGATTCTACTCGCGATAATCTGGTTAACTTGGGAATAATTTTAAAAAAAGGTTTTGGAGATGACGTTTTAATGAAAGCTATGCTTAATGACGTGGAAAACGAAGATGCTGATTTGGTAATTGTGGACGGATTTCGCATGCCCGGCGATCCTGATGTTTTCAGGGAAGCTTACGACAACAGTTTTTATTTAATATATGTTACAGCCGGCCAAGAAATTCGCTATGAACGCAGCGTAAAAAGAGGCGAAAAAGTCGGCGAAAGCGATGCCGACTTTGAAGAATTTACCGCTAAAGAAAATCTAGAAACTGAAAAGCATATCAGCGAAGTAGGCAAAACCGCTGATTTTAAAATTGAAAACAACGAAAATGAAAAAGAATTGGAAAAAAAAATATTACAAGTCATGAAAAAAATATAAAAATATGAAATACGACATAATAATCGGCTTGGAAATACACGCGGAGCTTAAAACAAAATCAAAAATGTTCTGTGAGTGCGATAATAATATAGAAAGCAAAAAACCAAATCAAAACACTTGTCCGATTTGCATGGGGCATCCCGGAACTTTGCCGATTCCGAATAAAAAAGCCATTGAATGGACGATTCTTACCGGTCTTGCTCTGCATTGCAAAGTAAACCGCTTAAGCAAATTTGACCGTAAAAACTATTTTTATCCTGACCTGCCAAAAGGTTATCAAATTTCGCAATATGACTTGCCTTTTGTTTTTGACGGATATTTGGATATTGACGGCGATAAAATCGCCATTACGAGGATTCACTTAGAAGAAGATACCGGAAAACTTACTCATCCTAATGGCAAAAATTATACTCTTGTGGACTACAACCGCGCGAGCACGCCTTTAATGGAATTGGTTACCGAGCCGGTTTTAAAATCGGCAGAACAAGCCAAAAAATTCTGCGCGACTTATCAGCAGATTTTGCGATATCTGGATATTAGCGATGCCAATATGGAAAAAGGCGAAATGCGCTGCGAGGCCAACGTCAGTGTTCAGAAAAAAGGCAAATGGGAATACAATGGCAATTGCGAAATCAAGCCTTTGGGTAATTATAAATTAAGCCCGAAAGTGGAATTGAAAAATATCAACTCTTTTAAAGCGATTGAAAAAGCGATTAATTACGAAATAAAGAGACAAATTGACGAGATTGAAAACAGCGGAAAATTAATTCAGGAAACCCGCGGCTGGGATGAAAAAAAGGGCGTAACCGTCAGTCAGCGCGTTAAAGAAACTTCCGCGGATTACCGCTATTTTCCCGAGCCGGACATTCCTCCGATTAATATTTCTTCTGAAATGATTGAAAAAATAAAATCAGGATTAATTGAATTGCCGCCTGAAAAAAAGAATCGTTTTGTTGAACAATATAGCTTTTTGCCTGAAAACGCGGAACTTTTAGTTGCCGACAGGTCATTAGCTGATTTTACGGAACATGTAATCTCAGAGCTTCGCGCGTGGATTGATTCCAGCGGCGACGATTGGGAAAGGCAAAAGATTAAATTGGCGCGCGCCGCTTCAAATTGGATTCTAAGCGAATTATTCAAACATCTGAAAAACGGCTCAAAAATATCTGATTTAAAAATGACCGCGGAAAACTTCGCGGAATTAATTCTGCTTGTATATCTTGAAAAAATAAATTCTTCCGCAGGACAAAAAATACTGGAAGTTTTAATTGAAAAAGGCGGCGAACCAAAAAGCATTATGAAAGATTTAGGGCTTGAGCAAATGGATGATACCGCGGAACTTAAAAAAATTGTTTTGGAAATTATTGAAAAAAACGCCAAACAAGTTGAGGAATATAAAAGCGGCAAACAAAATATTTTGCAATTTTTTGTGGGTCAGACAATGGCCGCCACGAAAGGCAAAGCCAATCCGAAAATTGTTGTTGGGATATTGAAGGAAAAATTGAAGTAATAAAACAATGCAAAAAAAAATAAAAACAATATTCATCGGCACTCCGGATTTCGGGGTTCCGTCTTTAGTTAAATTAATTAATGACGAAAATTTTGATATTGTTTCGGTAATCACGCAAGAAGACAAAAAAGTCGGGCGCAAACAAAAATTAAAAGCGCCGGCTATAAAGCAAACTGCTCTTAAATATAATTTACCGGTATTACAGCCTAAAAAAATTTCCGACATCGCGGAAAAAATAAAGCAATTTGCTCCGGATTTAATAATAGTTATCGCCTACTCTCAAATAATCCCAAAGCAAATTCTAAATATCCCGAAATACGGAGTACTAAATATTCACGGTTCGCTTTTGCCAAAATACCGCGGAGCCAGCTGTATTCAAGCGGCAATCCTTAACGGCGACAAAACCATAGGTGTCACTATTATGAAAATGGAAGAAGGTCTAGATACAGGTCCGATTCTTTCGCAGACGAAAATTAAAATCAGTAATATAGATACGACCGAAATTTTATTTGATAAATTATCCCAACTGGGCGCTGATATTTTAATTCCTGTTATTAAAAATTATATTAATAATAAAATAAAGCCAGTAGCGCAGAACAACGTAAAATCCAGCTACGTTGGAATTCTAAAAAAATCCGATGGACGCATTGACTGGAATAAATCCGCCTATAGCCAAGAAAAATTTATCCGCGCGATGCATCCTTGGCCGGGAAGTTTTGGAGAATTAAAAACAGAAAACCAAACAATCAAAATTATTAATGTTAAGCATGAACCGGTCTTAATTAACAAACACAAATCCGGAACAATTTTTTTAGATGATAATAAATTATTTATCCAATGCGCCAAAGATTCTTTAGAAATCAAAAAACTGCAGTTATCAGGAAAAAAGATTATGACAGCCCAGGAATTTATTAACGGATATTCAAAATATATTGGAAAAATTTTAGAATAAAAACTTGCTGTAAATAAAAGTACCCGCGTATAAATACGCGGGTACTTTAATCCCCATGCTTAAACTATTTGTTCAAAAATTTGAAAAAAAAGTTTAATAAGAAATCAGATAAATTTTTAAAATAATTTATAGTCGAGGAATTTAAATATTCCCGACTACTGCTATGCCATTTTGGCATAGCTTGTCCCCAATTCCTGTGCCATTATTATACAAAAAATAAAAAATTTGTCAAGGGTTATTTTTGTGTATTTCTTGTTAATTAATTGTTTATTAATAACTATTTTTTGTGTAAAAATATGTTAACAAAAAATGAATAAAACCAAAATATTTAGCTTAACATAAATATATTATTTAATATAAGCCAAAAAACTTATCAACATATCCACTTTTTTGAATTCCAAAAAACTAATGACAAAAACAAAAAACCATGCTAAGATAACCAAAGAAATCAGCAAAAAGCTGTTTTTTAATTTAATCAAAAAACTTCAAGGGGCTTGCCCCGCGAAGTCTTAGTAAGGTGGGGCTTGCCCCGCAAAGCTTTAGCGTAGTGGGGCCCGTTCGTCTAACGGCTAGGACGTTAGGTTCTCATCCTAGAAACAGGGGTTCGATTCCCCTACGGGCTACAAAACAAAAAACTTCGCAAATATGCGGAGTTTTTTTCAAATCAAAAAATCAAACCTACCCCCTCCGACAAAACCACCTACTAGCAATATAAGTTGATATTGGCACTGATAAAATTAAGCCGATACTGCCTGCTAGGGCGCGGATTATTTCTGTGGCGATTAATTCCGTGTTAATGGCTTGCGTCCAAGAAGCAAAAGCGCTTTCTCCGGAAACAAATAGAATTAATAAAGGCAGAGAAACGCCGGCGTAAGCCAAAAAAAGCGTATTTGTCATTGAAGCGATATGCGATATTCCGACTTTGTAGGCTTTTGAAAAAATCTCTTTACTGTTTAATCCCCTGTCAATCGCAGCGATTTCTTTAACCGTGGAAACTTGCGCGATTACAACATCATCCAAGACTCCTAGGGCGCCGATTATAATTCCTGCCAAAAGCAAACCTTGCAAATTAATGCTTAAACCGTCAATATTAAAAAGAAAAAGCACGTCCTCTGAAGCCGCTCCGGTTAATTTCGCCAAGCTGACAAATAATTGTGAAATTATTATTGTTAACAGCAAACTTACAAATATACTGGCAAAAGCTAAATGCGCTTTAGGCTTAAATCCTTCTGTAAAATAAATAATAACCAGCAAAATCGCGATTGAGCCTAGAATCGTTATAAGCAAAGGATTGGCGCCACTTATAATTTGCGGAATAATAAATTTTATTATAATTACAAAAGATAAAAATAGCGACAACAAAGATCTAAGGCCCTTAATTCTTCCGACAAATAATAACACCGCGACAAAAAGCGCCGCTAAAAACCAAAGCGTTCCCGCTCGCGCGTAATCAACTATATAATAATTATTTATATTTTCGCCTTTATTTTCAACAACAAAAACCTTATCGCCAGTCTCATATATCTGTTTATTTAAAGCATTTATCTCGCCAATTCCGTTAAATTCAAACTCCTTATTCTTAAAATCGCCTTCAAGCCCCAGCATTTTTAAATGTTGCTGCAAATCAATACGCCCATCGCTTAAAACGCTTTCTTTTTCCGCTAATATTTCAATAATTTTTGCTTTAAAAACTACATCTTTTTCCGTGTCTGACTGCGCAAAAGCAAACAAAGGCAATATTAGCAATAATAATGAAATTATAATTATTTTCCTCATATTTTAATATTAACACAAATTTTCATAATATAAAACAAAAAATAAAAAAATCGTAGAGACGCGCCACGGCGCGTCTCTACGATTTTTTTATTTGAGCCGGCGAAGGGACTCGAACCCCCGACAAATGGTTTACAAAACCACTACTCTACCAACTGAGTTACGCCGGCATTTTTACGCGCAAAAAAAATAAACTAAACTATTGTTTAGTGTTAATATTACTATATTAGCCAAAATTTTTATTTTAGTCAAGGGAACAATTATTTATGTTATTTAATAATTTATAAATAAAATAATTTCGATATTATATTTCTATTATATATTTAATAAATATTCAATTGTTAATTATTTTACAAATTTTTTCCTCCTTAACTCCCTATGATACTTAATCGCGAAGCGATGCGCCTCATCGCGGACGCGCTTTATGATATGCAAAGCCGGAGACGCTAAAGGCAATTCAAGCGATTTTTTTTCTCCTGGAAAAAATATTTTATCAGGAGCGTTGGCGCCGCGAAGCCCTTTGCCTTTTGACACGGCTATCACTGGAATATCCAATTTTTCTTTTTTTAATAATCTTACTGCTAAATTAAGCTGTGCTTTGCCGCCGTCAATAATAATCAAATCAGGATCAGGCCAAACTGTTAATTTTCTTTTGCCTAGCTGTTTTTCTTGAATATTCTTTGTTATATCTCGCGTATTATATGTTATGTGCCCAAGTCTTCTCTCTAGCACTTCTCGCAACATCCCTGTATCGCCTAGATCGCTTGAAACTTTTATTTTAAACTTGCGATATCCGCTTTTGTCAGCTTCGCCATTGGAAAAAACCACCATTACTCCAACCGCCTCGCGCCCGAAAATATTTGATATATCATATCCTTCTATGCGCGCGGGAACTTTTGGTAAGGCTAAAATTTTCGCAAGCTCAACCACATCAGCCGCATACTTTTCGGAAATTCCAATAATATTCACGCAATCAAGCACATGTTTTAAATTCAATAATGTTAGTTTTAGCCACATCATCTCTTCAATAATTTTTTCATCATCTTTATTGTCTTTTAGTTTTTTCTCTAAATTCTTAATTTGTAATTCGTAATTAAAAATTAATTTATTCTTTTTACCGCTTAAAAATATCTCAATAGGCTTAATAATCTTGCTCTTGTATTTCGCTAAATTAAAATCGCCGCCGCATACTCCCGTACAACGGTTTATTTGCGCGTAAAAACAAGGCTTATTTTTAATTTTCCGCTCTGTGCAATACGGCCATATTTTTCTAATTGCTTTTAATGTATCCCTAACAGCTTGCGCGGACGTAAAGGGACCGAAATATTTTCCTTGCTTTTCAATTTTACGAGTCATAAAAACTCCCGGGATTTCGTCCTCAGTTGAAATCTTAATATAAGCAAAACGCTTGTCATCTCTTAAGTCAATATTGTATTTTGGCTGATGCTTTTTTATTAAATTTGACTCCAAAAGCAAAGCCTCTATTTCCGAATCGGTTTCAATGTATTTTATATCTGCTGTTTCTTTTATCATTTCTTGTTTAGCGCCACTCAAACCAGCGCTTTTGTGCCAATACGAATACACACGGTTTTTTAAATTTGTTGCTTTGCCTATATAAATTATTTTTCCTTGTTTATTTAAAAAGTAATAACAGCCCGAAGTCTGAGGAATTTGTATTTTTTTTATATCCATAAAAAATTAAAAATATTCTCAAGTTATGCCCAAAGGGCACTAACAGTAGTCAGGAATATTGAAATTCCTTGACTATAAAACAAAAACAAGCCTCTCTCATAACGAATGAGGAAGGCTGGCTTTAAACATTTTATACAACTTTAATTGCTTGAACAGGACAGCTTTCACCGGCGTTTTTAGCGCAGCTCAAATCGCCTTTGTTAATCGCGGATGCTTTGCCGTCGTCATCCATTTTAAAAATACTGGGACATATTGCCGCGCACGCGCCGCAGCCAATGCAAGTATCTTTGTTTACTGAAATTGCCATAAAATATAAATTTAATAATAATACTAATATAATAACCCAAAACCAACTATTTAGGCAAGGGCAGGGAAAAATAAAATATCGCGCCCTTGTTTTTACCTTTGCTTTCCGCCCATACCCTGCCATTATGCAATTTCATCATCTGTTTTGCCACATACAATCCAAGTCCGGTTCCTTCTGTATGAATCAGCGGCGTTAATGATCCGCGGTAAAATTTTCTAAATAAATTCGTAAGCTCTTCATTGGAAAGTCCGATGCCTGAATCGCGGACGCTAAAAATTATTTTATTGTTTTTGTGTATTAATCTTATAATAATTTCTCCTTTTTCAGAATATTTAATCGCGTTATCAAGATAATTTAAAATTACATGGCGAATTTTTTCCGAATCAACTGTCGCGCAAGGGATTTTCGCGGCAGATGGCTTATATATCAACTCATTGCCATTCTTTTTAGCAGTATCCTGTAATTCATCTATAACGCTAATCACCAGCTCTTCTATATCTGTCTCTTTTAAATTAAATTGCAAGTTGCCGGACTCAATGCGTGAAATATTTAATAAATTTTCAACCAGTAATATTAATCTTTCATTGGAATCATAAACTTTTTTAATTGAACCGGCTATGCTTTCCGGAAGCTTGCCAAAATTACCCTCCATCATCATGGAAATATATCCCTTAATAACCGTTAAAGGCGTTCTTAATTGATGAGAGGCAATGGAAATAAATTCACTTTTCGCTTTGTCCAATTTCATTAACTCATCATTGGCTTCCCTTAATTCTTTTGTCGCAATCGCCACCTCCTCTTCAAGCTTGTTATTAAAATTCTTTGTTTCCTGATACATTAAAGCGTTTTCAATCGCCATTGAAGCCTGAGCGCCCGCTATTCCAAGAGTCTGCAAATCTTTTTTATTATAAATACCGACGGTTTCTTTCCTGCCCAAAATAAAAAAACCGGCAAACTTATTCTTTATATTTACCGGCATAAGCGCGCCTGCTTTTAATTTAATTAAAAATCCGGCTAATTCATCTGAATTCTCACAGCAATTAATCAGGCTTTTAATTGCCATAGCCTTGCCATCCGCAAAACAACTCTTATTTAAATCGCAACCTATATTTTTTTTATCGCTGAAATTTATATCAAATCCATTGTTGAATACTATGGAAAAACTATTATTGCTTTCATTATAGCTGAATACGGCGAAAGACTTAGTCCTAAAGGCATCACAGAGCAAGCCGGACAATTTTATATATATTTCATCAACATTCAAGGTATTTTTTAAACTCTTATTTAATCCGGCAATAACATTCATGCTGTCGCGGCCGTATGGAAAAATAAAAACTTTTGCCATCCATGAATAAAAAATTTTTACAAGCGGAAAAATTAAAATCGCGAAAATTATAATAACAAATTCCGCCCAAAATCCGTCTAATAACAAAAATGAATTTATTAATGACTTTAACAATAGCGCGAAAATTAAAACGGTTAAAAATGAAGATAAAAAAATAAACAGCCGTTTTGATAAAGCGGATAATTCAATTAATTGCATCATAATTTAAATGTCTTATATTATTCTTTCTTGCATTATAGCAAAAAATTAATATTAAAAAAAGTGCAAAAGTGCAATTGTCACCATCTTTTTTTTAAAAAAATTATTAAATTTGTCCATAACACAAAAATCTGTTATAATTTAAGCGAAAACAACATAATTTAAGTTAATTTTAAAAAATATGAAAAATAAAATAATAATAGCTGTTGGAGTATTATTAATTTTTTTAATTGGCGGCATGGCCGTTTTTTATTTGCTTGATAAGGAAACTGGCAAGAGAAAACTTTCCGATTATTTTAAGCCGGCGCCGAACTACGCTCAGGCTTATACTTTGGTGAATGATAAAATTTCGCAAAACGCGAATATAGCTATTAATCTGCCGCCAGACATAAACAGCGAGAAAGCTAAAACGAACATTGTGTTTACTCCGGAAATTAAGGGGCAATGGCTGGATAGCGTTGAAGAACAACAAATCGTATTTAAACCTGAAACAAAGCTAAAAATAGGCAAATATTATTCAGTTGCCTTAAATTCGTCTGCCGGCACAATCGGCAAGGACTTTTTAATAGACGAAAATCCTGAGATAACAGCTATTTTTCCTAAAAAAGATTCTGAAACCCATGAGAAATCCGATATTACAATAATTTTTAACCGCCCGATGGTACCTTTGACTACCCTTGATGTTATGTATGAGAGTGATGTGCCGATAGAAATCAATCCGCCTACTCTTGGAAAATTCAAATGGATCAGCACCAAGGCCTTGCAATTTCAACCAAACGAAACCTTAATACCTTCCTCTAATTACAACGTTGTTATAAAACCCGGCTTCACTTCCATGGACGGACTTTTGGTCAATGAACTATCCCATACTTTTATTACCAGAAAACTTCGCTATGAATACGTAAATAAGGATAAAATTATTTACAATCAGCCAATTGGTGTTAAATTTAACCAGCCGATAGATATTAATCAGACAAGAGAAACAATAAAATTGCATAATAATACTACTGATAAAAATCTTGAATTTATTGTTGAGTACGGCGTTAAAAAAATTTACAATCCAAAAGACAAAGAATATATAGAAGAGAAAGACGAATCAACGCTGTTGATTTATAATAAAAAGGATCGGCATGGACGGAAAAAACTTTGGGATTTTACGAATAATTATCAGTTGACCATCAACAAAGCTTATCCAGCTCGTGGCGATATTATTATTGAAGAGCCTAAACAAATTAACTTTATTGTCAGTGATATTATCAGCAGTATCAGCGCGACATCAGAGCAAACAAATTTCGCGGCTCAGGATTTTTTTGACGCGCAAGGCAAATTGGTAGTTGATTTTTATGAAGACATTAATCTTGATAAAAGCAAAATAGAATCTGAAAAACTTGTTTCAATTGAATATGGAGAAAAATGCAAGGAACAGGAAAACGATTATTATTACGCCAAAATGGATGAATGCGAAAAAATTCCAGACAAAGCGCGAATACGTCTCACATTTCAAAGCGATAAAATAAATTATTCTGAAAATTTGGAAATAATATTTAAAAAAATTATCAATTCAGACGGCTTGCAGATTAATAAAGAAAAAATTATTGAATATGCTAATGTTATTCCGAAATTGCGAATTCTCTCCACGATTCCGGCGAATAATGCCGGCAGTAGTCAGCACAAACTCGCAATTAGCGGCAACAATATGCTCACTTTACTTATAATTTGCAGCAATAGTCCGCTTAATTCTCCGGCTAAAGAAGATATAGACTATTATTTAACAATTAGACCTGATTATGAGTATAAAAGCTGGAGCAGACCGGTGTTAGTGCCGAAAAATTATACAGGAAATTATTATAAATGCGCGCGTGGAACATTTGAAAGCAGAATTAATTACGGGCTTATGCCTGAAACTGAATATACTGTTAATCTTAAAATAGTTGATCATTTTAATAATAAAGACGCGCGTGCTGTTAAATTTACAACAGGCACAATGCCGCAAAAATATCTGAATTTTTATCATTTTCAAAAAGATTATACGGTTACAGTTCCGGACAAAACAAAGCTTACTTATGCTGTTGAAAATATGGAATTTGTAAATTTGCATATTTGTAAATTAGCGGCAGAGGACATGCTTAACCATCTGGACAATAAACCCGCGTATTGGGAACCGGCATCTATTATAAATAACTGTATTACAATTCAGCAAGATAAAATTGAATTGCCCAAGCGTTTTTGGATAAAAAATTATTTTCAGGTTAATTTAAAAGATTATTTTACTGATACGCGCGGACACTATATTTTGACTTTTTCTCATCCCAACTATGTTCATCGCTATAATGGGAAAAAAGTAAACGAAAGAACATATATTACCGTAACAAACCTAAATGTTGTTGAAAAAAAGATCAATATTAACGAAAATTATAGCGGCACAAGAAACAGCCGCACGGAAAAAAATCTTACCGGCGGACAGAAAGCCTCAATTAACAATCTTTACTGGGTTACTGATTTGGACGGACTAAACCCAATAAAAAACGCGCGCGTTGAATTATATCAGACGCAAAAAGATAAAGCGGCGCTTAGGGCGGCAACTTTTTATACTAATGATTTTGGCATAGCTGAGACAACAGCGATTAACAATCTTTTAGGCGCCGTAGTGAGCGACAACAATGGAAACGACGCTATTGTTATGGCTTATTATAATAAATTTGAATATAGCAGTTCGGCATATAACGCGCAAAAAATTTATGTCTATACTGACCGGCCGATTTACCGTCCTGGACATAAGGTGCATATAAAAGGGCTTTATCGCGTCGGCTTTGACGGTGATTATGAAATATTCAGAGAAAAGAAAATACCGCTGATTATTACTGATAGCAGGAATAATGAAATTTATAACGAAGAATTGACAGTTAATGAATTCGGCACTTTTAGCGCCGACATAGAACTTGACGCTGAAGCGCCGCTTGGTAGATACCGCATAAAAACCAAAGATATGTATGCCTATTTTGACGTAGAAGAATATATTCCAGCGCCGTTTAAAATAGAAACAAAAATTGACAAGGAAGAATATATATCAGGCGATACTTTTACGCTTGACATGAAAGCCGGCTATTACTTTGGAGTGCCTTTGGACGGCGGAGAGGTTACTTACAGCATCGGCAGCCAGAATTATCATTTTGACAAATACAAAGGCGAATATTTTAATTTTGGCAACAGCTGGCAGCGATGCTTTTGGGGCTGCGATTATAATGATAAATTTATTTTAAGAAACAAGACGAAATTAGATTCAAACGGCAAAGCGCGAATCAGCCACCAGCTTGATTTTAATAAATTATTCGGCCAAGACGAAGAACGAAAAAGCAAAATTTTTGTTGTTTACCTGACAATCAAGAACGAAAACGGCCAGTCAGTTTCCGCGCAAAAATCTTTTGTTGTGCATAACGCGGAATTTTATTTAGGGCTTAAAACAGACAAATCTTTTCTGGGAAAAAATGAATCTTTTGAACTTAAAGTCAAATCGGTTGACACAAATGGCCATGAATTGAGCGTTAATAATATTGATTTAACAATCAATAAAATGGAATGGGTAAGAAACAGGCGAAAAGAAGTGGACGGCGGTTATTATTATAAATGGGAGAAAAAATTAACGCCGATTGAGCAAAAGAAAATAAATACAGACAAACAAGGCAATTGGCGCGGCGATTTTTCCATAAAAGAAGAAGGGCAATTTGAAATTGTTATCAAGGCCGCGGACAAGCGAGGCAACATGGCTAACGCCAATTATAATCTTTATGTTTACGGAGAAAAACGAGTTGACATAGAGCCGAGTAATGACGACACTCTTGACTTAGCGGTTGAAAAAACAAATTTGAATGTCAACGACGAGGCCAGTTTTATAATTAAATCTCCTTACAAAAGCGCCAAGGCCTTGGTTTCAATTGAGAGGGGTAAAATATTTGACTATGAAATTATAGATGTTAACCAAGGCTTGTATAATTATCGCTTTGATATAATTGAAGAATATATTCCGAATATTTACGCTTCAGTTGTACTGGTATCGCCCGAACCGGACGTGAAATATAATAAAATTCAATTTAATATTAATACTGAAAAGAAAACGCTGGATATTCAAGTTAAATCCAATAAAGATTATTATCTTCCTGGCGAAGAAGTTATTCTTGATTTTGAAGTTAAAAACAGCTCAGGCAAAGGAGTTAAAACCGAATTATCAGTAGCAGTAGCGGATCTAAGCGTACTAGCCTTAAAAGGCAATCCGAAAAAAAATCCTGTAACGTTTTTCTACGGCGGCTTGCCTTTAACCGTTTCCACAGCAGCTAATTTAAAAAGTGTACTGCATGAAATTGAATTAAATGATAGTGTCTCTAAGGCAGAGGGTGCTAAGGGCGGAGGCGGAGCTGAGTCTGAAGATTTGGCCAAAAAGAAAAGAGGAATATTTAAAGACACCGCCCTTTGGCGCGCGGTTATAGTTACGGATGACAAAGGCAAGGCAAATATAAAATTTAATTTGCCTGATAATTTGACTACATGGCAAATAGAATCAATCGGTCTGACTAAAGACACTAGGCTGGGAGTGGGCTATAAAGAAATAACCAGCCGCAAAGAGTTGATGTTAACACCTTTAAAACCGCGCTTTATTATTCCCGGCGATGAATTTTCAATCGGCGCTAAAGTTTATAACCAAACCGGCCAAGACCAAAGATTTGATGTCAGGCTGGCAGACTCAAGCTTTAATTTGGAAGATGATTCCAATAAAAGCCTTGCCTTAAAAGACAAAGAGTCAAACACGATATATTTTAATGTATCCGCGCCTCACGATAAGCAGGATGGTATTCATGTGTTTACAGTTTCAGCTCAAGATAATATTCATGAAGACACGGTGGAGAAAACAATAAAAATCAGGCGCAATGATACTTATGAAGCTGTTGCAACAGCCGGTTATACAAAAGGCGACAAGGCAAGCGAATATATATTTTTGCCAAACAATATTATTAAAGATAAAGGCGAATTAACCATCAAAACCAGCGCCACTCTTGCTGTATTTTTAAGCGACGCCTTAAATTATATGCTTTCCTTTCCTTACGGCTGCAGTGAACAAATCGCCAGCAAATTAAGCACAATTGCCGTTATCAAAAAAGGCTTGGCTTTGGAAAATATCGGCGATAAATTTGAGCTTAAAAAAATTGAATACGAAGACCAAACTTACACCATTGACGAACTGGTTGAAATCGGACTGAATAAGATATATCAAAATCAAAAAAATGACGGCGGTTTTAATTATTATGCTTACGGGCAGTCAAATTTCTATTTAAGCCTGCATATTGTAAATACTTTTAAGCAAATACAAGATGCGGGCTATAATGTTGACGAAGAAAAAATAAAAAAAGCTTACAATTTTTTAGAAAATAGAATTAACTACGGTCATAATCTTTATGATAATAAAAATACTGTTATTCTTACGGCTTACACTTTATCCCAATGGAAAAGCATTAAACATTTAAGCCCGGCATTAGCAAATAAAATTAAAACATTTATCCAGGACGAAAAATTTATTTCAGAAGACATAAGCAATACTTCGCTTGTTTGTTTAGCTATGCTTGCCACAGACAATCCTAGTATTTTTAATAGCTATAAGCAAAAGATTTATAATACCTTGGAAAATCGCATTGAAATAGATTCCCGCGGATCTTATTTATCTAAAAATGAAACATGGATTTGGCAGTATTATGAAACCCCGATTAAAAATACCGCTCTTTTGCTTAAAGCTTTGGTTAAAGACAAACGCGACAATGCTATTTTAGACAACATAATGCGCTGGCTGCTTAGAAGCCGCAACAAGGACGGGGCGTGGGGATCAACCAACAACACTTTAAGCGTGGTTGACGCTTTTACTGATTATCTTCTCTGGCAGGAAGAAAATAAATCCGATTTTGAACTTAAAGTAGCGCTTGATAATAAAGAGATTGGGAAATTTGGCTACGATCCGGCTAATATTCTGCAACAGGACACTATTGTGATGCCGTTGGATGAAATGCGATTTGGAGCTATGACTCCCCTAACATTTAACCGGACTAACCGCAATAAGCTTAATAATAATTTTTACTATGATGTTTCGCTTAAATATTTTCTTCCGATTGATACTGTTCCGCCGCGCGATGAAGGATTTACTATCACGCGGGAGCTGTACGCTCTTGACGACGAAGAGTATAAATACACGATTAACTCAGCCAAAGTCGGAGATATTTTGCGCGGACATATCAAAATAATCACGCCCAAGGCAAGAAACTTCGTAGCAATAGAAGACTTTATCCCAGCCGGAGTTGAGCTGATTAATTTTAATTTAGATACAGAGAATGAAGAGGCTTTAACAGGCAAAACAAAGCCTGAAGATAACTACGGCTATATGTACCGCGGCGGCAACTGGCGCGACTGGCAGCGAAGCCGGCAAATCCGTCCCGATGCCGTAGAGATGCGCGACGACCGCTTGTTTTTATTCAAAGAAAGACTATCAGAAGGCACCTATGAATATGATTACTATGTTCGTATTTTGATTCCAGGCAAATTCCATCATCTGCCTGCTGTTGCTTCTGAGATGTATTTTCCAGAGAATTTTGGGAGGACGAGAGGGGGATGGTTTGGGGTTGAGTAGGGTGAAATGAATTTTGGTAAAATAAAAAAGGGTAACACTTGGTGTTGCCCTTTTGTTTTGAGCATAAAATAATTCCCTCCTTTACGGTTTTTTTAAATGAAATCAAAAAATGTTTCTGAATCAGGGTTATTGCGAAATATATAAATCGCATTAAACTCACCTGAATATAAATCTTCTCTACTACTTAAAATTATAAAATCTATATTTTTTACCCATAATGCGTGTTGTTCGAAATTAGGGTATAGCCATACCTCATAGTATAACTTTGGACCATTGTATAGGTACATAGGTTTAAATGAAGAAATTGTACCAAACATCGGATACCAATCACCTTCAACACTACTAGATACTACAAATCTTCTGTCAATGACATCCTTTGCCTCTACATCGAACCCACATTCGCGAAATATTTGATTAGCGTTTTTAAATATTTTTTCCTTGCGTTCTTCATTTATCATGATATCATCCTCCTGTATATTTGATTTATCATTTAATTATTAACGAACGACTTAAACATCAAAAAAGTATAGCACAATGCTATATTTTTGTCAAGCATTTTTTATGTAACTCCTCACTGACC
>JAGLIO010000059.1 GCA_023142915.1 Candidatus Parcubacteria bacterium | reverse complement strand
ATTTTTTTTAATTCCAAAGCCATTTCTTTGTCTTGCGGAAGCAATCCGGCGCGCGCGTCTGTTAAAAAAAGAATTAAATCGGCTTTGTTTAAAAAATCGCGAGCCTGTTGCTGAACCTTAGTGTCTATATCGGAAGAGACGCGGTTTTGTTTTTGTTTTTTTTGATTTGCTGAAAGAAAACCAAAATCAAGCAAACCTCCCGTATCAATTAATTTAAAATTAGCGCGCTGCCAGCTGACAGTGCCGACATTGACGTCCCTTGTTGTGCCTTCAATGTTTGATACCAGGGCGGATTTTTTTTCCGTTAAACAATTAAAAAGAGTTGATTTTCCAACATTGGTTCTTCCGAATATTACTATCAGCGGATTATTTTTTGAGTTCATAGCTGTATTTAAGATTAGTTTTATTTTTTTGGCTCTTCGTTGATATCCTCTTCAATATTTTCCTTGCCGGAATTGCTTTCATCGGCATTTTGCCCGAGGATTAAAATAAAATCAGGCTGGATTGGGTTATCTTCGCTGTCAATTTCTTGGCTTATTTCTTCAATCAGCCAGTCTGGCAAGCCGAATGAAACATTGGCGGAAACCGCTTCTTTTAATATGGCGAGTGATTTAGATTTTTCGCCGTAAGTAAGATCGTAAATAACTGATTTTTGAAAATTTTGCTGGCTTGAATTGCCGATGCGAACAACAATAAAGCCGAGCTTTTCAATATCAAGCGCGGTTTGCGAAGCCAAGCCGTTTATCCATGTTCCGTTTCTAACTTCAATTGTCACTCTTTCTTTGGAAACTTTTACTTTTACTTCTTCTGGAGCATCAGAAAAAACATTATTAATAAAATATTGGATTTCAGCAAAATCGCCGCTGCGAGGACTGAGAATGTATGCTCCCTGTTCGGAAATGGATTCAGTTAAAAGGCCGTTAGGGGAGTTGTCCAGTACTTTGTTAGTAATTTTTCCTTTGTCAACTTCTTTAAATAAATCACATAGTTTTATAATTTCCCAAATTTTAAAATTAGTGCTGATGTGATCCTGAAAATTTTTAATAATATCAGCGATCATTGCAGGCTTTAAAAGATTTTTAGAGTTAAATAATTTGTTTTTGACTGCTAGAATTATGTTTTGCTGCCTTTTGGCGCGAGCAAAGTCAGAACCCTCGCCGTTTATGCCGTGCCGTGAGCGGGCGTATTTTAATGCCAAACCTCCATCCATTGTTTGCCATCCTTTTTCAATATGCAGATGCTCAAAGCGCGATTCATAATCTTCGGCATCTTCGTTGCCGGCGACTGGGTAGCGATAGTCATCTAAATTATTTTCAACATAAACATCTACGCCTCCAAGCTCGTCAACTAAATTAACAAAAGCCTCAAAGTCAACGCGAAAGTAATAGTCAATCGGAGCGTTCAGAATGTCGCCCAAGGCTTGGCTGATTGCCATTCCGCCTGAATCGGCTTGTTCCATTTCCGCGTAAGCGTTAATTGAATTTATTTTTCGCAAATCATTGCCGTCTTCAACCGGAATTGCCAAGTCGCGGGGAATTGAAATTAGGGCGACTTTTTTAGTGGATGGCTCTAAACTTGCCAAGATTATAGTATCGGTTAAGTAGCCTCCTTCATGCTGTTTGCCACCCATGCCCAAAAGCAGAATATTTACTCGGTCAATATTTTCTCCTTTAAGCGCTCTGTCGGCGCTTTCCGCCAGGTGCTTGATTTGCTTAATTATGGGCAATTTATAAAACCAAGAATCAAGGCTTTGTTTGGAAACCAAAATTTGGCTGGAAAAAACCATTAAACACGTAAAAAGAAAAATAAATAAATAAATAAAAATTTTTAAAACTTTCTTGTTGCTTTTTTTTATTTTTTTACCTAGAGAGCACTTTGTATTTTCATTTTCCAAAAGAGGCGTTTTTTTCGTTAATGTTTCTTCTGTTTCTTTCAAATTTATTTTTTCAGTTGTTTTCGGCATACTTAAAAACATAAAAATCCTGTCTTTTGGCGGGATTAGTTAAGGGTTTTAAATTTAATAAAATTCTCTTAAATTATAACTAAAATTATAAAAAAAAACAAGTTTTTGTGATAGTAATTCTTTTTTGATGTTTTATTTATAACTATTTTTACTAATTTTAGTAAGAAAATAGCTATTGCTATGCGCAAGTCCATGAACATGATTGAGGCTTCGGGTACGACATTAGATGGTTATTGGAATAGTTTTCGCTGCACTTTTTTGTTAATTTTAGATAAAATTTTGATTTGATTAAGGCGCAAGCCTGTGGTATAATTATTTCATAAATTAAAAAAATTAGTATATAGAATATGCCAAAAATACAATATGACGAGCATGGCGGAATAATTAATATTGACGAAAAGCTAGATAAAAAAGATATTAAAATTAAAGAAAGCAAAACGCGGGATGGCTATAATTTTTTAGAAAAGCTGCTAATCAAAAACAGCAAAAAAGTAAATTATTTGCTTGATAAAAATGGAAAATATCGCTGCCGCGCGCAAAAAACTCCAAACGTAATCCGCGTCGGTCCAACTAATCGCTGTACGGGCCGTTGTTTTTATTGTCCGCGGGAATATATTCATGACAAGGGAACAGGCTATATGGATTTCGCGCTATTTGAAAAAATAGTTTCATGGGCAAAGACAAATAGAGTCAATACAATTTCATTCGCGCTTTTCGGCGAACCGTTTTTGCATCCGCGCATTTTTGATATGCTGGATTTGGCGGTTGAAAATGGAATGAAAATCAGAATTTCCACTAACGCGATTATTTTAAAAAAAGAATTGGCGCTAAAGTTATTAAATTATCCCTTTGAATCAATTGAAACATCAATGGATGGATTTACTCGCGAGGAATATTTAGCCGGCAAGCAGATTGATAAATACGAGCAGGCAAGAAAAAATATTTTGTATTTGCTTAAAAAAGCCAAAGAAAAAAAATCGCGAATTTTATTTAATGTTCATTTTGTTGATATCGGCAATGTAAGTTTTTTAAATAAAATTCGCTATATTAAATTTTGGAAAAAAGAATTGCGAGGCTTAAAATATTTGACCAGCTTTTATTACGAACCGCACAATTGGGCAGGGGCAAGGGCTGATCTTACCCGCGAGATGAATTTTGTTGACAGATTTTTAAATAAATGGGAGCTAAAAAAGCCTTGCATGTATATAAAAGGCATGAATATAAATTGGAACGGCGATGTTTATATTTGTACAAACGACCCGACTGAAAAAGCGATAATCGGCAATGTGAATAATGATAGCTTGGAAAAAATATATAACAGTGAAAAGCGTGTTAATTATTTAAGAGAACACGAATCGGGCCGCTTTAAAGATTTAAATTGCGCCGTTTGCAACGTAAACAGCATCCGCCCTTTGGCAGTTATAAAAAAAAGAATTATAAATTGTGTGGTTGGGGTTTTTAATTGAAAAAATATGAAACTATTAATATGCACGCAAAAAGTTGATATAAACGATGATTTACTCGGGTTTTTTCATTCCTGGATTGCTGAATTTGCGAAAAATTGTGAGCAAGTAACGGTTGTATGTTTAGAAAAGCGCGAGTATGATTTGCCAGACAATGTTAGGGTTTTGTCGTTGGGCAAAGAGGAAATTAGTAAAAAGTTGAAAGTTTGTAAAGCTAAAAGTAGTTTGAGTTATGTTTGTAATCTTTATAAATATATTTGGAAAGAGCGGAATAATTATGATTCTGTGTTTGTTCATATGAATCAGATTTATGTTTTGCTTGGGGGGATATTTTGGCGAATGTGGCAAAAGAAAGTTGTGTTGTGGTACGCGCATGGACATGTGTCGTTGGGGTTGCGAATCGCAGAGAAGTTTGTTGATGACATTTTTACGTCTACGGCGAGCGGGTGCCGAATGAAAAGCGATAAAATCAGGATAGTCGGACAGGGGATAGATGTAAATAAGTTTGAAAGTAAAAAGTTATCCGCCCGAGGCGGATCAGCCTCGGGCTGGAAAGTTAAAAGTGATAAAATTACAAGACTAATTACAATTGGGCGGATTTCGCCGGTTAAAGATATTGGTACTTTGATTAAGGCGGTGGATATTTTGGTTAAAAAGGGAATTAATGTTAAACTTTATATTGTCGGGAAAATCGGACTTTCTGAACAGGATGAATATTATGAATTTTTGCAAAAATTAATCAAAGAAAAAAAATTGGAAGATAATATAAATTTTGCCGGAGCTGCGGCTAATAAAAATATAGTTAAATATTTGCAAAAATCTGATATTTTTGTTAGCGCCAGCCAAACCGGCAGTCTGGACAAAACTTTTTTAGAAGCTATGTCCTGCGGTTTGCCTGTAATCGGCTGTAATGAAGCTTTGTCTGCGGTTTTGGGAGATTATAAAAAAGATTTGTTTTACGCGATTGGGGATTTTCATGTTTTGAGTAAAAGAATTGAAAGGGTGATTGGTTTGGGCGAGAATGATTACGCGAAGATGGGCGAGGATTTGCGGGAGGTGGTTGTGCAGGAGCATGGTTTGGAGAGATTTGTTAAAAAGATTTTTGAAATATTAAAATAAATTAATCATGCAAATAGAGCAAGTAAAAAATAAATATAATAGAGATATAAGCGGCAAATATAATAATGATTACGAGCGGGAGCGGTGGTTTAAAAACGATATTCAAAAAGCGGGGTATGACATGACTTTAAGCGCGATCAAAAAGTATGCGTTTACGCATGCTTATGCAATTTGTTTTGAGCTTGGTCCGGGACACGGAACTTGGACTAAAGAGCTGTTGGAATATAATAATAAAGCAAATTATGATTTATTGGATATTTCCAGCGAGATGTTAAGGCTTGTTAAAGACAGATTTAAAGACAAAGAAAACATTAATTATATTGAAAGTGATTTTTTGGAATTTGCATCTGAAAAACAGTATGATTTTTTCTTTTCTTCGCGCGCGATTGAATATATTCCAAAAAAAGAAGAGGTAATAAAGAAAATATCAGATTTAATAAAATCAGGCGGTAAAGGATTTGTTATTACAAAAACGCCAAAATATTTGCGCAGTAAAATACTCGGGCGCAGTATTCCCGATTTTCATAGCGGACAGATTGCGCCTATTAAACTAAAAAATTTATTTTTACAAAATAATTGCGAAAATATCAAAATTTATCCTGTAACCATGAGCTGGCCGTTTTGGCGTTCAGTAAAAATGAATATGTTATTATATAAGATATTTGAAAATTATCAATTAAATTTGATCAGCCAATTTTTTTCAGAGTCTTATTGCGTTGTTTTTGATAAAAAATAATTTTATGCTTATAGAACTATACGGCTTGCCAGGGTCGGGCAAAACAACTTTTGCAAGAGAAATCACTAAAGAAAGAGGATATAAAATAATTAAGATTCGCTCCAAGCGTGAACTGTTTTTTTATAATTTGATTTTTTTATTCAAATACCCGTATAAATTTTTTGTTCAGCTGTTTTATTTAGCAGGCAACTCAGATAATCTGAAAATTTTTTATTTTAAATTAATGAATACCTTTTTGGATTATAATGCCAAATATCAAAAAGCAAAGAAATTTGAAAACGCGATTTTGGATCAAGGATATTTTTTAAATGTTTTTGCGATATTTGAGAATAAACAAACATGTGAAAAGATGGAAAAATATTTAAGTTATTTATTAAAACCGGATTTGTTGATTATTTTAGATATTCCTTTTTCTGTAAGTATGGAACGTACTAAAAATAGGGGATATTTTGCGCGAGAAGATTTTAGCAATGAGTATAAAATTAAATGGCAGGAGGCAATGAAAAAGAATAATAGAATTTTTTTAAATATGATAAACAGTATTAAAATTAATTACGTAAAAGTTGATGAAACAAATAACATACAAGAACGTTTTTCAAAAGATTTTGTAAAATAATTATGTTTAATATTGGGCATTATTTTTGTATTTACATTATAGTATAAGTTCGGTATAGTTAAATTAGAATATAGTTATTATTTGGTTTTAATTAAAAATAAAGAATTACAACACTATGATCAACAAAAAATTCATCCAAAAATTAAAAAAAGATTATTTGGAAAATAACAGCGAGCGCAGGCAGATTATCAGTCTGGCAAATGTTGTTTTGCATGATTCAAAGCGCGTGATTTTCGCTTTGCATCGTTTTGATAAAGAAAAAGCGCTGGCGAGTTTGAATGAAATTGAGAAAATATTAGTAAAACTTGAAAAAAAATTCGGCTATGTTCGTTTAAATCAAGAGGGTTCATACAGGGCGGGTGTTGAAGAATACGCGGAGGCAAAAACTTTTTATATGGTTTTGAATAATGAAAAAGTTGACAAATTCAAGGGTGTTAAATTAAGCTATGAAAGCTATCTGGGAGGAATCTGTGATTTAACGGGCGAGCTTGTTAGAAGAGCGGTTAATCAAGCGTCAGCCGGAAATTATGGCGAGGTAAAGAAAATTAAAAATATTATCAGCGATATTTTGCATGAATTGGTTGAGTTTGACATGACAGGCTA
>JAGLIO010000058.1 GCA_023142915.1 Candidatus Parcubacteria bacterium | reverse complement strand
ATTGAGCAGATAAATTATGATATTAATATTAGGAAATAGTGTTTTTAAAAATGACTAAGCAAGAATTAAAATTTATTTTACAACAAGGCGAAGGGTGGGAAATAGAATTATTGTTAATTAAAAATTTACTATGAAAATAATATATATAGCAAACGCCCGTATCCCTACGGAAAAAGCGCATGGTTATCAAATTTGCAAGATGTGCGAGGAACTCAGCTCAGCCGAAGCTGAAATTGAGCTATGGGCGCCGACAAGAGAAAATCCGATCAAGGAAGACGCTTTTAAATATTATGGCTTAAAACAAAATTTTAAAATAAAATACATAAAAAGTTTTGACTTTATTAGGTATGATAAATTATTGTTTAAAAAATCGTTTTATTTGCAAAGTTTATTATTTTTCTTAAAATTAGCCTTTAAAAAAATAAATAAAAATGCTATAATTTATACAAGAAATCCGGAATTGGTCTGGTTTTTTAATTTGCGCCGGCTAAAAACTGTTTATGAGTGCCACGATTGGTTTGGCAAGAAAAAGAAAATAGCGCTCATATGTTTGCGCAAATGCAATTATATCATTACGACTAATAATTATATTAAAAAAGAATTTGTTCAGCATGGGTTTGGAAAAAATATTTTGGTCGCGCCAAACGGAGTGAATTTGGAAATTTTTAATATTAATATTTTTAAGGAAGAAGCGATTGAAAAATTGGGCATTGATGAAAGTTTTAAGAAAAAGATTAGTGATAAAAAAATATTATTATATACCGGCAGTTTCAGGACAATGAGAGTTGATAAAGGGATTGATGAAATTTTGCATTCTCTGAAAAAATTAAATAATAAAAAAATTTTTTTTATTGCTGTTGGCGGTAATGAAAAAGATATCGCGTATTATGAAAATTTTGCAAAAGATATTGGCGTAACTGAGATTTGCATATTTATTGGCAGGCGAGCGCAAACAGAGTTGGCTTTATGGCAAAAAGCATCTGATATTCTTTTAATGCCGTTTCCTGACAAAGCGCATTATCGCTATTTTATGACACCTTTGAAAATTTTTGAATATATGGCGGCAAAAAAACCGATTATCGCTTCTGACTTGCCAAGTATTTTGGAAATATTAAATGATAAAAACGCGTTTTTTTGCAAGCCTGACAATGTTGATGACTTAGCTGAAAAGATTAATTATGTTTTAAATAATAAAGAAGAAGCTCAAGTTAAAGCCACGCAAACCAGTAAAGATGTTTTAAAATATAGCTGGGATAAAAGAGTGGAGAAAATAATTAATTTTATTAATTGACATAATATGAACAATAAGCAAAATTTTGATATTAAGGTTGAGCAAATAGTGCCTGAATATTATTCAAAAAATAAATCTGTAAAAAGCATTTTTTTTAAAAGATTTGAAAAGGCGATTGCCTTGCTAAAAGAGAATAATATAAACAGTATTCTTGATGTTGGTTGCGGCGATGGCATATTTACAAATATTTTAAAAAATAAAGAGAATTACAAAGAAGTTGTTGGAGTGGATTATAATAAAAATATTGAAAGCTTGAATAAAGTTTATAAAAATATAAAATTTATCAGAGCGGATCTTTATAAATTGAATTTAGATAAAAAATTTGACGCTGTTACTTGTTTGGATGTGCTTGAGCATTTTGAAAATGTTAATATTGTGCTGAACAGAATTGATTCAGTTTTAAGGACAGGCGGTTATCTGGTTGTTTCAGGTCCGACTGAGAATTTTTTGTATAAGCTTGGGAGATTGATTACCAAGGGCACTTTTTCACAGGAAACAGGTCCTGGCGCGGGAAAGCATTATCATAATATAAAACAATTGGATAAAATATTTCAAAAAAGATATAAGCTTTTAAAAAAAAGCAAAATAAGATTTATGTTCATTCATTTATTTGATATTAATTTATATAAAAAATTATAGTTTATTTTATAGATATTCATGAAAAAAATAATTAAATTATCAATTGTTATTCCGGTTTTTAATGAGGTAAATAATATTGATATAATTTTAAAAAAACTTAATGAACTTGAGTTTGATCATACTGAAAAAGAAATTATTATTGTTGATGACGGTTCTAATGACGGCACCAAAGAAAAATTGCGCGATTATCGCGATAAATATAAAATAATTTTTAAGAATAAAAATGAAGGCAAGGGTTCTGCGGTTCGCGAAGGATATAAAGCTTCCACAGGAGATTATATTATTATTCAAGACGCGGATTTGGAGTATGACCCGCAAGATATAAAATTATTAATTGATAAAGCTGAAAAAACAAACGCATTAGTTGTGTTTGGGTCGCGTGCGCTTGGAATGGGCAAGCGGGAAACTCCTGGAATATTTTATTATTTTGGCGGACATCTTCTGACTGTTATAACTAATTTTTTGTTTGGTACGAATATTACTGATGAGCCGACTTGCTATAAAATGTTTCGCTCGGATATTATTAAAGATATAAAATTGGAGTGTTCCGGCTTTGAATTTTGTCCGGAAATTACCGCTAAAGCCGTCAAAGCCGGACACAAAATTGAAGAAGTGCCTATCAGTTATAAAACTCGTACAAAAGCGGATGGAAAAAAAATCAAATTATTCAAGGATGGCTTTTTGGCGATTTGGACTTTATTTAAATATCGTTTTAATGATTGGAATTCAATAAAGGGGTTTATCCGTCTTTATAAATGGTGGCTTATATTGTTGGTTTGTTTTTTATTGATAAGAGTAATTCTTTTTTCAACTCTTTGGGCGGCAAGTGCTGACGGCTGGGAAAGTTTTTACGGAGAAGCTCAGTCGGCGCGTAATGTTTTATTGCAAAATTGGCATGAGCCTTGCGATTGGCATCCGCCTTTATATTATTTTTTTACAACTATTCTTTTGCTTATATTTAAAACTCCTTGGGCGATTTATATTATTCAGATTATTGCGGCTTTTTTTAGCGTAATAATGGCTGAAAAAATTGCCAGGCGTTTTTTTAGCGCTCGCGTCGCGTTTGTCGCGGCTTTTTTAATGGCAATTGAGCCGTTTTCTGCTTGGCATAATTTTTTATTAACAGCGGAAAATATATATACTTTGCTTATACTTGTTGGAGTTTATTTGACCATTAAATATATTCAAGAAAATAAGACACTGCATCTTGCTTGCGCCGGATTTATTTTCGGTTTGGCAACTTTAACTCGCCTTAATTCTTTGGTTTTGACTTTGGCTTTAACGATTTTAATTTTGTTTGTATATTTTTTGCGCAGTCCCTTGAGTTTGCAATATTTTACAAATTTAAAATTTAAAAATATTCTTGTCGCTTTGGTTATTTTTAATTTAACATATTTGGCTGTTTTATTTCCTTGGCAGGCGCGCAATAAGATTGTTTATGGAAAATTTACAATTGCCAATGTGCTTTTTACGAATTTTTTTATTTGTAATTATCCAACAGCAATGTCAATCAGAGATAATATTGGTTATGAAGAGGCGCAAGAAATAATTATTAAAAAAACAGAAAAAGAATTGGGCCAAAATGTCGGTGATCAAGGAGACTGCAGTTTGTATAGCAAGGAAGAATTAATAAAACAATTTGATTATTATAAAAAAGAATCAAATAATTATATAAAAGAAAATTTTTGGCAGTATTCCAAATTGCACCTTATTCGCGCAACTCCGTTTTTTTTGCAGTCAGGATATTTGAATTTAATCAAGGCCTACACAGGCGAATATAATAAGCCTGATTTGACAGCAAGTTTAATGAAGGGGGATATGAAAACAGTATTTGATTATTTAAAAAATATTAATTTTTCTTTATTTGCCTATTTATTCGGTCTTATTTTTTGGGGACTTGGCACGCTTTCCGCGTTTGGCGGGGTAATATACAGCTATTTTAAAGATCGTAAAAAATTTGTATTTTTCCTATTGTCTTCCGGAATTATTATATATACAGCGCTTTTATGCTCGCCTTTTATTCTCGCGCGCTATCGCTTGCCTGTCTATATTTTCTTTTTGGTTCCTTTGGTGTATATGATTGGGGAGTTATTTATTTATGTAAAGAAAAGTAAAGTTAAATAAAATTTCGTCGCTATCTCTTCTTGCAATAATAAAAAGCAAAAACAAAGTTTTAATTGGGATGAATTTAACAGATATACAAAATTATACCCCATGCCAAAACCGTCTCTTGCGTTTAATATGTATGACATTTGGTAAATATATTGACGGAGAGCCGTGTGCGGGAAAACCGCCTGCACGGTTCAACTAGGGGTTTCAATTAATTATTAATTAGAAATCTACTATGAAATCAAAAGGAGGGAGATTTTTAGTCTTGATATTGCTGTTATCAGGATTTTTTTATTGCTTAAATTTAAACGCAAGCGTTTTGGTAAATATTAATACGGCGGAATTAGAAGAATTGGACACATTGCCGGGAATCGGCTCAACTAAAGCGCAAGCGATTATTGATTATCGGAATGAAAATGAAGATTTTTTAGCGATTGAAGACATTATGCTCGTTTCGGGCGTCGGCGAGGTTACTTATGAAAATATAAAAGATTTGATTACTGTTGATGAAATTATAAACAAAGAACCTGAAACAGGCGCGGAAGAGTATGGTGGCAAGGTTGTTGAGGATTTAGAAGAAACTAATGATAATTTATCAGAAGAAAATGAAGCAGATTTAAGCGCGGGCTATAAGAAAGAAGAGTTAAGCGCGCCTGAGAGCGAAAACTTTGATTATAAATTGGGCGATATTGTTATTAATGAGCTTGTAAGCGACCCTGCGGACGGCGAAGTTGAGTGGGTTGAATTGTTTTGTAATTTAGGCGAAAAAATAAGCTTAACAGATTGGCATATTAAAGAAGGCAGCGAGTCAAAAACAAATTTGACAGACGAAATAGATGATTTTTTTGTAATTGAAAAACCTAAAGGCAATCTAAATAACAAGGGCGATATTGTTGAACTATATTACAAGGATATTTTAATAGATCGTGTAATTTACGGCAACTGGAATGGAGGCGGAAACGCGCCTGTTGCCGGCGACCCTTTTAGCGTCGCGCGAAAAATTAACGGATATACGACTTTTAATAACAAAAATGATTTTAGCGTTACTGTAAAGCCGACAAAAAATTCCGGTAATATTATAATTAATGAACCCTCATCCGCTGAAGCTATGGCGGACAAGACGGTGGGCAAGGATGGTGACAGGGCAAAAGAAATTAGCGCAGCGGAAAAAGAAAATTATAATTGCGGCGCGGAAATTTTAATTTCTGAAATATTTCCAAATCCAAAAGGCTCGGACACGGAAAACGAATTTATAGAATTTTATAATTCAAGCAGTAAAGACACTGATTTGGCCGGTTGGACAATTGGCGATGAATCAAAAAAGCGCTATGAAATTAAAGCAGACAGGGAGGCTGGAAGCCTTATTAAGGCAGGTGAATATTTTGTTGTTAGCCGTAGCGAAAGTAAAATCGCCTTAAACAATACAGGCGACACAGTAAAATTATTTTGCTCGCTGGAAGATAATCCCATTGCAGAGTTAATATATAAAAAATCCAAAGAAAACCAAAGTTATAATTTAGATCTGGAAACAGGCGAATACGCGTGGAACGAATATTTAAGTCCTGGCGGTAAAAATAACATAAAAAAAATCAACTATCCGCCATTGGTTGATTTTTATTGTCCTGAAAAAATCGCGCTTGCAAAGCCTGTTGTTTTTGACAGCTCCGATACTATTGATGAAGACGGCGATACGCTTGAATATTTTTGGGATTTTGGCGACGGTTTTACAAATACATTAGCTAATCCAGAACATACTTTTTTTAAGACAGGCGCGTACACAATTAAATTAACCGTACGCGATTTAGAAAATGAGGTTGTAAAAGAAAAGATTATTATATCTGGCAAGTTAATCGCTGAAGAAGATGATAATTCTGCGGCAAAGACAGACATTATAATTAATGAAGTTATGCCCGCGCCTTTAGGCGCTGACAGTGAAGAAGAATTTATTGAAATATATAATTACGGCGCCTCAAAAATAAATTTATTGAATTGGCAAGTTGATGACATAGACGGCGGCAGTAAGCCTTATTCATTTAGCGAGGAATTTATTTTGGAAGCAGGCAAATATTTTGTTTTAGAGCGCGCTGAAAGCAAAGTTGCCCTAAATAATACCGGCGACACGGTTAGGCTTTTAAGCCAGGAAGGCGGATTGATTGACAGCGTGGATTACGCAAAAGCTATCAGCGGCGAGGCCTACGCGCGCGGACAAAATAACAAATGGTTTTGGACAACTAACCCGACTCCGGGAAAAGAAAATATAATTAAAGTAAACGACAGCCAAGTTGTATTGGCTGAAGCGTCAAAAGTTTTGGGAATAACAAATGTAAAAATGGAAAATGAGATTAAAAAAGTATCGTTAGAAGAAATTAAGGATTTGGAAATCGGCGATAAAATTATAACCAAGGGCGTAGTTGCGGTTTTACCTGGAGTTTTGGGCTCGCAATTTTTTTATATAGTCGGATCGCCCGGAATTCAAGTTTATAGCTACAAAAAAGAATTTCCCGATTTAAAAGTGGGCGATTATATAGAGGTAAATGGAGAAATTTCTGAAGTTAGCGGTGAAAAGCGCCTAAAAACAAAAAGTTTGGAAGATTTTAAAATATTAGAGCATATTGGCGAGCCAAAACCAAAACAAGAAATGTGCGAAAAAATTACCGAAAATAATATTGGCGAGTTAATCGCGGTTAGCGGAGAAGTGGTGGAGAGAAAATCGTCAACAGTTTATTTGGATGACGGCACTGAAGAAATCAAAATTTATATTAAAAGCGCTACCGGAATAAACGCGAGTGAAATTAAAGCGGGTGCGAATTTGGCGATTAGCGGAATTTTAAGCAAAACCAGTTCAGGCTTGCGTTTATTGCCCCGTTTTAATGATGACATTGTTAGAAAGGATATTGAAAGTGAAGAGCACGCGCAGGTTTTTGGCGAAGTCTCCGCTACTAGCGAATGGGAGCTTGCTAAGCGCGATAAAAAATTGGAGTTATTTAAATATTTACTGATCATTGCCGGATTTTTGATTATCGCATTAATTGGACTGTTGATTAAAATTAGAAAAAAATAATTTTTTTATTTCACCTGTAACCTCCTCACTGATCCTTAACCCGCCTTAAAAATCCATTAAAATATAATTAAAGTTTTTCCCACTTTTTCTTTTAATTTTAGCTAAAAGTATGCTAAAATGTAGGTATGGGAAAAAGAAAACAAACAACTGAACAACGTCAAAAACAAGTCATTTCCAGACTAACAAATGAAAATGCCAGACCGCGAATAGATCTAAAAAATAGCAATGAAAAAATCATAATTTTGGAAGAAAAATTGAAAAAAGCATCAAACAATTAATCGTTTATCAAACAACAGTGCCAAAAGTTTTAGAAGCAATTCTCGGAAATTTATCTAGAAGCAATAGAAATTAATCAAACTGATTTTAAAAAAGAAGAAAGAGTAAAAATCAAAAAAGAATTAACATCAAGGCTTGAGGAAATTTTAAAGCCGAATAAAAATGATCCGACAAAACTTAAGACGCTTAAAAAAAATAATGCTTAAAAAAATAGATGAATATTTTGTTTAAATTATTATTTGTTTTTATTATAATATATTACTTAAAATAGTCAATAAGCAAAAAATCAAAAAATCCTTGACTTTTTCAAGCTAATATTGTAATATTAAATAAAAATAAGGGGCAGTATAACTGTCTTGTTTTATTGATTTTTTAATAAAAAATAAATTCAACATAAACCTATGAATGTAACAGAGCTAGCTAGAAAATTAAAAATTACCCCAAATGAACTGCGCGAGCATCTGCCGGGCTTAGGTTTTGATATTGGAAGAAAAGCAATTAAAATAAACAGCAATGTCGCGCGTAAAATAATTAAAAATTGGTCTAAATTAAAAAAACAAATTGAACAGAAAAAACTGCAAGAGCAAAAAGAAATTGAAGAGGAAAAAAATATTGAAAAAGCGGCAATTAAAAAAACCGTTTTCGTTCCAAGCCTTATTAGCGTGCGTGATTTTTCAAGTTTAACCGAGCTTCCTTTAAACGCTATTTTAGCTGAATTAATGAAAAACGGAATTTTTTCTTCAATAAACGAAAAAATTGATTATGATACCGCGTGGCTTGTCGGTTCCGAACTGGGTTTGGATATTAAGCGCGAAAAAGAAAAAAAGCAAGAAAAAAAGCAAGAAAATAAACTGCTTAAAGCTTTGGCGGCTGAAAATAAAGACAAATTGCTTGCGCGTCCGCCGGTAATAGTGGTTATGGGGCATGTTGACCATGGCAAGACAAAATTGTTGGACGCGATTCGCAAAACCCAAGTAGCGGAGGGCGAAGCAGGCGGCATTACCCAGCATATCGGCGCTTATCAGATTAAAAGACAAGGGCAAGCTATTACCTTTATTGACACTCCCGGACACGAAGCTTTTACCGCTATGCGCGGCCGCGGCGCGCGCATTGCCGATATTGCCATTTTAGTCGTTGCCGCTGATGACGGGGTTAAGCCGCAGACGATTGAAGCTTTTCGCATTATTGAGGCCGCCAAAATTCCTTTTGTGGTTGCAATCAATAAAATTGACAAAGAAGGCGCTAATATTGATAAAGTGAAGCAGGAGTTATCAAGCCAGCTTAATATTATTCCGGAAGACTGGGGCGGAAAAACCATTTGCGCTCCGATTTCGGCTTTAAAAAATACCGGCATTGACGATATTTTGGATATTGTGCTTTTAACGGCTAAAACCGAATCAGAAAACATTGTCGCCAATCCGGACGCGCCGGCAATCGGAACCATAATTGAGTCGCGTGTCAGCAAGGGAGCCGGTCCTGTCGCGACCGTCCTAATACAAAACGGCACATTGCGCAAGGGCGACCAGCTTGCTTTAAATAACATTAATATCGGCAAAGTAAAATGCTTGAATAATTATAAAGGGAAAAAAATAGATTCAGCCGGACCTGCATCACCCGCGCAAATTCTCGGGCTTAAAGGCAGGCTTGAAGTGGGCGATATGATTGAAGTGGCCGATGGCTTAAAAATTAAGCATAAAAAAATTAGAGGCATGGCAAAAGAAGAATCATCTCGCGTTTTGCTGCAGAAAGAAGACGATGAAAATATTAAAAAAATTAATTTAATAATCAAGAGCGATGTCATGGGTTCAGCGGAAGCAATTGAAGAGTCTTTAATGAAAATAAACACGGACATGGCGCAAGCAAAAATTATTTTCAAAGGATTGGGAAATATTGCCGAGGGAGATGTTAAGCGAGCGGAAGCAGTAAATGGAAAAATTATCAGCTTTAACGTAAAAACGCCGCCTGCGATAGAAGAATTGGCGCGCGAAAAAAATATAGTTATTAAATCATATTCAATTATTTACGATTTAATTAATGACATAAAGGAGGAAATGCAAAAGATTGTTGAGCCTACTTTTAATCGCGTTGATTTGGGCAAATTAAAAGTGCTGGCGATTTTTCGCACCGATAAGGGCGGACAGATTTTGGGAGGAAAAATTATTGAAGGCAAGGCAGAGAAAAATTCTTTAATTGATATTTATCGCGATAAAGAATTTATTGATAGTGGCGAACTCACGGGTCTGCAATCCGGCAAACAGGATGTCAGTTCTTGCGAGGCTGATCAGGAATGCGGATTGCAATTCAAGGGCAGCGGCATAATTCAAGAAGGCGATGTTCTCCATTTCCATAAGCAAGAAAAAATTATTAGCAAAATATAGTTATGTCTAACAGAATTCTGCAAATTAATGAACTTTTACGGCAAGAGCTGGCAATTCTAGTTTCAAGAGAAATATATTTGCCCGACGGGCTTATAACGGTTACTAAAGTTAAATGCTCTCCTGATCTTAAAAACGCTTTTGCGCTAATCTCGGTCTTGCCGGAAAATTTTTCAGGATCGGCGTTAAGCGAACTGAAAAGCCATAACGCGCTTTTTACAAAAGAATTAAGAAAAAAATTAAATTTAAGAAAAATTCCTCGTTTAAAATGGGAAATAGATCAGCAAGAAAGATACGCACTAGAGATTGATAAAACTTTTGCTGAAATAAAAAAAGATGCTCTTAATTAATCACTACATTAAAGCTTTGCATAAAATTTTTAAAGCCTATAACATTCTGCTTGTTACGCACAATCGTCCGGACGGCGATGCTCTGGCATCAATCGGAGTTATGTCCGAGCTTTTAGTCGGAATGGATAAAAAATTTACCGCCTACTGCGAAGATCCCGCGCCGCAGCATTATAATTTTTTGCCGCATGTTGAAAAAATTGTTACTGACAAAGCTAAATTAAATTTCGCGCAATTTGATTTAATTATTGCGCTTGACTGTGGCAGCCTTTCAAGGACAACGCTTGTTAATGAAATAAGCGAGCGCGGTAAAAATCAGTTTGTTATAGAATTTGACCATCACCCAAAAGTTGATGATTATTCCAATTTGGAAATCCGCTATCCGCAAGATTCTTCCACCGCTGAAATTCTATATTATTTTCTTAAAGCCAATAATATTAAATTTAATAAAAATTTCGCTAACTGCATATTAACCGGAATTTTAACTGACACTGGAAATTTTTTATATCCCTCAACAACAGAAGCGACTGTAAAAATCGCTTCTAAAATGCTTTCATACGGCGCGCGCTTTCCGATTATTATGGAGCATACCTGCCGAAACAAAAGCATTAATGGCATGAAAATTTGGGGAAAAGCAATGGATAATTTAAAAATAAATAAAAAATACAATTTCGCCTTTACGGTTTTAAAACAAAGAGATATAATTAAATATAAAGTAAGCGACGAGGAACTGGAGGGCGTTTCCGGGTTTTTAAGCAATTTGAGCGAAGTTAAAGCGCTGTTATTTTTAAGAGAAGAAAAAAACGGCAAGCTCAAAGGTTCTTTAAGAACATCCCATCCCGACATTGATATTTCCAAACTAGCCGTCAAACTCGGCGGAGGCGGACACCCGAAAGCGTCCGGGTTTATGCTTGACGGGCAATTGGAAGAGACGAAGACGGGGTGGAGGGTGATTTAATTATTTTTTTGTCATTTCGACCGGAGCGACAGCGGAGTGGAGAAATCTTTAATACGTGAATTATATAAAAAAGTTAAATTTAAAAATATGAAAATATTAGTTGTTGGCAGCTGGCACAAAGAAAAAGCAATAGAATATATTTCTCAAGCACAAAAATTGGGTAAATTATTAGCCAATAGGGGGCATATTTTAGTCGCTTCACCCGGTTCCGGATTCCAGGGTTTGGTTGCCAGAAGCTATAAACAAAATAACGGCTCTGAATTTATCGGTTATTACCCAGAATTAAAATTAATGAATGAATTTGGCGAAAAAGTTTTAGTGGAGCCGGATGTTAAAGTTTATACAAAACAGGATTATTCAACACGAAACCTTTTGCAAATAAAAGGAAGCGAGGCAATTATTGGAATTACAGGCAGTTATGGAACTCTAGGCGAATTAATAGCGGTTATTAATGATTACAAAATCCCAACTGCTTTTTATAAAGGAAGCAGCCAAATTATTGATAAATTTATTGAAACAAGTCCCGATTTTGCAAAAAAGATTAGCTATGGAAATAATATTGATAATTTGCTAGATTATCTTGAGCATAAGGATACAAAATAATTTTTAGTTCGCCAAATTAAAAACCACCTCATTTTATGAGATGATTTCTAACGCGGCGGAGAGCAGAGGAATCGAACCTCATTCACTAAAAGCGAACCATCGGAGTATCAAACCGTGACGCCTCCAAGGCGTTTTACTCTCCCGTTCCACCGCAAAATTATTATACCATAAATAAAACCAAAACAAAAAAACACCCCCTAAAAAAGAAGATGTTTTTAATGGTTCACCTCTAAAATGAGATTCCACAGTTTGATACTCTATAATAAATATAGCATAATTATTATAAATGTCAAGCTAAATTATTTACAAGAAGATTAAAAAATAAAAAATTGCTAATTTAAGTTAAAATATTAATTCTTAATTAAAATAATATGCCATTAATACCAACAGTTATTGAAAAAACAGGGCACGTGGAGCGCGCCTATGATATTTATTCACGGCTTTTAAAAGACCGGATAATTTTTTTAGGCGAAGCGATCAGCGACCATGTCGCGAATATTTTAATCGCCCAATTTCTTTTTCTTGATTCCGAAAGCAAAGATAAAGATATTAAATTTTACATTAATACTCCGGGCGGATCGGTTAGCTCCGGCATGGCGATTTATGATACCATGCAATATGTTAAATCCGATGTATCAACAATCTGCATCGGCATGGCTGCTTCCATGGGCGCCACTCTTTTGGCCGCGGGCGCCAAAGGCAAGCGTTTTGCCCTTCCGAATTCCGAAGTTATGATTCATCAAGTAATGGGCGGAACCGAGGGGCAGGCAAGCGACATTAAAATTCGCGCCGAGCATATTTTACAAATCAAAGATCGCTTAAACAAAATTCTAGCCAAGCACACAAAGCAAAAAATCACCACCATTGAAAAAGACACCGACCGCGATCGCTTTATGACCGCGGAAGAAGCGAAAAAGTATGGGATAATTGATAAAATAATTTCTTAATAAAATAACCCCGCATATCGCATATCGTAGAGACGCGCCGCGGCGCGTCTCTACGATATGCGATATGCGGGGGTTTTATTTATTTCAAAATTTCCCCCAACACCAACTCCGCGCTTTTTTTCCAAGATTTATGCTTTATTATTTCCCTGCCTCTTTCTGTTAAATTATTAGCCAAGTTTTGATTACGCGCAAGATTATTAATTTTCAAAGCTAAATTATTAAAATCGCCCGGTTTAAAAAACAGCGCCGCATCTCCACCTAATTCTTTCATTACTTTAATATCCGCAACAATCGCCGGAATCTGAAAATCAAAAGCCTCTAACAAAGAAATAGAAGAGCCTTCCAGCATCCCCGGATGCACAAAAATAGAACTTGTTTTTAATAATTCCCGCTTTTTCTCTTTACTCACAAAACCCAGCATCTCAATTTTCCCCTGAAGATTTAAATTTTTAATTAAAGATTTTATTTCATCCGCCCCATACCCATTCGCGCCTGCCAAAACCAATTTCCAATCAGGATTATTTTGAGAAAACTCCCCAAAAGCCTTAACCAACACATCAACCGACTTCTTCTTCTCTATCCGACCAATATAAACAATATTTTTATTTTTAGCTTTATTTTTTTCAAAATTTGAAATTTGAAATTCAAAATTCGAAGTATATCCCATCGGCGCGTAAACAACCATATCCTCCGGCAAACTATAATACTTAACAATCTCATCACGGGAATTTTTTGATACTGTAAATATTTTTTTCGCGCGCTTAATATTTAATTTTGTTGTGTAATTTTGAATTATCCTTTCTTTAAAACTATACTTTTCAGGATTTGATTTGAAAATTACATCATGAATAACCGCAAAGCTTTTTTTTGGCGCGTTTTTGGGAATATAATATCCCGAAGTAAAAAAATATTCTGGCGGCGAATTAAATAATTCCTGATTTAATTTTTTTCTAGTCCAGCCTTTGCCGTAAGGAATTACTTTTTGAATGCTAAGCGGTAAAGACTGAATTGTACGCGGAGTATAAACGCGAACTCGCAGATTCTTTTTCAATGCCAACTTCACCAGTTCGCTGATAATATTTTTTGAATACACTTCAACTCCGGTTCTTCTTTGTTCACCGATGAAACGCGGATCTTCCCAGCGCGAAGCGTCAATTCCAAGCACCGGAATATTGGGATTATTTTTATTTATAATATTTTTAAATTTTCTAAAAAATTCCTGAGAGCGGTATTTTTCCGCGTGTTTAATACAAACATTTTTTTTGGATTCGCACCATTCTTTTATCATTTTATTAATTCCAAAAATAACATCCGCGCGCTTGGGATTTGCCGGAATCAAAATTCCTGTCTCGCCGTCAACAGTAGATTCTATTAACCCGCCTTCTTTAACTCCCAAATAAGGTTTGCCCGCGGAATTTGATTCCAAATGCGTCATTCCCGCGTCTTCGTCCAAAGGAATATAAATCGCAGCCCTACACCTGCCTACCAAATCAAACAATTTTTCATCGCTTACCCATCCTAAAATTTGAATATTTTTCGCGTTTTTAACAATTTTTTTCACTGCTTCCAAGCGCGGTCCGCCGGAACAAATAATTAATTTTTTGTCAGGCATTTTTAAAAAAGCTTGGGCAATTAATTCTATTCTCTTGGCTTCATCAGCGCGCCCGAAAGATAAATAATAATCGCCAAACTCAATCCATTGGAATTTTTCAGTCATTACCGGCGGCCAAATAACCGCATGAGCGTCAGATTTTGTATGATTTTTAACGCGCGCGCGAATGTTGTTGGAATTGGCAATGTTAATATCAAATTTGGCAATAGCGCGCAAATATAATTTTTTCCAAAACAAGGCAAACACCGCGTATGCTGGGCGTAAAACAGGCGGATACATTTTTTTACTGATTTCATACTGGTCAAAAACTCTTCGCGGAGTAGTGTGCGTATAAACTATTTTCAAAGCATCTTTCCTTGAATAACGCGCGACCACTTCGGTAGCGGCCTGCGATGAAGCAATCAATATATCATAATTTTTAAAAATATCTCGATTCAACCAAAAAAGCCCGCGCAACCAAAAAAAGCGAATTCCCCTGATATTTACAATCCGCTTAGTCAAGGGTATAAGCTTATTCCCGAGTTTTTTTTGATATTTGGGAAAGGTATCTGAATTCGCGTAAGCGGTAATAAAATCAGCGCCCAATTCAAGCGCCAGCATCAAAACCGTTCTTTCACCCCCGCCGCACCAGCCAAGATGGTCGTGGACAATGGCTATTTTTTTATTTTGCATTTTTTTAAATTACTCACTTTACTCGTTTATACAACTCCAAAACATTCTCAAACAGCATCGCGATTGTAATCGGTCCGACTCCGCCGGGAACCGGAGTTATAAACCCTGCTGTTTCTTTAACATCATCAAAATCAACATCGCCGTAAACTTTTCCATCTTCCCTGCTAATTCCAATATCAATAATTACCGCATCTTTTTTTATCATATCTTTTTTTATAAATTGGGCCTTGCCGACAGCCGTTATTAAAACATCAGCCTTTTGTGTTTTTTCTGATAATTTTTTCTCATCCGGCTTATGCGTTTGCGCTTTCGCCCCAAAGCATGACAAAACATTCACTAAGCTTTTTCCAAAAATATCAGAATTTGCCAGCACGCAAACCTTTTTACCTAAAAGGCACTTTGTATTTTTTATATCAAATTTAATCTCTTTTAAAATTTCCAGCACAACTTTAAATACCGGCGGCATTACTTTATTGTGATTGCAAGCGCTGAGAAGTTTTTCCAAATTATCAGGATGAAAACGATCCACGTCTTTTCGCGGATCAATTGCCAAAATTATTCCATCAGTATCGTAATTTTTGGGCAAAGGCAGCTGGACTAAAATCGCGTCAATTGCCTTGTCTTTATTTAAGTAATCAATCATGGAAAAAATTTCAGGCTCATGAGTGTTATCCGCGCATCTGTAAATATGGGTATCAATGCCGACTTTTTTCGCTTCTTTTTCTTTTAAATCAACATATAATTTTGAATCATCACGATCCCCAACCAAAATAATCGCCAAATTAGGGCGCTTATTATCTCTCAGTTCAAATATCTCTTTAGCGACTTTATCTTTAATTTTCTCAGCAATTAGTTTGCCGTTGATGATGTTTGTCGTTTTTTTTGTCATATAAAAGAATTCGGAATCGGAAATTCTAAACAAAGTTTTTTGATTTCGTCGCGGATACCCTCTAATACTTCAATTTTTTGTTTATTAGCAATCGCGCTGTCAATCCAGGCGACAATGCGTTTAATTTCGGCCTCTTTCATACCGCGCGTGGTAATCGCGGGCGTGCCAAAACGCGCGCCCGAAGGATTCATTGGCGGATTTGGGTCGTTTGGAATAGTAGAGCGGGAAATTGATATGCCGATTCTATCCAAAATCGTTTCAGCTTCTTTGCCTGTTATTCCTTTGCTTGCCATATTAACGACTATTAAATGATTGTCTGTTCCGCCTGAAATTATTTTATAGCCTTTTGCTGTTAACTCACTAGCTAGAATTTTAGCATTTTTAATTGTTTGTTTGGCATAATTCTTAAAATCATCCGCCAGCGCTTCTTTAAAAGCTACTGCTTTAGCCACGTTTATATGGTCATGCGGACCGCCCTGCATTCCGGGGAAAACCGCTCTGTCAACTTGTTGCGCGTATTCCTTTTTACACATTATCATAGCGCCGCGGGGGCCGCGCAAAGTTTTGTGGGTAGTGGTGGAAACAACATCAAAAATTGATACAGGATTGTCCATAACTCCGGCCGCAATCAAACCTGCCGTATGCGCGATATCGGCAAAAGTGTAAGCCCCGACTTCATCCGCGATATCCTTAAACTTTTCCCATTCAATTTCCCGCGAATACGCCGAATACCCGGCCACAATCATTTTCGGCTTTTCTTTTAAAGCGATTTTTCTTACCTCGTCCATATCAATTTTTCCTGTTTTCGCGCCCACTTCGTATTGGACAAAATTATATAACATACCGGAAAAATTCACAGGATGCCCATGCGACAGATGCCCGCCATGATCAAGTTTAAGCCCAAGCACTTTATCTCCGGGCTTAATAAACGCGAAATACACGGCGGCGTTTGCCGGAGACCCTGATAGGGGCTGGACATTAACATGTTCGGCGCCGAATAATTCTTTTGCCCGTTCAATCGCCAAATTTTCCGCCTCGTCAATAATTTGATTTCCGCCATAATATCTTTTGCCGGGGTACCCTTCGCTGTATTTATTTGTTAAAACAGTAGCCATTGCCTCTAAAACGCTCCCCGAAACATAATTTTCCGAAGCAATCATTTCCATTTCTTCTGCCTGCCTTCTTGATTCGCTGTTTATAATTCGCATAAGCTCCGGATCTTGCAGGCTTAAATTTTTATAGTCCATATTTTTTAATTAAAAATTTTATTAGTTAATATTATAATATTAGTTTAATTTAAGCTTATTGTCAAAGCAAAAGCCTTGACATATAATTTTTTGCTATTGACTTTTTTAAAAAAAGTATTATAATATATGAATATTAAGACAAAAGGGTCCCTGAAGCCGTAAGGCGGATGGTCCCCCTTTTTTTATTTAAATTCAATCAGATGTTTTATATTAACAAGGTAATCAAAATAAATTTTTGTTATTTTTTTATATAATGATGAAGCAAATTTTTTATTCGGAAAAAGTAATACCTCTATCAACATTACCTTTTTTTTTGCCAAACATCGCTGAATTATGTTCACGAAATTTTAAAATAAATCCTGCTTCTTGAATCTTGTCGTACAAATCATTTTTTTCATTTATTACAAAACCTAAAAAATAATACGCTCTGGAAATATTATATTTTTTTATTTGTTTTTAATTTTTTAACCCGTCTTTTTTTAGGCAAAAAATTATCCTTGCTCACAACTTTTTGCCCTGTTTGCAATTCGTAATCTTTTTTAGTGCGTCTGGCGACTCCTCCGCCTTTTTTAGCTGAAACCGCGTTTTCGTCATAACCTTTTGACAGATTTTTTTTGGCGACATTACGTAGTTGATAATTCAGCCAACGCGGTGAAAAGCAGTTCAGCATCCGTCATATTGTCGCGCAAATTTTCTTTTTTAAGATTTTTTATTTTTTTATGTCCCATTGTGGTTAATCCAGTCCATTCTTTATGGATAATATCTGTAAGTTTTGCGTATTCCAAACCTTCTTGAACATCGCTTTCACCCCAGTAATCAGTTAATTTATTTCTAATTTCCTGTCCTCTCATCCTCTGTTCAATCCATTTTTCAGGTCTGCCAGCCGCTTTCCAATTTTTTCTTGCCCTATTAACAGACAGTTCTGGATCAACAGTTTCTCGCAATCTTTCATAACCGACTTTAGCCAGCCATATTTTAAACGGTTCGGCTTTTGGCGATGGGATTGATTGTATAATACGAAACATTGTTTTTGTATCGGCGACATCGGTTAAATATTTTTTGCCATCGCTAGCTGTTAATTTCAGTTGGTTACATTTTGTAGCCACCTCGCTACCTTCCTTTTTTAAACGATTTTTTAATACTTTCCAATAATTTCTCGGATTTGCGCTTTGAGTTAATATTCTTACTACATCCACAACAGAAAAATACCATTTTTCTTTCTTCTCCGACCATATCCTGCGAACAGGCGTATCTTCAAAAAGAATAATTGTTTTTTGTTTGATTATTTTTTTTTGGCATAGTTTTTTATAGATAAATATTTTTAGCATATTCGTTGTAATTTTCGCTCGCTTTTTTTGTCATCTCTGACACACAATAGCCCCGTGATTATTCTAAATGACTGGTGCAATTTAAAATATGTATTTTATGATTTCCATTCTCCTCTATGTCAAATTCAGAAACAGATGTGTTATTAATCTTTTCCCAAATTCCAAATTCTGAAAAATGCTTATTATGAATTACTGTTAAAAGAGCTTTTTTAATTCCGCCATGGCAAACAACCAAAACTGTTTTATTTTTATATTTTAAATAAACATCATCAATAAATTCTTTTGCTCTTTTGTATATATTTTCACTTGTCTCAACATCTTCTGGAATATTTTTCCAATCCCAATTATTCGGAAATAGATTGCCTTGCAGTTTGCCAAAAAATCTTTCCCTGATTCTTTTATCTAAATTTAATTTTAAACTCGGATGATATTTTAAGATTTCCTTGGCAGTATCAACGGTTCTTTTTAAATCACTTGAATAAATTGCATCAATTTTTCTATCTTTGAATCTTATCCCAAGTTTTTTGGCCTGCTCAATCCCTTTTTTGGATAATTGGCCATCTGTCTGCCCCTGGCAAATTCTATTTATATTTTCAATTGTTTCCCCATGCCGGGTAATTATTAATCGCATATATTTTAAAATGTTTAGTAATTTTGTTTTAAATTATTTTTAGCACATTCTATAGAATGTGCTACATGAAGCCATTGCTATTATTTTGAAAGCGTGATAATTTGTCACAGTTTGGTTTCCTTTTATTTTATTGATAATATTTTTCGTAGTATTCTTCTAATTTTTTAATTATTTCTCCTTTTTTTGAATATAGCGGGTGTGTTTCGTTCATTTTCTTAAATAATGGCAAAAAGACATCTTTTATAACCGGACCATATTTTTTACGTAAATGATTTTTTCTTTCTCCTTCATCTAAATTATCAATTGCTAAAGCATTACGAGTAAAATCCGCATATTTTACCACGCAAACGTCAGGATCAATTATTGCGCTATTAACATGCTCTTTGTATAAATCATATTTAGTTTTTTCATTTCCTTTAAGTCTTAGGTCTTCTACTAATGCTGTAAAATCAGGATTTGATAAACTATTTACAGTGTTTTTTACTTTTGTACCGAAATTTTCATGAATCAAAAGTAATGAAATTTCTCTTAATTCTGTGCTATATTTTTTCTCAATGTCTATATTATCTCCCAGCAACTCATCCCATTGATCTTTGGGAAAATATTTTGCCAAATATTTATGTGATAGTATAAGACTTTGGTCTTCAACTGAGTCGTGCAACAATGCTGTAATAATTAAATCTCTATCTCTTATGTTGAATTCACCAATCACATCATCCGCTATTTCTAAAGGATGCTCAATATAGTGAGTGCCGTCTGATCTGTCCTCTTGATTAATATGAATTTCAAGCATAAGATTTAATGCTTCTTCAATTTTTTTCTTGTCTTCCTCATTAAAAATGTTTAATTTTTTTTTAAATTGTTCGAGTTTGGGTTTAATTTTTTCAATTTTGTTATTATTTTCATCAACTTGTTGAGAAACAGTTTGAGGTTGTAAATTATGTTGTTCTAGCGTATTTTTCATAAGTTTTTATTAAGCAAAATATTTTAATAAATTATTTTAAAATAATGAAGAAGTTTTTCTATTGTTGCATATAGTTAAAGAGTTTTTTCATTAGAAATTAATACAATCCTTAATCGATTTAAGAAATTTATCTGGATTTTGGCTTAATTCGTTTAAAAGTTCATTTTTTTTAAACCATTTAATTTGTTCAACTTCATCTTTTTGAATTGTAAATTTTTCAATTTTTCTATCAATAATATATGTAAACCATTGGCAAAAATGATTATGCTTTCCATAGTATCTAATTTTTTTGTTTTTTTTAAAATTATGATTTTTTAAGCCAATTTCTTCTTCAGCCTCTTTGATTATATTTGATTCATATGATTCTCCTTTATCGTTAGTTCCCGCAACGGCAGGTCCCCATTTGTCAGGATCATTTTTTTTATCAAATTTTCTTTGAGCAAGCAGAATTTCTCCCTTGGAATTTTTAATCCATAAAGCTGAAACACGATAAATGTCCGATTGGTTTAAAGTTTCTCTTTTTTTATATCCAATGATTCTATCATTTTCATTTACAATAATTATTTTTGCTATATCCATTTAATTTTACAATTTTATATCGGGATTTTTATTTTAATATTTTAGAAGTCCATCGACGAAGTTAATCGTTCATTGTTTCTTATTGCGGACGAAGTCAGTTTTTATAAATTTTCGAGTACCCCATTCCTGTCATCCTGGAATTTTTATTGGAGCGGCAGCGGAAATAAAAATATCCGGGATCCAGGGGTATGCGCACGCACTATATTCATTTGATAAGCTTTTATTTATTGCTCGCTCTCCTGGATTCTAGGTTGCGCTTCGCGCCCCCTAGAATGACAAATTAAATGACAAACACATTTTTATTTACAGTCCCATTATTTTTACAGGCTACATTATTATTAATTTGATTTTTTTTGTTTTTCAAAATGGGAGAGGGGAATTAAAGGGGTGAATTCCATTTTTAAAAATTCTTTTTTATTATTTTTTACTTTTTACAAATATAAAATATTGGTGATTTAAAAGAATTAAAATTTTTTGACATTGAAGCTTCCATAGCTTCTACATCTTCTTTTGACAATTCTCCCATGCGTTTACGTAGTTCAATCTTAAAACCAGTTTTTTTAATTTGTTCTTCAACTTCTTTTTTGCTGGTCATATGGATAAATTGTTTTACCTTTTTATTTTCAATTTTATATGGTCGTGTAAAAAAGTGATCACCAAAATCAAGTTCTCTGAATTTAAACCCAAGCGGTTTCAATAAAAAAAATTTTATCCATTGAATTATCCAAAAGAATAAATAATTGCCGGTGTGGTATCTTTGGTGTGCAACTAGAATAAAATATCCATTTGGTTTCATTGTTCGGTGAATTTCAGCAAGAGCTTTTTGGCGATTTTCTTTTCCGGGAATTTGAACCCAGCCGTTGTTAGCAAATATTGCTCCGTCAAAATAGTTATCTGGAAATTCAAGGTCAGTAGCATCACCAATACGATAATCTATATCTAAATTTTTGGATGAAGATATTTTTTTTGCGCTTTCAATCATTCTTGGAGTGATGTCAACACCAATAACATCAAATCCGTTTTGTGATAATGGAATCGCAGTCCTTCCTGACCCACAACCAATATCAAGTATTTTAGATTTTGGTTTAAAATATTTGTTGATTAACATTTCTTCGCTTTTCCAAAAACCAAGTTCAGCAATTTTTGCATATCTATCCTGTGTCCACTTTGAGCCGAATTCATTTATACTTTCGTTTTTTATTTGTGATATATTTTTCATTTTTTAAAATTTATTATTTATATTTACTGATTTAGAAAAACAACTTGGAATACATTTCTTTCATAGTTCGTTGTCTTATATCTTTTTTCTCTTTTTCTGTTAACATTGATAGTTGCTCTAATTTCAGCGTTATTAACTAGTAATGAGTCCATAATTCTTGTCATGCCTATGCCATTGCCATTTAATTTATTCTTTGTAGCGTTTATTCCAGAAAAACCATCTTCAAAAATTTTTTCTTTTCCCTCTTTTTTTATAGCCATACTAATCATGTCGAAGTTAATTGCGAATCCATCAATCGTGTTTCCAAAATAAACTGACAAAACCGTACCATGCAATATATATTTTACAATGTTATCTAGCAAGGGAGCCATTGAAGCTTCCAGATATTCAAAGTTCAAATTTATATCTTTTGTAGATTTTTTATTTATTTCAACTTTAACATTCTTTTTCTGCAAATGAGGAATATATACGTGTAGACTTGGTTTAATGGCATCGTATATGTTGTGCAGTTTTTTATCAACATTTATTTTTTTGCTGAATAAATATTTTAAGTTTGAGCATTCAGTTTTTATATGTAATATATCTCTATTAAGCTTAAACAAACCTCTTGCCATGATTCTACTGTTTGAAATTAAATGTTTTTCTAGTTTCGAGATTTGTTTTCTGTAGGTTTTTGTTTTGTTTACACTCTCTGGGATCAATTCAAATAATTCCTGTATGCAGTATCCATTAAATTTTGTAATGTCGTGGAGTACTTTATTGACAACATCATTTTTTATTTTTACTACTTCTTCGATAAAGTTTAAATATAAATTGATTTTACTTTTAAATATTCTTGAACTGTTAACTTCTTCAATATTGGTTGTAAGCAGGTAGACAACACCTTTGTCGTTAGACGTTATTTTGCCTTGTCTGCATTTTTTACCATTTAAACGGGATAATTCATTTCCTTTTTTACATTTTTTAAAATTATCAATTAGTTTATCTGGTAAATTCGAAAGCACTAATTTATTATTTTTATCAAGTAGATGATAGTAAAACATTTTATATGTTTATTTCCCTCGAAAATTGCTCAATTAAGTCTGTGAATTGATATACTTGAGCATCCTTTGGAAGGATTGCGTCAATTTTGTTAAAAATTGGGTGCGATATATCCCTGTTAGTGTCAGTGGAGTATAGTACCACTTTTTTATCTTCAAATTTATTTTTTAAACAAAGAGCTAAGTCCATTCCTTCATTTTTAAGATTCAATTTTTTTCCGACTCCGTTTATGTCGACAAAAAAAATGTGAACATGTGAAAACTTATCTAAATCAATAATATCTGTTTTAATTTTTGTATTAATCCACCCTTGCCTTTTTAAAATTTTTGTAATATTAAAACTTATATCATCGTCTACAAATAGGATGTTTATAATTCTTTTTAACTCATCTATGCTTGTTTGATTATTATTTTTTTCTTTACTCCCATTTCTTTCATTAATATTAATGTTTATATTATTGTCGCCATCTTGTGTGTCATTATTTATAATAGTATTGTCGTCTTTTACACTAGTAGTGTTACTTCTCCACCCATAAATATTTTTACGTTTTTTTGGATTATTATCCTTTTTTTGAAAAAACTTTTTAAACAAAAAGCCAAAAATGAACACCACCATTCCTCCAATAATTGTGATTGTCCATGGGTTATTCAATTGTTCAAGCATAAGATTGTATTTAAATAATAAATAAACTTCGGAGAGAAGCGGAGAAAATTCCCTGTTCCTCCTTCTTAAATTAATAAAAAAATCAAATTAATTTATTTTGAGCCTATCAAAAATTTTTATTAAACCAATAATCATTTCAAAAATTTGGACGGAGCCGAAAAGTAATATTTTTTATAGTTTTATTTTTTTGATTTTATTTTATAATTAATTATTTTTTCAACTTCATTTAATACAAATTTATTTTCTGTCAAAGATGGGTTGTTAATCACTCTTTCATAAAATTCATTTTTACCAACTTCTGAGAATTTAATTAAATGTCCAAGAGCTTGGCACAAAGATTTAGCTGTTTTTTTATCGTTGTTTTTTATATACATAATGGCGTTAACCACTAAATTTGCCATATGAGAAGTTGGTACCCAATAATTATAAAACATTGGCTGCTTAATAGCTCTGGCAGTATAAGTTAGAATTTTATCATTACCATCCAGTATGTTTTTTATCATTCTTCTATTACCGTCGTAAACAACAATTTTATTATTTTTCTTTCCCGTGATTATTAAATATTTATCCCTATCGAATGTTTTTTTAGAGTTAAGCAGAGAATCTTTTTTTGCAAATTTTAAAATATTGTAATTTTTTTTATCAAATAAAAAACTTTTTATTTCTTTTCCGTTAGGCATGTCAATATCCAATTTTCTTAAACACTTGAAGTCATTTTTTGAACCCATGTATATATTGTCTAATTTCAGTTTTTCTTTGGTCCATTTTATGTTTTGGGAAGTTAGCCTAGGTACAAGATTCTTTAATTTTAAACCAAAACATAGCGTGTCTACTAGATTCCAAAAATCTCTGACAGGTGCCATGGTTTTATTGTTTGTTAAGTCTAAAAGTTCATTATCAATTTTTTCCCAAATATTTTTATTTCTGATATTGGGTAAAATTTTTCGCATTTCATGTTGAATGTAGCCAATAGCTATTTTTACGCGAATGGGTTCTTGAAGATGTTTATAGTGGTCGGGTTTGTCAAGAC
>JAGLIO010000057.1 GCA_023142915.1 Candidatus Parcubacteria bacterium | reverse complement strand
GGATGGGGTGGGGGGGAGTTAGAGTGGGAGGTGGGGGGCTGTCGTCACTGACCTCGGATTGCTTCGCAAAATCCTGGGCATCAGGAGGGGGCATGAATATACCTATTAGATTATGTTTTATCATCTTCATTAATAGAGCATGTAAATACTACACTTTTTTATTTTTTTCAAATTTATCAAAAATAGCCCCAAAGAAAATTAATACTAAACCAAAGAGTTGAAAAAATGATGCCTGTTTTAAATTTTTCTTGCGTTTTTCAATTAATTCAGCTTTTTGGTCATGTAATTGGTTCTTTTCAGTATTAAAAGTATTACTTCTATCAATTGCTTTTTCAATTTGTTCTAAATATAATTTATCTGCTTCATCATGCCCTGTAATATTAATATATTCTCTAAAACCGAGTAAATTATTATCATATTTACCTTGTATAATATATTCTATATTTTCGTCATTAACCGACAAAAGTGAATAAATTATTATACTATAATGATTTATTTTTTTATTTAATACTACGGAGTAAGAAGATTGGATTTTATCAGATGGGGGAAGATTTTTTAAAATTTCTATAGTATTTTCTTCATTTCTTATCATATTTTTGATTTCTCTGTTTTCTTCTATTACTCTTTGTATTTCGCTAATTTTACCATCCAATTTGGAAATATTCGAATCAATAGATTCGATACTATTATCCAATGAAGGAATACTAAAACTAATAAAATAAAACGAAATTAGTATCAATATTGTTCCAATTATAAATAAAATAATATTAATATAGTTCTTAGACATTAATGAATTAATATGAAACTTACTGTATAAAACTTTCTTTTATATCATCATTTAAACAGATTTAATGTTTTATCTTAAATATTGTTATTGTTATTATTATTGTCTATATGCCAGATTTTGTTCTAGTGTTGAGTTAACCCTAAAATGTACCAAACATGCTATCAATACACCTTATAATCAGACACTTTGATGTTGACGCGACACTAGGGAACTCCTCACGACACCTTGCAATGTTGCACTTCCTGTTCTCTTCGTCCAGGAGCAGACCCGAACGGAGGGATTTTAACCCCTGTATAGACATGTTTATTTTTATTTTAATGTCTTTTTAATTATCTTTCTCTCTTGTGGTTCAAGGCACGCTTCACCGGATCTTGCTTTAATCAACGAGGCATCAGAGTTGATGCTCGGTATTAATATTTTTTATGATTGATTGGTATTAATTATTTAAGGTAATAAATTCATAATGAGCAAAGAATGTCTTGGAATTTGGGAGTATTTTTAATCGAGCTGTTGTTTGGTGCTTTTGATATTTCATCAATAGCTACTGTTATTTTAGCGATTGCAACAGTAGTATTAGTAGTAGTAACAATTTATTATGCAAGAACAACAACGGCTATTTTAATTGAGCAGAGGAAATCAAGGAAAATATTACATATTGATAAAAAAATTGAAAAATTATATTTATTGAAACATGATTTGCGACACAAAAAAAATTTTTGGATTGTGGGGGAAAATAATCGTTATCATCTTAATGTGGAAAAAATTAAATTTCAGTTTACTTATCTTTTTTCTAAAAGGTTGAATGATAAATTAGATTTATTAATAGAAAAATTAGTAACTGCAGATAATGAAAAAGAACTTAAAATGATGCCTTGGGAATTAGACTACATAAAGCGAATCACTGATAAAACACTGGAAATTGTAGAAAATGAGATCAAAACATGTGAGAACGAATTGAATGAATTGGTTGGATAATCCTTTTCGCACCTATATTAGCACATGAAAAAGGTTTTTTGGATTTTATTACCTCCCGAGCATGATTTTTCTTATTCTGTAGTTACATACCCCGGACTTAAATCCAAGGCCAGTAAATAATATTCTGCCGCCCGATTTTCCATTTCGTCCGTCAATGTTCTGAATACAATTCATAACCACGCACTTCAAAGCACAATAAACGCAATCTTATAAAAATATGTCCAAAAATAACTTTCAAAAAAGCAGGTGTTCACGCAGCTTACC
>JAGLIO010000056.1 GCA_023142915.1 Candidatus Parcubacteria bacterium | reverse complement strand
TCCGCGGAGGAGTTAATGTGGCAGCTGGCGATATTGACGGAGATGGCATTGATGAAATTATTACAGGCGCGGGAAATGGAGGCGGTCCGCATGTCAGGATTTTCGCTTTAGACGGAAGCGTTAAAGGACAGTTTTTCGCTTATGACAAAAATTTTCGCGGAGGAGTTAATGTGGCAACAGGAAAATTTAATGGCGGCAGCCGCGGAGCCGGAGTTAAAATTGTTACCTCGCCAAAAAGCAAAGGCGGACCTCACATAAAAATTTTTACATATCAAGGCAAGCTTGTTAATCATTTTTTCGCTTATAACAAAAATTTTCATGGCGGAGTTTCTTTAGCAACAATTGATATTGACAACGATAGCATGGACGATATTATCACCGGCGCCGGATCCGGCGGAGCTCCGCATGTCAGGGTGTTTGACGGCAATAATAAATTAAAATATTCATTTTACGCGTTTGACAAATCTTTTTCCAACGGAGTTAATGTCAGCGGATTAAAATTTTAATATACAAGTTATGCCCAAAGGGCACTAACAGTAGTCAGGAATATTCAAATTCCTTGACTATAAAACAATATGCCAAGAAAAGTAATATTTGAACAAAAAAATGTTTTAGTGGTAGGCGGAGCCGGATTTATCGGTTCTCATTTGTGCGATGAGTTAATAAAAACTTCCAAAGTGATTTGTTTGGATGATTTTTCAACCGGCGATGAAAAAAATATTGATCATTTGCTTGCAGAACCGAATTTTGAATTTATCCGCCATGATATTACCGAGCCGGTTGATTTAAAAAAAATTCCGGAATTGCAAAAATTTAAAATTGAATTTCAAGGCATTCAGGAAATTTATAATTTAGCTTGCCCAATGTCGCCGAAAGATTTTAAAAATAATCGCGTTAAAATTTTGCTGGCTAATTCTTATGGAACAAAAAATATGCTGGACTTAGCCTTGGATTTTAAAGCTAAATTTTTGCATATTTCATCATCAGTGGTTTACGGTTTGGAATCCGGTGGTAAAAAATATAAAGAAAGCGACTCGGGAATAGTTGATGTTTTGTCAGAGAGAAGCGCTTATGACGAGGGTAAAAGATTTGCGGAAAGCATGATTATAAATTATAGGGATTTTTATAATCTTGACTCAAAAATAATCAGGCTTTTCAGGGTTTACGGTCCGCGAATGAAAATCGGCGACGGACAAATGATACCGGATTTTATCAGCAATGCGCTAGACAAAAAAGATTTAATTATATACGGTGATAAAAATTTTAGATCATCTTTTTGCTATATCGGCGACTGTATTGACGCGATAATGAAATTAATGGAATCTAATATTGAAACGCCGATTAATATCGGTTCGGATGTAGAAATAAATTTAACTGATTTAGCCGATAAAATAATTAAGTCCATTAATAAAAATTTAAAAATAGAATATAAAGATTCTGTTATTTTTATGAAGCCTTTGTGTGTTCCTGATATTTCAAAAGCCAGGAATGAATTAGGGTGGATGCCTGTAATTTCATTGGGCAAAGGACTTGAAAAAACAATTTATGAGCTTAGGGCAAGCAAGGGACTAAAAAGCGTTAAAGAGGCAATATGAATATAGATACAAAAATATTTTGTATTATTCCATCTTACAATGAACAAGACAGAATTAAAAAAACAATCAAAGACGTTAAAAAAATAATTAAAAATATAGTTGTTGTTGACGATGGCTCTTCTGATGAAACATATAAAAAGGCGGAAGAAACAGGCGTAACAGTTTTGAGGCATGTTATTAATCGCGGTCAGGGAGCAGCGCTTCAAACCGGCAATAAATTCGCTTATGATAATGGAGCTGAAATAGCCGTGCATTTTGACGCGGATGGCCAATTTGTCGCAAACGAGATTCCACGATTATTAAAGCCTTTATTCAGCAGTAAGTACGATGTTTCTTTGGGGTCGCGTTTTATCGGCGATGAATCGAAAATGCCTTGGACAAAAAAATATATTTTATTTCCAATCGCGCGTTTGGTAAATTATGTTTTGTTAGGTGTAAAATTAACAGATCCGCAAAGCGGATTTAGGGCATTAAGCCGCAAGGCAATGGAAAAAATCGTGATTGAGCAAGACGGCTCGGCGCATTGCAGTGAAATTTTATACAAGGCCAATATTAATAAATTAAAAATCAAAGAAGTGCCAATGACAGTAATCTATAATGAGTATGGACAAAGTTTGTTTCATGGAAAAGGAAGGAAAAAAGGAGGGATTCAAATAATTAAAGATTTGCTTTTAGCAAAAATTATACAATAAAAATATGTTTCAGCAAATAATAGCGTTAATGGTAATAGGCTTTTTTTTAGCCAGAATTTTTATACAAAGAAAAAACAAACAAGTAAGCAGAACAGAATTTTTATTTTGGCTTATTTTTTGGTTTTTGTCCGCCATGGTAATTGTTTTTATAAAAAAAATTGATATTCTAGTGGCGGATTTGGGTTTTTCAGCAGCAGGGATAGACGTGCTATTATATTTAAGCGTGGCAGCGCTTTTTTATTTAATTTTTCGCTTGCGCATAAAACTTGAAAAAATAGACAGGGAAATAACTAAAATTGTAAGGGAAATCGCAATTAAAAAATAAATATATGCTAAGAAAAAAAATAACAGCTTATGAAATAGCAATGGATTTCATAGCCACCGCGCTGGCAATAGCGATGTCAATTTTTTGTTTTTTTTATTTTATTTTGGGGAATAGACTGGGCTTAGCTGAAGATCTTTCCAGATTTTTCGCGGTTGTTTCTGTCCTTGGGATAATATTTATTTATGGGGCTAAAGTGGAAAAAAATAAAATAAAAAAAAATATATGCAAGGGTTCGCTTGATGATATTATAGTTTATCTTATTAAAACCGATAGAACGAAAAATTTAGCAGTAATATTTTTGCAGTCAGCGATTATATTGGGGATTGCTTTTTTTAACAAATCTATTAATAATATTGATGGTTTGCAAACTTTTTTGTTTTTTGTTTTTTCTTTCTTGTGGCACTTATATATTTTCAGAAAAAGAGATGGTTCGCAAATTATGTACGCTACTAACTATGATAAAATAAAAGACAGAGTTTTTATATTTTTTTTACCAACCCTTATTTTGTTAACTGCGATTTGTTGCAAGAAAATAGATATTGTTGATCAAGCGCAGGCCTTATCTGTGTTTTCCCTGCAATATCTTTGGCATAAGTATTTAATTAGAAAAAAATGAAAATAGCGCATGTGGTTTGTGTTTATCCTCCGTATAGAGGGGGAATTGGGAACGTTGCGAAAGACTTTTCCTTTTTAATGAAATCTGATAACGAGGTAACTGTTTTCACTCCAACGCAAAACGATTTAAAACTCGAAGAAAAAAAAGGCATAAAAATAAAATATTTAAAGCCGTTTCTAAAATATGGGAACGGCGCTTTTTTGCCGCAATTATTTTTTAAGTTAAAAGATTTTGATATAGTTCATTTGCATTACCCTTTTTTTGGCGTTTCTGAAATAGTATATTTGGCAAAATTATTTTTTAAAAAAAAATTCAAGCTTATTATTCATTATCATATGGATACTGACAACTTATCCTTTTTTTCAAAAATTTTAAGTATTTTTTCTTGGGTAATATTTAAGCCGTTATTTGAAGCTGCGGATAAAATTACTTTTGCCAGCGAAGATTATATATTAAGAAGCAGAATAAAAAATTTTTATCAAAAAAATAAGCAAAAATTTTATTTATTGCCATTTGGCGTTGATACTGATAAATTTTTTCCTGATTCAAATAAAAAAGAAAAAAATAAAATTAATATTTTATTTGTCGGCGGTCTTGACAAAGCGCATTATTTTAAGGGGGTGAATATTTTACTTAAAGCGCTTAGCAGTGTTTTGAATGATAAAACAATTTTAAATATAATAGGGCAGGGGGATATGATGGGTGAGTACAAAAAAATAGTACAAGAATCAAAAATAGAAAAGTATGTTAATTTTTTAGGCGGAGTTAATGATTGTGAGTTGGTTAAAAATTACCAAAAAGCAAATATTTTTGTTTTGCCGTCAATTAATTCACATGAAGCATTTGGCGTTGTTCTTCTTGAAGCGTTTGCATGCGGAACGCCGGTTATAGCGTCTAATTTGCCCGGAGTAAGAAGCGTTTTTAAAGATAAGCAAGAAGGCTTTTTGATAAAGCCGAGTGATATTTTTGATTTAAGAGAAAAAATTAATTTTTTAATTGCTGATAAGAATCTTCGCCAACAAATGGGAATAAACGCGAGAAAATTAGCCTGCGAAAAATATAGTTTTAAGATATTAAAAGAAAGGCTAAAAAAAATATACAATATATGAAAATTTGTTTAATAAATAATCTCCATAAGCCGTTTAGCCGCGGCGGAGCGGATCGGGTGCTGGAAATAGCGCGCGACGGTTTTTGTAAACGCGGTTTTGATGTTTTTGTTATTTCAACAAAGCCGTATTTCTTAAAATATGATGATGACAAGAATTATTATTTAAAATCCTTTTTCCATTATTTAAATAAAATCCCAAAACTTATTAGACTATTCTATCATTTTGCTGATTTTTTAAGTATAAAAAAATATCTTCAAATTAAAAAAATTTTAAAAAAAGAAAAACCAGATTTGATTATTACGCATAATTTTAAGGGATTGGGATTGCTGGTTTTAAAAGCGATTAAAAACAGCAAAATAAAGCATGTCCATGTTCTGCATGATATACAATTAATTCATCCATCAGGTTTGATGATTGTTGGCAAAGAAGATATGTTGGAAAGTTTTTTTACTAAAATTTATTATTCTGCTGTCAATAAAATAATAAATTCTCCTAATTTAATAATTTCTCCTTCAAAGTGGCTTATGTGTGAGCATGAAAAAAGAGGATTTTTTCAAAATTCAAAAAAAATTATTATTCAAAATCCAGTTTCTATTAAAAATAATTTTTCTTTAAAAAATAAAAAAGATAGCGCGATTAATTTTTTATATGTCGGCGAACTAGAAGATCACAAAGGTATAATGTTTTTACTTAACGCTTTTAATAAATTTAGCAAAAATAAAAATATAAAATTATCAATAATAGGCAAGGGGAGCGAGTATGATAAAATTCAAGGCCTTAAAAATGAAAAAGTGGAAGTGCTGGGCTGGAAAACAGGGGAACAGGTAAAGGCAGCCATGCAAAATGCCGATTGCCTGATTGTGCCGTCTTTGTGTTATGAAAATTCTCCAACTGTTATTTATGAGGCAGCGTCTTTAGGTTTGCCGGTGCTGGCTTCGCGAATTGGCGGAATAACTGAAATTATTCATTATTTAGGCGGAACGCTTTTTGAAGCCGGCAATGAAAAAGATTTATTTAAAAAAATAAATTACATATTAAAAAATCTCGATAGTTTAAAAAAAATCGGGACTAATTCAAAATATAAAATTAATAAATTTTCAGTTGAGAATTATTTTGAGAAATTAAAAAGTGAGATAGATCAATCAAATATATTATTCACATAATTTATTTGCCTTGGTTTTGTTTTGTTTTTTGTTTCTTCTATAATTTTTTCAAAGTCTTTAGTATTTAAATTTTCTTTTTCTATTTTACTTTGCGAAAGCAAAAATTCGCTGTCAATTGTTATTGTTTTATATATGTTTTCTTGAAGAAATTTAGCAAGAAAAACACAAGAAATCATACCAGCGAGTATAACAAAAAAGTAAATATAATTAAATAATTTTTTATTGTTGATTTTTTGCATATTTATACGCCAAAGCTTATTTCCAATAAGTTAAGGCGTTTATTGTTAATTTTACAAAATTATTTTTATTTTCATCATCTTTGCCAAGTTTGCTGATCTCGCTGATGTTAATTGAATTTATTGTTATGTAGTAAGTAAGCGCCTCCAAGTCGGCGATATATTGTATGATATTTTTGAATTCCCCGTTTGCTTCAATTGTAAGCGGCTGGGTTTGATAAATATCATCGTCTTTTATTTGGCCGGGAACAATGTTTAGTCTTTGCTCAACATTGTTATTGATTGCAACAGATTCCAAAAGGGTTATAAAATCAAGCTCGCGGTTTATATTGATAAAAATTTTATCCAGTTCCAGAAGTTCAGGCTCTATTTTTTTTATTTGTTCATTCAAACCGATTATATTTTTATCTTTGGACATTCTGTCTTCCAGTTCAATTTTTTTGGCAATAATATCTTCTTTTTGCGTTTTAATTTTTTTTATCAACGGAAAAGCAAAGAAATAAATTATTAAAAAAAACAAAACTAGACTCGTTAAAACGCGAATTGTTATTTTTTTCTTTATATCTAGATTAAAATTATTATTTAAATTCATAAGAGTTAACAGAAGTGATTATTTCAAAATCTATATTATTTTTTTCCAGTAAATTTTTGATTGGCAGCTTAATTTCGTTAAAATTTTCGTATTTTTCAAGGCTGTCTTTTAATAACAATAAACTGTTTCTTGTCTTAGCGTTTCCTGATAAAGCAAGCGTATTATTATTTTTATTGATATTTATTTTGTTAATTTTAATGTCATTATTGATTGTTCTGCTCAGGCGCAGAATCATATTTGTCCAGTCAATATTATTATCTTGAATACCCGCTATATAATCAATTTTATTGTTGATTTCTTTTACTTTTTTAAGATAATCTTCCGTGCTTCTTGAAGTGCTGGCGCTTCTTTCAATCGTTTCTTCAAAATGTATTTGCAAATAAAATTTGGCTGCAAAAAGAATTCCCGAGAAAATTATAATAAATAAAAAAATAGTTCCAATAATTTTTTTTATAAATTTATCAAGAATTATTAATTTGGCGTCATTTTTTAATTTTTGCGGCAATATATTTAAGTTGATCATAAATGTTAGATATCAAGATATATATTTCTCATAGCCAGACCTATTGCGGTTGTATAGCCGAGAATGGAATTTTGTTTTGCTGAAAGATTTTGATTTTTAGAATTTTTTATTATTTTATTGGATAGATTGTGCGTTTCAATAAATATTTTATCAATAATTTTATCATTAATGATTAAATTGTCTGCTATTTTTCCTTGCTCGGCCTCAATTGAAGTAGATTTTTCAATTAGCTTGTCTAATTTTTTTATCGCGGCTCCTCCGCCAGTTAATATGATTTTTTTTATTGTTTCATATTCCGGGTAGTGGTTTGCGTAAAATTCAAGCGCTTCGCTTATTTTATTATTTAATTTTTTTATGTTGTCAGATAAAACTTCATTAATAATGCCTTTGGCTTTTGTTTCGTCAAGCCCGCAGATAATTTTTGCTTTTTCCGCTTGATCTTGGGTTATTTCAAGGATTTTGGAAATTTTTTCCGTAACTTCCTGTCCTGAAATCGGCATGCTTATGGTAAATACCAATGTATTTTTAGTATATATCGCCATGGCCGCCCTTTTCGCGCCAATATCAATTATTCCGTAACTTGCCGCGTCGTTTTTATTGAATTTCGGCCGCTCTTCTTCCAATAAAGCTCTGGCGTTTGCGATAGACTCGGTTTCAAAAGCGTTTATAGACAGTTTTGCGCGCTTAAATACATCAACATATTGATTAATAATATTCTTAGGAGCGGCTCCGATTAAAATTATATTTTTATTTTTTGTTTTTTTAACTATTTGCCAATCATAAAAAATCTCATTTAAAGCAAGCGGGATATGATTTTCAATTTCATTTTCAATTGAGTCGCTAATGTCATTCGGACCGTTATCAATTTCAATAATTTTAATATATGATTTTGTTTGCGGGAGATTGGCAACTATATTTTTTGAGCTAAAAACGCCGAATTTCGGCTTGTCCAATAACAAATTAAGGCTTTTTGCTAAAACTTCAGGTTTTTGAATTTCTCCTTCGGCAATAACTCCATCTGGCAATGATATTTTGTTTATTGCCTGAATAAAAAGCTTGTCTTTTTTTCCGTTAAGCTGCACCGCCTTTAATGAAGTGTCTGATAAATCAATTCCAATCGGGTATTTTGAAGTTTTTATTATAAACATATTATAATATTATAGCATATAAAATTAATTTAATATTCCTCTTCCCAATGCTCTATAATTATTGTCGGGGATGAAGATGCCGAACTAAGCGTGTTGACAAGCATTTCATTGTCATGAGTAATGTCAATCGGATGCCAGCAGCTGCTTATGGTTAATTTTCTTGCCAATAACCCGCCGCGAACATCAAACTGAGTAGTGTAAGAATCAATGCCGACAAGATTCATTGAATCCGTGGCATAAACAACTCCGTAAATATCAACAATTTCCGTGTATTGCTTAAAATCAACATGCCTTCCAGCCAGAATTCCGGCCGGAGTTCCTGACGCGCTTTGAATTATTAAATTACTTGGCCCTGTGCGGCTATGACCGTCTTCTTTAAAGCCAATCGTAAAATCTTTTTCAACAATCAATAATGCCTCGTCTATGATTAATGTCTGGTCGCCTTTTAAATCAACATTGCCTGTTACATAAGTTATCGGGTCGGTAAGCGTAAGAACTTGATTTATGCCCATTAAATCGTCAAAATCAGACGCGGAATAAATTATTGTAGCCCTGTTTTTATATGAATTAGGATCCGCGGAATTAAAATCAACCGCCGGCATTGGGATTTCAGTTGCCGGTCCGTTTGGCATATTAGCCGCGTAAAAATCACCTCCTAAATTTACAGTAGCCGTTGTTGCTTCAATATAATTGCCAACAGCCTTAAGATTTGCGTCTATATTGACGACGCTGGAACCGTTGATTGTAAAAACAAGATTAGAATGGGCGTCGCCGTTAATAAAATTAACCAAAGAATTTGAAATGTCAATATTCCCGTCAGCATAACCTGAACTGCTGGCAATACCGCTTTGCCCCATTGGCTTATAAACTAAGATTTTTACAGCTCGTTGCGAACCTTCTCCTGAAGACAGGCTAATTGTTCCAGTTGATAATATTTCACCATGCGCCGGACTGGTGTTTGTCAAAGTTACGGAATAGGAGCCTGTGTTCGCGCCAAAAGGATCCACGCGGGAAGTTGTGGTTGCCCAAGAGCTTTCAGTTTCAAATTTTGTTTGATATTCAGAATCGTTTTTAATCAGCCAAACCATTTCGTTTATGCCGGCTTCAGCCAAATAATACGCCTTATTTCCAAGGGTTTGGCTTTTCGCGATTAGTTTTTCAGTCAAAGAAAAATTAAGCAAATATAAAGATAAAAGCATTAATGAAGCGGTTATTAATATTACCAGTATTATGGCTATGCCTTTTTGCTGTTTGTGGATTTTTTGTGCAATCATTTTTTACCAGTTTCTTATGTGCGCTTTTGAATTGATTTCAAGATTCGCGTGAGTATTATTTAAATTTAAATATATATTAACCAAGCCGTTAGAAAAAGAAAATTCTAAAATATTAAAATATTCTCCGATAATTCTTTCTTCAAGCAAGACTTCGCCAGGCGGCTGTCCAAAAATATCAATACTGTAGCAATGAACATATACGCCGGGGTCGGTACTGAATTCGTATGCCAAGTTTTTTCTTATCAAATTAGTGCTTGAAGCGAAGTATTCTATATATATAATTTCATTATTATCATGTCCGTCTTGAAAAATAATTTCCGAGCTGGTCGCTACAGCTGAGAAATCGGTAATTAAATCATTTGACTGCCTAAGCTCTCTTGAAATTTTATCAAGAGATATTCGCGCGTTTTGCGCTAATTCGCTTAACGCGCATCCTTTTTTATATATTTTTTGCGACATTGTAAACATTGAACCGCTTACTAAAATAACGATTGTAAAAAGAGATATGGCTACAATTGTTTCAATTAGAGTAAAGCCGTTTTTGATATTTTTCTTTTTTTTCATAAAAAATTATCTTGCCACAAGTAAAGTGTTGATCGTAAAAGTTTTTTCATTGTTTGAAATTTTATCCATATAATAAACCGCGGTGTTTATTTTTTTTAAACCGGTATCCACCAGTGAATCTTGCAGGTCAGTATCAACATATTTTACAATACTTTCTCTTTCAAAAAAACATAAGTAAGAGCTGGTAGCCGTGCCAAGCGAATGTCTGGCTTCAACAATATCAATTCCGGTGTTTTCATAACCCAAAGAAAGGATTTCTTCAATTTTTTCCTGCGCGAGATATGATGCTATTGTATCGTTTTTAGCCGAGCTTATAATTGAAGAAGAATAAGGAAAGGCTTGAGTTAAGGGAATAAGCGAGCCGACTAAAATCATTATAGCGATAGAAAGTTCCAACAAGGAAACACCGGCTTGATTATTTTTTAAGGATTTTAGCAGGGAGTAAGATCTCTTTTTTTTATTGTTGTAATTCAACATAGCCTGAAGGTTTAATATTTATAGTTTTTGTAGTGCTTGAAGTATTAACAAGAACAATACTGCCGTATTCATAAACAGCTCCGTAAGGATTAAATTTAACAATATTATCATAAAAGCCGGAGATTGAATCAAAGGAAATATCTGTTGGCAAAAAAACAGATTTTAAAGTTGAGGTTGCCGTGTCAAATTTTAACAAGTCATAGCTATTGGTTGACGTGCTGAATTGAATCATATGAATTTTTTGTTCCGTGATTGTTTGCTGTTGAATATAGCGCAGATCGCTTGTTAAATTTTTGGCCGCAAGGTTGAGTTTTAGGCCTGGCTGATAATTTTTTAAAAGAGGCATGGAAATAACCGCCAGAGTTCCGATAATAGCAAGAGTTACAATCAAATTTATAAGAAGTTCGCCACTTTGATTTTTATATAAATTATTCATAATTAAATAGATTCAGTAATGCTATACATAGGCATTATAATCGCGACCGCGACGCCGCCAACACCAAGGCCCAGCACAAGAATCAGCAGTGGCTCAATAATCGCCGGTAGATTTTCCATAACCTGATCAACCTCTTCTTCGTAAAATTCCGCCAGTTCAACTAAAATATTATCAAGTTCTCCTGTTTCCTCACCGACTGCAATCATCTGCGCCACAACAGGGGTAAAAAGTTTGGGGTAGGAATCAATCGCTTCGCTTAATTTTCCGCCTTGCTTGATTTTTTGCGCCATATCCAAAAGGGCTTCGCGGTAATGCAGATTGCCCAGCACATTGGCTGTAATTTGAAAGGTTTTAATTATCATAATATCGGTTTTTAAAAGAGAACTGATGTTGCGGGCAAAACGAGCCAAATTAATTTTTTTGATTATTGTGGAAAAAACAGGCGCTTTAAGAAGCATTGCTTGAAATATATATTTTCCTTTATAAGTTTTAATCGTTTTTATGAAAGATACGACAACAATAATAAAAATCGCCAAAGAAAGCAGTCCGTTATTTACAATCGCGTCGCTGACTCCGATTAAAATTTTAGTGGGCAAAGGCAATTCAGTGCCCATTTCGGAAAACATCGCTGTGATTTTAGGTATGATAAAAACAATCATAAATGTGCCAATGCCAAACATAGCTATAAGTATTATCACGGGATACGTAAGCGCGCCTTTGACTTTTGATCTTAGCTTATGGTCTTTTTTCATTTGCAAATACAACTGGCTTAAGACATCTTCAAGTTTTCCGGAAAGTTCTCCGGCTTCAACCATGCTGACAAATAGCTCGCCGAATATTTTTTTATGAGGCGTTAAGGCTTCGGTAAAGCTTTTGCCCTTTTCCACTTGTTCGGCGACATCCTCTAATATTTTTTTAAAATATTTATTTTCAGTTTGCTTGGCAAGAGTTTTCATTGCGATTGACAATGATATGCCGGATTTAAGCATTACTCCCAAGTGCTGCACAAAAAATAATCTTTCTTTTAAAGGCACTCGTGAAAGCGTTAACAAAAAGTCGTTAATTTTTTTAATAATATTTTTGTCTTCCGCGGTATTATCAGTACTGTTTTCCGTATTTTTAATTTGTTTTTTAGCAAAATTTACAGGCATAATTAATAATTTTATTTTTTTATTATTCTTTTGTTACTCTCATTATTTCTTCTATCGTCGTGATGCCATTTTTGGCTTTAATAAAACCGTCCTCAACCATGGTCAGCATTCCTTTTTTAACGGCTTGTCTGTTTATTTCGTTTGTATCTGTGTTTTTCCGTATAAGATCGGATATTTCTTCTGTGTTTTCAAGAATTTCATATATTCCTATTCGTCCTTTATAACCGCTGTTGCTGCATCGTTTGCAGCCTTTTCCGCGATAAAACAGCAATGACTCCAAGCCTTTTTTAGCATCAATTATAATTTTTTCTTTTTCAAGCGTTTTTAAAAGATTTTCAATGCTTAGCTGTTTTTCCAGTTCTTTTATTGTTTCCTGGTCAAGATTAAAACTTTGAATGCAATTCGGGCAGATTTTTCTCACCAGGCGCTGAGCGATAATTATGTTGGTGGTAGTGGCGATTAAAAATGTTGGAATTCCCATTTCCGACAATCTTGGCATGGTTGCCGCGGCGCTGTTAGTATGTATAGTTGATAAAACCAAATGTCCGGTCATGGCGGCATGCACGGCGATTTCGGCGGTTTCCTGGTCGCGAATTTCTCCGACCATTATAATATCCGGATCTTGGCGCAAGAACGCTCTTAATCCGGAAGCAAAAGTATAGCCGATTTTAGCGTTTACCTGCGATTGATTAACATGCGGCATCCTGTATTCAATCGGGTCTTCAACAGTTGATATGTTTACTTCCGGCGTGTTTAAAATATTTAAAACAGTATAAAGAGTGGTGGTTTTTCCGGAACCGGTCGGACCTGTCACCAATATTATTCCATGCGGTTTTTTAACGTTTGTTTTTAAAACTTTAAGCGGTGTGGATTGCAGTCCAAGCTGTTCCAAAGTTAAAACTTGCGCTTTTTCATTAAGCAGCCTTAAAACGATTTTTTCTCCGTCAAAAGCGGGAATAATTGATACGCGAAAAGCGACTTTATACTCATTAGTAGCGATTTTAAAACGCCCGTCTTGCGGCAAGCGATGTTCGTCAACTTTTAAGTTGGCAAGTATTTTAATGCGCGCGATAATTCCGGACTGGACGGTTTTGGGTAAAACCATAACATTTCTTAAAATTCCATCAATGCGATAACGCACTAAAACATTTTTTTCTTCAGGTTCAATATGTATATCGCTAGCTCCTTCAATAATTGAATATTCAAGTAGAGTATCAACAATGCGCACTACCGGCAAATCAGCCGCAAGTTTTTTTAAATCTTTTGTTTCTTCAGGCTCGTCTTCGCCGCCGTCTTTGTCATCGCTTAAATAATTAAATTCAGCCTTTAGGCTTTTATGGTATTGTTTAAGAGTTTCTTTAATATTTTCCGGAGTAGTCAAGCTGATGTTAATACTGAGTCCTGTTTTTTTCTTGATAAATTCAAATATTTCCAAATCCTCAGGATCAGTAACCGCCAGTTTAATTTTTTTATTATCGGCGTCATAAGCTATGATATTATGCGTAGTTGCTATTGGTTCCGGAATTAAAAATAATATATCTTTGCGGATTGTCTGGTTTTTTAAATCTATGAAAGGAATTTTATAGTAAGCGGCGGCGTTTTCATATAAAACCAAAGGCGTTATTATTTTTTTTTCAATTAAAAAAAATTCCATTTTTTTCCCGTTTTGCTTGGCTTCCAATAATAGGGGATCAAATTTTTCAATGTTTAATATTTCCGCTTTGGCTAAGATATTTTTTAATTGTTTGTCTGAAAACATTTTTTATAATTTTATGTTGATATTAAATTTATTATACCATATTTTGTAAAATTAAAAAACTTTAATATTTCTTTAACTTTTATATGTTATAGTAAAAAGTGAAAAAGAGGGAAACAGGGATTATTTCTAAGTATGTGATAATTCTTGTGGGGAACTGGATTTTAGATGGCATCTGTAAGATAAGGATGGGATACAAAAGCTCCAACTCTTTGGAGTTTTTGTTTTTGTATGCTATTATAAAAATATAATTATTAAATACTCCGTTTTGCAAAGCGGAGTAATTATTTTTTTTTATGGCTAGTTTACAAGAAATTTTTAATCGTTTACAAAAAACAAAAAAAGAGCAAAAAGAAATAAAAGCAATGTACCGCGATGCTTTAAAAAATTCAGGCGGTTATCAAACAGTTTTGAATGAAGCGAGTGTGTTAAAGACAAAAAAGAAAACAATTGAAGAGGGGATTCAAGATGATTTTCGCGTGGAGTTTGACAAGCTGGAAGTTTTAAAAGCTGACATTGAAAACGACTCTATGCTTTTAAGCGACGCGGCTTTATCGGAATACTTAAAAGGCAAAGGCGTGGAAATAATTGATGAGTATGAAAATAAGTATGAACCGATTTTTAAAGTGCAGTTTAAGAAAATATAAATTAAGAAGATTTGACGCTTTTTTAGAAAATGCAAGTATTTTTGACTAATAAATTAATGAAGCTGCCTGAATTTATAAAAAATATTTTAGAAAAAATCGCTGATAGCGGATTTGAAAGCTATGTCGTGGGCGGATGCGTACGGGATCTTTTAATTGCTGAAATTAAGCGCGAAATTATTGAGCCCAAAGACTGGGATATTACCACCAACGCGAAGCCTGAAGAGATTTTAAAAATTTTTCCTAAAGGCAAATATGAAAATAAATTCGGCACGGTTTTGGTGCCGATAAAAGATGAAGACAACAAAACGGAAAATGTTGTGGAAATTACCACTTATAGAAGCGAGCGCGGCTATTCAGACAGGCGGCGTCCGGATGAAATAGAGTTTGAAGAAAAATTGGAAAATGATTTGGCGCGGCGCGATTTTACCGTTAACGCTTTGGCTTGGGACGGGAAAAGCAAGAGAGTTATTGATTTGTTCGGCGGGGAAAAAGATATTAAGAAAAAAATAATTAGAGCGGTCGGAGAGCCGGTTGACAGGTTCAAGGAGGATGCTTTGCGCATGATGCGCGCTGTAAGGTTTGTCAGTCAATTAAATTTTACTATGGAGCCGAAAACTGAAAGAGGAATTATTAAAATGGCAGGCAGTCTGAAATTTATCGCCAAAGAAAGAATCAAAGACGAGCTTATTAAAATATTATCTTCTGATAATTCTTATAATGGCCTGATGATGCTTTATAAATTAAAATTATTGCAGTATATTATTCCGGAACTTTTGCAGGGTGAAAATATGAAACAGAATCACCATCATATTTATACGGTTTTTAAGCATAGCATTTTATCATTAAAATTTTGTCCGAATAAGGATTGGCGCGTGCGTTTTGCCGCTTTGTTTCATGATGTCGGCAAGCCTAAAACGCGAAATTTTAAGGATGGCGCTGCCACTTTTTATAATCATGAATATGCGGGTGAACGCATGACGCGCAAGATTATGAAGCGTTTAAAATTTTCAGCAACTGATACGGAAAAAGTTGCAATTTTGGTTCGCAATCATATGTTTTATTATGATGTTGACGCGGTAACCGCTAGCTCTGTCCGACGTTTGATTAAAAAGGTCGGCAAAGAAAATTTAAAAGATTTGATTGATATGCGTATTGCGGATCGTCTAGGTTCTGGAACGCCTAAGGCTAAGCCTTACAAATTAAGGCATTTGGAATATATGTTTGAGCGGGTGCAGAATGATCCTGTTTCGGTTAAATGTTTAAAAATAGACGGCGATTATCTTATAAAAAAAATGGGCATTACGCCTGGTCCAAAAATGGGCGCGCTCTTGGATGTTTTGCTTTCAGAAGTGATTGAAGATCCAAAATTGAATAATTTAAAATATTTAGTCGCGAGAACAGTAGAACTTAAAGATAATAATTTAGAAGAACTTGCGCTTAGGGCTAAAGATAAAATTGAAATTAAAAAAAATCAAGATGACAAAAAAATGAAAAAAGGGTATTATGTTAAATAATATTAAATAATAAACAAAATCACTATGAAAAAAACATTTTTATTTTTATCAATTTTAATACTGCTTAGCGGTTGCGGTGTTAGTAATGGCATAAGCACTAATGAAAAAAACGCTGATAAGCGAATTAAAAATTATGACGACAGCGATGTTATGTCAAAAATTAATGATTTAGAAAACAAAGAGGCTCAGCAAGAACAGTCTCAACAATCTAATAAAACTAATAATAATCAAATGAAAGAAAACAATTCAACATTGCTGGATTTAGCTCAAGAATACAGTTCAGCAATTATCAAAACAAATTTAGGCGACATAAAAGTTAAATTTTACAACGAAGCCTCGCCTTTGACCGTAAATAATTTTTTAAATTTAGCAAAAGACGGTTTTTACGATAACACAAGATTTCATCGCGTAATTAACGATTTTATGATTCAGGGCGGCGACCCTAATTCCAAAGATTTATCCAAAAAGAATCTTTGGGGAACCGGCGATCCAGGCTATAAGTTTGCAGATGAATTTAACAATGAGAAATTAATCCGCGGCTCTTTGGCAATGGCTAATTCCGGTCCGGACACAAACGGTTCGCAATTTTTTATCGTTACTGCCGAAGCCACGCCTTGGCTTGACGGCAAACACACGAATTTTGGAGAAATTACCAGCGGGATGGATGTTGTTGAAAAAATTGAAGCCATGAAAACCGATGCAAGAGACTGCCCGCTTGAAGATATAATTATAGGAAGTATTGAATTATTGAAAAAATAAACAAAAAGAAGAGGGACGCATGTTGATATTTTACATGCGTCCCAGTGTAAGAAGAAATAGAATATTTTTTTTAAGAGAAAGGGGTAAAAGCTAATGGATTTTTTTGTTTTTAATAATTATTTTATTTCTTCCAACAATTAAATATTAACATATTTAAAATATTTGTCAAGGTTTTATTTTTTGTTTAATATTAGCTTAAAATATATGAAAATTATTTTAAAATTATTAATAACTTCTTTTGCGGTTGTTATTAGCGCTTATTTAATTTCAGGCGTAACAGTCGCGTCTATTTGGTCAGCTCTTTGGGTAGCTTTAATTTTAGGCTTGATTAATATAACAATAAAGCCGCTTTTGGTGATTTTAACTTTGCCGATAAATATTCTAAGCTTAGGGCTTTTTACTTTTATCATTAACGCCGGAATGATTTTACTGGTTTCTTCTATTGTGAAGGGCTTTGAAGTTCAAGGATTTTTAACGGCGTTGATTTTCAGCTTGGTTTTGTCGCTAATAAGCTATATTTTACATAAGTTATTTGTCGCGAAATAAAACTGACTTTGCGCATTGTAACTCCTCACTGACCCTCAGC
>JAGLIO010000055.1 GCA_023142915.1 Candidatus Parcubacteria bacterium | reverse complement strand
CTTACGGCAAATTATTTTCAATTCAGAAATACAGATATTGATGGTTTGAATTTGTCCGGCACAACAAGCATAGACTCTTTTAATAACGGCGATTTTGAGTTAAGCGTTAATGGAGGCGCGATGATTACGGTTACGGCCGGCGTAGTTGACGCCAGTCCTTGGGCAACCAGTACCAATATCAGTTTTGCCACCAGCACCGATATTGCGAACGGATACAATGTAGTATTAAATGGTACGCCGTCCAATCCTTGGACGTTTACCGGACATTCAGGCAATTATGACGGTGAGGATTATGACTCGGATCTAGGCGACCCGCGCGGATATATTGTTTGGGATGATAGTCCGTCATATTCGCCAAAATCACAGAATTGGCGTTGGTATCATGATGAAAATTTAGCAACTCCTATTGAACCTGCCGCTTTGGAAAATTACGCTCCGCAAATTGTCAGCGGCAATCTTTTAAAATTAAGGCTTTCAATTAAAGAAATAGAAAATATTTTGGGCGAAAACGTGAAAATGCGCTTGCAATATTCAACTGATTCAAGTTTCGCAACAGGTGTTAATTGGGTTGGCGAACAGTCTTCAACAACAGCGCTTTGGACTTATGGCGACGGCATAGATAATGATAATGACTTAATTGGCACTTCAACATTAAGTGATTCTATAACAAAAGCAACTCACAATGAATCCGGCATATCCACCAGCTCATTTGATCACGCGGAGCTAGATATTGATGAGTGGGAATTTACAATATACGCGAACAATCCAATCACATCAGCCACTTATTATTTTCGCGCGTTTTGCAATTATTACAGCATATATGGCGATTTTGAAAAAGCCGTGTTAAAAAATGACGGCTATTCTTATCCAAGCGCGTATGCGTCCGGCGCGGTTTTAAGTTTTAGCATTTTAGGGCTTCCGACCGGAACCAGTACCGGAGATGTTGTTATTGATGTTTCCAGCACCGCCACCAGCGTACCATTCGGCATATTGCCGATTGATACAAGTATTAAAGCCGGACATCGTTTTGAGATTAGCACTAACGCGGAAAAAGGCTATCAGCTATTTGTTTATCAGCGCGCGGCTTTTCTTTCAAGTACCGGCGCCGATATTGACCCCGTAACTGGCACTAATGAAGATCCTGATTCATGGCCGACAAACCCCAGTCCAAGCGCTTTTGGTTATCATACAGGAGATGATAATTTATCAGGAGCATTTCCTGCGCGTTTTTCTTCAGGAGTGTATGCCCAGTTTGACACAAGCCCAAAAGAAATTTCTTATAGCTCATTACCTGTAAGCAATGAAAAAATAGACTTGGTTTATCGCGTTGAAGTCAGCGACCTTCAATCGGCAGGGGATTACAGCACAAATATAGTTTATGTGCTGGTTCCGAATTATTAAAAAAACAAATACCCATTGTAGAGACGCGCCGCGGCGCGTCTCTACAATGGGTATTTGTTTTTTTTATTTGAATTGTTTATCTTTTCTCCAACTGTTTAACTCTTTTTTTTAAAAAATTAATTTCAACACGCATTGTTTGCAAATTTTGGTTAAAAGCAGTTAAGTCTTCGTTGTTAGCTTGTATAATGCTATAAATTTTTTCTTCCAATTTTTCAAATCTATCTTCCAGCGCGATCAGCCTTCGTGAAATACCGCCTATTTCAAAAATAATATCATCAAATTTCGCATCTTGCGCGACAAAACGCTTATCAATTTTTTCAAAACGCTTATCAACTCCTTCAAAACCTTTTTGAACGGCAATCGCTAAATTATCAACTGTTGATAGCACATCTTCAATTGTGGCTTTCTTTTTTTTATTTTCTTTTTTCATGTTTAAATTATATAATTTTATTTTTTAAGTGTCAAGTGTCAAAAAAACAGCTAAGAACAATCGCGTCCTTAGCTGTTTTGCCTGGTTTTATATTATTTTATTTTTCATCATTATCTTTGTCTTTTTTTCTTTCGCCTTCCTCTCTTTCTTCTTTGATTTGTTTCGAGGCTGAAACGCCTTCAACTACGGCAACCGCTAAATTTTGCGCCCGCGAATTAGCTTCTGTCAAGTTTTCTTTAAAAGATATAATTTCGGTTTTTTGTCCATCAATAATTTGCCGCAAGTTATTAACATTAACATCAAGCACGCCTTTTTCCGCCATCCATTTTTGCTCTAACAATTTTCTTTCATGCTCAAATTCACGCTTTAAATGTTTTTCTTTTCCGCGCTTTGCATCATGAACGGCTTTATTCAGTTTATCCGGAAATCTTTCAATTTGTTTTTTCATGTCAACGTTTTCTTGTTCCTGCTTTGCGACAATGCTTTCTCTTTCAGCCAATTCAGTTTCTTTTTGCGCGATTTCCGCGTCAAACTCAGCGCGCGTTTTATCTCGTTCAGTCGCGTAAGTTTCTTCTTCTCTTTTGCGTTCTGTTTTAAGATTATATTTATATTCTTCCCGTTCTCGATCCCATCCGTTTCTTTTATATGTCATTTCTTTTGTTAGGGAGTTTTCTTCGTTTTCTTTTTTTTCTTTAAATTCTTTTTGTTTTATTTCATAATCTGAAATTAAAATTTTAAGCGTGTCAGCCGCCAGTTGAATATTGTAAATTTCTTCCAATTTTTTGGATTCTATTTTAATGGATTTATGCAAATCCTGCAATTTACAGCTTTCAGCCGCAAGCTGACTCATAATATCATCAAGATGATTTTGCATTTTTTTGCGTAAATCAACAATCTCGCTTTCCAGATTTTCAGGAGAATAAAATGATGTTTTTTCAACTATTTTAGCTTCTTCCTTTTTTACAGTGTCTTCCTGCGCCGAATGCAGTTTTTCTTTTTCAATTTGCCTATATTTTTCTTGCATTTGCTCAAATGCCTGAAAAATCTCTGTTTTGGTTTGTTTTAATGTAATATCTTTTGCCATATTTTTTTAATTTTAAAATATAAATAATTAATTTAAAATAATAGCAGAAATATTTATTTTGTCAAGGGATTGCACTCGTCCATGTTACAGTTGACACTATAACCCAAAATGCAAAAAATTAAAAAAATCAGAAAAAACAGGAGGAAAATGTATGAAATAGATATTGGGATGCAAATATCCCGAAAAGATGCTAATATCAAAAGATTTTACGAATTAATTAACAAATCTATTGATATTATGCAAACAAAAGCAGAAAACAAGCTGAATCCGTTAAAACATCCATTATCGGAAGAAGCCAAGAAAAGATTAAAATGGATGTATATAATTTATTTTGAATACACCCTAAATAACTAAGAGGTCGCCTTGGCAGAACCCAAATTAAGCACATTAGTAATAATCCTTTTTTTATTATTTTTTAGACTTAATTTTTCTATGTCATAAGACCATAAAAACGGCTGTACATATCTTGGAATCATTGATTTTTGTTTATTGCTAGTTGCTTATGCTAAGCATATCAAAAACAAACAAATTTCACAAATTATTTTTATTTTAAAAAATACTTTTTATTTAAAATTAGTCAAAAAATACCATTTACCCCTTGACAAGATTTTAATAGTATGCTATAATTAAAAATCAAATAAATTAAGTTGTTCTTTAAAATTCATCTCCTAACATTTCAGTTGTCTTATTTAAGACAGTAAATTATTTATTGCTTTTGATGAGATAATTGAAATAAACTTTTTATTGCTTGCTAAACGCGATCGAAAGGATGTGAAAAATGAATAAAATTGATAAGAAAAGACTGGACAGACCTCTGATTAAATAGGCAAAAAGGTTTATTCATGATTATGCGGGAAATGATTTGGTTGTAAAAATCTCCAAATATTAATTACAACATATCTGTAAACAAATTATACCAAATATAATTTTTTTTATAAGTCTTTTAAACCGAGTGTTTTTTAAGACAAAAATAATCATAGTTTTCATTTTAATTACAAAAATCATAGTTCAAGATTTTAATAAGGAGGCAACTCGTTGCGTCGTACAATATTAACAATATCGCTGAAGCGATTATTGTTCCAGCGGTATTTTTTTGTCCAAAAATTAAATATTTATTAAAGAATAACCTCGCATAGCACATTCCATAGAATGTGCTATGGAGTGTGCCAAAAACAAGTAAAATAAACTTAAAACCATTTTAAAAAAGGGGGCGGGTGGAAATTTGTAAATATGCTATAAAAATGTTAAAATAAAAGCATAAAAAATGTTTTAGAAAGGCATTGAATTTGTGTTTTGAAATTAATTGAAAAAAATTAATGAAATATAAAAAAATATTATTATTTTTAGCGATATTTTTGTTTATTTTTATTATTGCAGACATTACGCAGGCGCAATCATCAGCCGGCATTAAAATCAGTCCTATTAAAACAGAGGAAATGGTTGATCCGGGAGAAGTTTTTAAATCACAAATTAAAGTTACAAATGAATCTGGTGAAACAAGAACCTTTTATGTTTACTTGCGTGATTTTAAATCCGAAGGTGAGAGCGGTATGGCAAAACTTGTTATACCGGGAACCGAAGAAGGATATTATTTGGCATCATGGATTGATGTATCGCGCGAAGGAATTGAACTGGCGCCAGGGCAAGAGAGAGTTGTGCCTTTTACGGTTAATGTTCCGGAAGATATCGGACCAGGCGGATATTTTGGCGCGATAATTTTAGGCACTGAGCCGCCGCGCATTCAACAGCAAAATGAGGAAAAAGGCGCGGGCATGTCAATTGCCCAGCAGACAGCGTCTTTATTATTGCTTAGGGTCAAGGGCGATGTTTTTGAAGAGGCGCATATCAGGGAATTTAATACTGATAAGGATTTTTATAATACGCCTTTTTTAGTTGATTTTTTAATTCGCATTGAAAATACCGGCAATGTCCATATTAAGCCGCATGGCGCCATATCAATTAAAAATATGTTTGGCAAGGAAGTGCGGGTTTTGAAAATTAATGAAAATGGCGGCAATATTTTACCGCGCTCAATTCGCCGTTTTAGCTCAAATA
>JAGLIO010000054.1 GCA_023142915.1 Candidatus Parcubacteria bacterium | reverse complement strand
TTTTTAAAAAGGAAACAAAAATACCTGTAAAACGAACAAAATTAAACAATTAATATTTTATTTTTTGTTATATTTAAAAAGTTGCGTTTGCTGGTTTTGGAGAGCCAGTTTTTGTTTTCACAAAATTGAATTCATAAATATGAAATTTATCATAGGGAAAAAAATAGAAATGACTCAGGTTTGGCAGGATGAAACAGTTGTTGCCGTTACCAAGGTTAAGGCTGGGAGGTGCGTGGTTACGCAGGTTAAGAATATTGAAAAAGACGGCTATAGCTCGGTGCAGCTTGGTTTTGGCGTTCGCAAGGAAAAAAATATTAAAAAACCGCAAAAAGGGCATTTTAAAAAATTGGGAAATTTCGCAAAAGTAAGAGAATTCAGACTTTCAAATGAGGAAGCCGAAAAGTTAAAGACAGGCGATATTATTGATATTAGTTCTTTTGTAAGTGGAGATAAAATTCAAGTTACATCAACAAGCAAGGGCAAAGGTTTTCAGGGCGTGGTAAAAAGATACGGTTTTAAAGGAACAAAAAAAACTCATGGCAATAAAGACCAGCTAAGAATGCCCGGCTCTATCGGCGCCACAGGACCGGCTCATGTTTTTAAAGGAACCAGAATGGGCGGACGTATGGGCGGAGACAGAGTTACCATTAAAAATTTAGAAGTCGCCGGTGTTGATTTGGAAAATAATATTTTGTTTATTAAAGGACCGGTTTCAGGAGCGAGGAATTCATTGGTGTTGGTTTCAGGTGAGGGGGAATTGAAGTTAGTTGAAAGTGAGAAAGTTGAAAGTAAGACTGTAGAGACGCAAAATGTTGCGTCTAAATCTGAAAAAGAAAAAGAAAGTGAAGTTAAAAATGATGATAAAAATATTGAAAATAAAACCGTAGAGACGCAAAATATTGCGTCTGAAAAAGAGAAAAAGGCTGAGACTCCGGAGGAGGTTGAAAAGGAAGTGGTTGAGGCTAAGGAGAAGGTTGATGGAAAAAATAAAAATTAATAATTTATGTCAATACCAGTTAAAATTTATAACCAAAAAGCGGAAACGGTCGGTGATTTGAAGTTGTCTGATAAGGTTTTTGGCGTGGAGGCGAATGAGGCTTTGGTGCATCAGGCTATGGTGGCGCAGATGGGTAATGAGCGGCAGGTTTTGGCGCATACTAAAGATAGAAGCGAAGTTCGCGGAGGTGGCAAGAAGCCTTGGGCGCAGAAAGGAACGGGACGGGCTCGCGCAGGGTCAAGCAGGTCGCCGATTTGGAAAGGCGGGGGCGTTACTTTTGGTCCGCGCAGTGAAAGGAATTTTAAGAAAGATATTAATAAAAAAATGAAAAGAAAAGCGCTATGCATGGTTTTGAGCGATAAAGCGAAAGAAAGTACTTTATTGGTTTTGGATAAATTTGAAATTAAAGAATTTAAAACTAAAACAGCGGATTTGATGATTGAAAAATTGGAAAAGAAAATTAATAAAGATAAAGACAATAAGGCAAAACGCAGCATACTGGCTATTAATGATAAAAAGGATGAAAAGGCTAAATATTCGTTTAGAAATATAGTCGGAGTAAAATTAATAAATTTGGATAATATTAATATATTGGATTTACTGAAATATCGTGATTTGTTGGTTAGTAAAGATTGTGTTAAAAAAATTGAAGAAGCATATAAATAAATGAAAATATTTAATAAAAAAAAGAAAGAAGAAAAAACAGATAAGGTTGTGAAAGACACAAAGAAAGTTCAGGATGTTAAGACTGATGCTAAAAAGAGTATGAAAGATTTGTACGCGGGCGAGGCAGGAAAAGTAAAGACAGGCATTATTGGTAAAAAAGAAACAAAAGGAAAGACCGCGAGAGATGGAAGAGCTTATAGAGTTTTGTCAAAACCGTTAATTACTGAAAAAGCCGGCAATTTGGGCGCGTTGGGTAAGTATTTTTTTGCTGTTGAAGATAGCGCTAATAAGATTGAAATAGGCAAGGCTGTTTTAGAAGTTTACGGAATTAAGCCGGTCAAAGTTAATGTTGTGTCTATGCCGGGCAAGAAAACACGCAGCGGTAAAATTACAGGTAAAAGAAAAGACTGGAAAAAGGCGATTGTAACATTGCCAAAAGGTAAAAGCATTAATCTTTATGAGGGAGTTTAGTTAAAAGATAGTTGTAATCATAAATTAAAACATGGGAGTTAAAAGAGTAAAACCTACTACACCGGGGAGGCGTCAAGCTAGATTTGATGATTTTTTAGATATTACAAAAACTACGCCTGAGAAAAGATTGACTGTAATTAAAAAACGCAGTGGCGGAAGAAATTCCCAAGGCAAGATTACGGTCAGGCATCGCGGCGGCGGAGCTAAGCGCTGTATCAGGATTGTTGATTTTAAGCGGGATAAATATGATATTCCGGCGCGCGTAGCCTCAATTGAATATGATCCGAATCGGGGAGCTCGCATTGCTTTGCTTAATTACGCTGACGGCGAGAAAAGATATATTGTGTCTCCGGTTGGCTTAAATGTTGATGATAAAGTTATCAGTTCAAATAAAAAAATAGAAATTAAAAGAGGCAATGCCATGCCGGTAAAATATATTCCGGCAGGCGTGGCAATATATAATTTAGAAATGACGCCAAAAAGAGGCGGACGCATCGCGCGCGGAGCAGGAAACGCGATTTATGTTATGGGTGTTGAAGGAAAGCACGCGCAAGTTAAACTGCCATCAGGTGAAATACGGTTAATTACGAAAGAGTGTCTTTGCACTATCGGTAGAGTGAGTAATCCTGACAAAAGACATATTAAGCTGGGAAGCGCCGGCAGGAAAAGACGTTTGGGCTTCAGGCCGACTGTTCGCGGAAGCGCTATGAATCCGGTTGATCATCCGCATGGAGGCGGCGAAGGCAACCAGCCGATTGGACTGAAGCATCCAAAAACGCCATGGGGCAAACCGGCTTTGGGAGTTAAGACCAGAAAACAAAAGAAAGCGTCAAATAAATTTATAATTAGCAGGCGAGGTAAAAAACGCCGATAAAAATATATGCCAAGAAGTTTAAAAAAAGGTCCGTATGTAAATGAGCGGATAATCAATAAAATAAAAAATTTAAAACCCGGAGATAAAACCGTAATAAAAGTTTGGGATCGTTCTTGCACTGTTACGCCGGAAATGGTTGGTTTTACATTGGGCGTGCATAACGGCAAAAAACATATTCCGGTTTATGTTGTGGAAAATATGGTGGGACACAAGCTGGGTGAATTTTCGTTTACCAGAAAATTTGTCGGTCATGGCGGAAAGAAAGCCAAAGAAACTAAAAAATAATAAATTTATATATGGAAGTAAAAGCAAAGGCAAAACATATCAGAATGTCTCCGCGAAAAGTCAGGTTAGTGGCGGATATTGTTCGCGGTTTAAGCGTTAAAAACGCTGTTAATCAGTTGCGTTTTACTGCCAAAAAAGCGGTTTTGCCTGTTAAAAAACTTATTGAATCGGCAATCGCAAGCGCTGAAAATAATTATGAATTAAAACAGGATAATTTGTTTGTTAAAGAAATAAGAGTGGACGAAGGCGCCACTATGAAGCGCTGGAAGCCAAGAGCGCGCGGACGGGCTACGCCGATTAGAAAAAGAACAAGCCACATTAATTTGATTTTAGGCGAACTGGTTGACAGCGGCGAAATTAAGGCTAAAAAAACCAAAATTGACGCTCCTGTAAAATTAGGCGCGAAAGCAAAAGAAGATGACGGCGTAAAAGTTAAAGACAAAGACGATAAAGATAATAAAAAAATAAAAGCAGGCAAAAAAGAAGCTGATAATAAAAAAATAATTGATCCGCGCGGAGAAGGAAAGGGCAAGCACACGAAAATTGAAGGCAAGAATGAAAAAGGTTTTATGAATAAAGTATTCAGGCGCAAGAGCGGATGATTTGATTTATTGAAATTTTTAGAGTATTATGTATTTGAAATCAGTAAGATAAAGTTTAGAATTTTTAAACCGCAGAATATATGGGAAAAAAAATCAATCCAAAAGTATTTCGTTTAACTACCACAAAGACGTGGACGTCTCGCTGGTTTGGCGCTGGCAAGGATTATGCTAAAAATGTTGAGCAGGATATTAAGGTAAAACGATTTTTATTAAAAAAATTTCGTGAGGCCGGAGTTGACAGAGTGGAAGTTGAAAGAAATACGGATAAAATTACCATTGGAATTTATACGGCCAAGCCCGGATTGATAATCGGACGGGGAGGCACCGGAGTTGAGGATTTGAAAAAAACAGTTCATTCCAAATTTTTATATAATTTTAAGCCAGGAAGCATTAAATTGAATATTTTTGAAGTGGACAGGCCGAATTTGAGCGCGCAAATTATTGCACAAGCCATGATTTTGGATATTGAAAAAAGAATGCCTTTTAGAAGAGTGATGAAGCAGGCGATTAATAGAATAGAAAGAGCCGGAGCGCTTGGCGTAAAAATTCTAGTAGGCGGCAGATTAAACGGAGCTGAAATCGCTAGAAGTGAAATGCTTACTTCGGGAAAGGTGCCATTGCATACTTTGCGAGCCGATATAGATTACGCCCGCGGAGCGGCAAGCACGACTTACGGAGCAATCGGAGTAAAAGTTTGGATATATAAAGGAGATAAATTTGAAAAAGAAGAAAATAAAAAAGGAGAAGTTATTGGGAAGAAAAAAAGATAAATTTTTTTAATGTTGATATATTATGTTAATGCCAAAGAAAAGTAAATACAGAAAGTCGCATAAGCCGAAACGCGGCGGCAAAGCCACTAGATTGACAAAAATCAGTTTTGGTTCTTTTGGCTTGAAAAGCATTGAAGCTCATTGGGTGACAAGCAGGCAGATTGAAGCGGCCAGAAGGGTTATAACAGGATATACCAAGCGCGGCGGAAAAATTTGGATTAGAATATTCCCAAGCACCCCGATAACCAAAAAAGGCGGAGAAATTCCAATGGGCAAAGGCAAGGGCGCTGTTGATTATTATGTTGCCAATGTCAAACCGGGTGCGATTATGTTTGAAATGGAAGGCGTTAGCGAGGGCATAGCAAGAGAGGCAATGAAACTGGCGGCATATAAATTGCCTGTTAAATGCAAGTTTATCACTAAATAATTTAATATATGGAATTTAAAGAATTAAAGAAAAAAGAAGAAAAAGATTTGCATAGGCTTTTGGCTGAAAATCGTGATTATTTGCGTGAATTAAGGTTTAAGGATGCAAATAAACAATTGAAAAATATAAGAGAGATTAGAATTGTCAGACAGACTATTGCAAGGATTTTGATGCTTTTAAATATTGGAAAAGATAAAAAGAAGATAAAAAAACAGGAAAAAAAATAATTTTTTAAAAATATATGAGTGAAAAAAAAGAAGAAAATTTAAAAGCAGATAAGAGTAAAACGCAGAAAGAAACAATCAAAAAAAAGTTTCAGGGAGTTGTTGTCAGTGATAAACAGGATAAAACCATTGTTGTTAAAGTTGATAGGGTGAAAATACATCCCAAATACAAAAAAAGATTTACCGTAAGCAAGAAATACAAAGTTCATGATGAAAAGAATAAATGTAAAGAGGGTGATAAAGTAAG
>JAGLIO010000053.1 GCA_023142915.1 Candidatus Parcubacteria bacterium | reverse complement strand
GCTGAGGGTCAGTGAGGAGTTACTATTTTTTTTATTGACAAATTTGTTTTAATGTGATAAATTAAAGTAGTGTTAATTTACGCGTTAAAATATTTATTTTTAGTTAAAGTAGATTAAAAATTATATCGCACCACTTTGAATAAATTTTTTTGTTTTTAATATTTTATCATACAAGTATGATAAGATTTTTTATTTTGATATGTTAGATAACATAGTTATAATATTTTCATTATTAGTTACAATACAAAGTATTTTTTCAATTTTTCTTATGCTTTATGCGTGGGAAGATCCTGAAAGAATTGAAAAAGATCAACCATGTAAAAAATTCATTAATCCAACATTGTCTTTTTCTGTTTTACTTCCAGCAAGACATGAAGAAAAAGTAATCGCTAATACTATTCAGGGAATATACGACGCTAATTATCCAAAGCGATTGAAAGAAATTTTAGTAATTTGTAAATCAGATGATTTAGGAACAATTAATGTTGTGCGAAAAAAAATTAATCAGATAAGAAATGGTAAAAATAGTATTAAATTAATAATCTTTAGGGGGGGGGGCAACCAATAAGCCTAATGGCTTAAATCATGGATTAAAAGTTTCTAAAAAAAATATCGTTTGCATTTTTGACGCTGAAGACAATGTTCATCCTGAAATATTTAATGTAGTAAATACAGAAATGGTTTCAAAAAAAGTGAATATTGTTCAGTCGGGCGTACAATTAATGAATTATAACTCAAGCTGGTTTTCAACCTTTAATGTGCTTGAGTATTTTTTTTGGTTTAAATCCGCTCTTCATTTTTTTTCAAAATTAGGAGTAACTCCTTTAGGGGGTAACACGGTTTTTATTAAAAAAAAATTAATGAAAAAAATTAATGGATGGGATGATGCTTGCTTAACCGAAGATGCGGATATTGGAATAAGATTGTCAACTATGGGCGAAAAAGTTAGGGTGATTTATGCTGAAAAATATGTTACTCAGGAAGAGACTCCTGATTCAATAAAAAGTTTAATTAAGCAAAGGACAAGATGGCAGCAGGGATTTTTACAAATATTAAAAAAGAAAGATTGGATGGAGTATCCAAAAATTCAACAAAAATTATTCGCTTTTTATATTTTAGGTTATCCGTTTTATCAAGCAATGCTTATGATATATATTTTAATAAGTCTGTTTATGATGATTTTTGTAAAATTATCAGTTTTAACCGCAATGATTAGCATTCTTCCTTTTTATCTTATTTTATTGCAATATGCTATCCAAATTTTTGGCTTATATGAGTTTACTAATATTTATAAATTAAAATTTTTTTGGCGGCATCCCATTATTATGATTTTTACTTTTATTCCATATCAATGGATTTTATGCTTTGCTTCCGTAAGGGCTGTGATAAGAGAGGTAAAAGGAATAAATAATTGGGAAAAAACAGAACATATCGGAGCTCATAGATAAAAAAAATTATGCAATTAATCAATAATTTAAAATTAATAATTCAGAATATTTCAGGCTTTATTTTAAAACATAAAGAATGGTTTATTATTGGAATACTTTTAATTATAAGCGGTGTAGCCCACGGCTACAATATGTTCCATTTTCCTTATTATGAAAATGATGAAGGAACATATATGTCTCAAGCATGGTCAGTTATAACACAGGGAAAGATGTCTCATTATACTTATTTCTATGATCATTCTCCCGTCGGTTGGTTTTTAATCGCTTTATGGACAAAATTAACTGGCGGTTTTTTTACTTTTGGCATATCAGTAAATTCAGGCAGGGTTTTAATGCTTGTATTGCATTTATTTTCAACTTTTTTTCTTTTTAAAATTGCCAAAAAAATGACAGGAAGTATTTATGCTGGAATTTTTTCTGTTTTAATTTTTTCCTTATCTCCATTGGGAATTTATTTTCAAAGAAGAGTTTTACTTGATAATATCATGATTTTTTGGCTTTTAATGTCTTTGTATTTTATTATTTGCCATAGAAGAAGATTATTAATAGTAATGCTTAGCGCCATAACTTTCGCTTTATCAGTATTATCTAAAGAGAGTGGGATTTTTTTCTTGCCAGTAATGTTGTATTTACTATTTATTCAAATTAATAAACAGCATAGAAAATTAGGGCTTATTTTTTGGATTATTATATTTGGAATAATTTGCTCATTTTATCCGCTTTATGCCTTATTAAAAGGTGAACTATTTCCAATGGGTTCAATATTTGACAGTGGCGGAGAACATGTAAGTCTTATTGAAACATTACTTTGGCAAGCGACAAGAGGCGGTGGGGATACAATTCAATATTTAAAACAATGGTTTTATTATGACAAATTTATAATTATTTTTGGAGTAATATCTACTTTTATTAATTTGTTGTTGGGAATAAATAAAAAATATTACAGAATCGTGGCTTTGTTATCGCTTTCCTATATTCTATATTTAATTAAAGGAGGCTTACTTATAGAATTTTATATTATCGGGCTTATACCTTTTTTGTCTTTAAACATAGGTATATTTTTATGGTTTTTAATAGATAAAATTAACAAAAAACAACTAATTTCTCTGTTTTTGCTTGTTATATTTTTGTTTGTTTTAAGTAAAAAATTAATTGATAAACAAGAAATTTACATATCGAATCAAGTAATTGATCAAGAAATGGCACTGTCATGGATAAAAAAAATATTTCCAATGATAAAATGGTAATAATTACTAATTATTCCTATGTAGATTTAAAGGGCAATCATGTAAACACTACTCCATATAAAAACGTTCAATGGTATTGGAAGATAGATAAAGACCCTGAGATTAAAAATTTAATATTATATAATCAATGGATTAATATAGATTATATTATTCTTACAACACAGATGATGTATGACATGGATATCAACAACGACCTTATTTTATTAAAAACGGCATTTTCGTATTCTGATGAAATAAAAAAATTTAATGATAGTGATTATAATGTATTTGTTTATAAAGTTAACAAAGAGAAAGGCATTCTTAATGAATCTTGGCAAAGCTATAAAACTAATTTTATAACCGCTGTTGGCAAAGTAATCGATCCCAATAATTTTACTACATCCGAGGGGCAATCTTATGCTTTATTGCGAGCAGCTTGGATGGACGACAAAGAGATTTTTGATAAAACGCTTAATTGGACAAATAAAAATTTAAAGTTAAAAAATAATAATCTTTTTGCATGGTCTTGGATACAACACAGCGATGGAAAATGGGGAACAAGAGATAATGGCACAGCCACAGATGCTGATCAAGATATTGCTTTAGCGTTATTATTCGCTTATAAAAAATGGGATAATCCAACGTATTTAAAACAAGCAAAAGAAATAATAAAAGACATTTGGAATTACGAAGTTGCGGAAATTCAAGGCAAAAATTATTTAACTGCTGGCAACTGGGCGCCGACAAAAAAAGATATTGCCATAAATCCTTCTTATTTTTCGCCCTATGCTTATCGTATATTTGCGGAAGTTGACCCGTCGCACAATTGGATGGAATTAGTAGACACTTCTTACGATATTTTATTCCGCAGTTCTAAATCATTGTTGGGACACAATAAAAGCATTGGGCTTCCGCCTGATTGGTGCGCTATAAATCCATATGGAAAAATAATATTAGCCGAACATCTTGGAGATTTTTCACGAGATTATTCGTATGACGCAATTAGAGTTGCATGGAGAGTTGCGCTTGATTATCAATGGAATAAAGAACCGCGAGCTAAAAAATATTTAGAATCTTTGGATTTTTTAAATAAAGAATGGCAAGAAAAAGGGCAGATATTCGCCTCATATAGCCATGATGGCAATAATTGGGAAAATTACGAATCAACAGCGTCTTACGGAACTAATTTAGGATATTTTATTGTTGTTGATCCAGAAACAGCCAAAGAAGTCTATGAAGAAAAAATATTAGGAAAATATTTTGAGGATGAAGAAAAAAGTTATTGGAATGATCCGAATAATTATTATGAACAAAATTGGGCATGGTTTGGAACAGCGCTTTACGCCGATAAATTGCCGAATCTTTGGACTCAAGAATAAATTTTATGAATAACAAAACATTACTATCAATAGTCTTGCCGACTTATAATGAAAAAGAAAATATCAAACCATTGTTAGCGGAAGTAAACAAAATTTTTTTTGATAAAAATTATAGCTATGAAATTCTTTTTATTGATGACAGCATTGATGAAACGCCGAATATTATTCAAAAAACAGCGAAAAAAGATAATCATATAAATTTAATTCATAGAAAAGGCAAAGAAAGAACAGGATTAGCAACAGCGTTTATTAAGGGGTTTAAAAAAGCAAAAGGAAAGTATATCTGTTGCCTAGATTCAGATTTACAGCATCCGCCTAAAAAAATGATTGTAATGCTGGAAGAAGCAATTGTTGAAAACGCGGACATTGTCATAGCGAGCAGATACACAAAAGGCGGAAGCGCTGTCGGGCTAGACGGGGCGTATCGCAAATTTATTTCTATTGCATTAAGATATTTTGTGCAAATATTATTTATACAAACTCGCAAGACCACAGATCCCGGAAGCGGTTTTTTTCTTTTTAGAAAAAATATATTAAAAAATGTAAAATTACAGCCAAGAGGATTTAAAATACTTATTGAAATATTAATGAGAGCTAAATATAGTAAAGTGTCTCAAATTCCTTATACATTCTTGCCAAGAAAAAACGAAGAAAGCAAAGCGACAATGTCGCAGGGAATAGAATTACTAAAACATTTATGGTTTATATTCACAACCGTTCCGGAAGCCGGAAGATTTATAAAATTTTGTATAGTCGGAGGGAGCGGGGTAATAGTAAATTTAGGATTTTTATTTGTTTTAGTTGAATATTTTGATTTTAATAAAAATTTAGCATGGTTAATTTCAGTGTTGCTTTCAATAGCAAGTAATTTTATATTAAATAATATTTTTACATACAACGACCGCAAGTCTTCTTCTCACAATCAGAGCATAAAAAGAATTATTTATTATTATTTAATATCTTTAGCAGTTATGATATTCAATTTTGCAATTTATAAATTTTTTATGTTATTAGGATTTTATTATATTGTATCAGCATTTATCGGAATACTATTTTCTACATTTTTAAATTTTATATTAGTAACTAAAATTGTTTGGAAAAAAAATAAATAAATCAAATTTTATAAATATAAAGATAGCAAAACATTATGAAGAACAAAACAAAAAAAACAGTGGTCGCGGTTAGCGGTTATTTTAATCCTATTCATGTAGGCCATTTGCGTTTAATGCAAGAAGCTAAAGAATTAGGCGATTATTTAGTTGTGATTATAAATAACGACAAACAAGTGAAAATAAAAGGGAGCGTTCCTTTTATGAAAGAAAAAGACAGAGTAAAAATAGTAGAAGCCATTAAATGGGTTGATGAAGCATTTTTAGCGATTGACACAGATAGTTCAGTGTGCGAATCATTAAGCAAAATAAATCCAGATATTTTTGCTAACGGCGGAGATAGAAATGATAAAAATGTTCCAGAAAACGAAGTATGCGAAAGATTAAAAATTAAAATGACAGACAGGACAGGCGGCAGTAAAATTCGTTCAAGTTCAATTTTATTAAAAAAGGCAAAAAAATATAATCAAAAAAACTAAAAATTTAAATATAATTTTGTATTATTATTTAATAATATTTTTTTATTTGAAGGATGGATTTTATAGCCGCTTCTTCTCCCGCCTTTATTATTTCTTCCGCTCCTTGATCATCAAAAAATTTATTCCAGCCGACTAAGCCAATCTCTTTTACTTCCGGTCTTATAATTATATCTCCGCTTCTTGAACAATTTCGCGCGAAATGATAACGAATTATATTTAATGCCCTTATTGATGTTTTTGAAATTGATAAATTATCTTCGTTTAAGCTGTCGTCAAAATTTTTATTATCCAAGTTAACGGCAATAACTATATCAGCCCCCATTTTTCGCGCTATATCATCCGGCAATGGATTAGACAAACCGCCGTCTGCAAGCAAATAGCCATTATGCTTTATTGGCTTGAAAATAGGAGGAACCGATAAACTGGCTCTTACCGCTTTAGTAAGATTATCGCTGGCAATATCTACTTCTTGACCAGAAATTAAATCAGTGGCAACAATAGTTAAAGGAATTTTTAAATTACCAAAACTGGATCCGTTAAACCAGCCCTTTATTAAATCTTCAACTTTAGCGCCTTTAACAAGCCCGCCGTTCCATGCTGGGTCAAGCAATGATAGGGCGGTACGCCAATTACTGCTTAATGCTACCTTTTCCAGCTTATCTATATCTTTATAGATTGCATAATAAGCTCCGACTAAAGCCCCAATACTTGAACCTGCAATAAAATCAATTGGAATATTATTTTTTTCTAAAATTTTAATAACGCCGATATGCGCCAGTCCTTTGGCGCCGCCGCTGCCAAGCGCTAATCCGATTTTAAATTTTTTCCTAGATTGCATAATTATAAATAATTAATTTTATTAAAATAATACAGCGATAATTTGGTTTGAAACTTTTTCTGAATTAATTTTTTTATTCAATAATGAGTATTCCAAAAGTAAGCCGTCCATCATTCCCATTAACAAGGAGGAAAGCATACGGCTATCTATTTTTTTATTTGAAAACACTTCTTTGATTATCGG
>JAGLIO010000052.1 GCA_023142915.1 Candidatus Parcubacteria bacterium | reverse complement strand
TAAGTTAGCTAAGTACTAAGTTAGCGCTAATAATTTTTAGCGTTGATTATGCAATAAAGTTGAATTTTTTTCAAGTAATTAATTTTGATATACAAGCTGTTAGCAATATTTTTTGTTGCATATTGATAATTATAATTTTATTTTTTTTTGGTGTTCCATGAAATTGCTCTTAATTCTTGGTGTGTGCACTCATAACCTTTTGGCTGTTTACGATAAAGTTTGCATTTCGATGTGCAACCAATTGGTCCATTCGGATTTGAAAAAGAAAAAGGGCAAAGTTTTTCATTTTCGTTGACTCGGTGTTTTCGGCATTGTCTTGCTAATTCTTCCGCTCTTTGTTTATAATCATTTTTTTCCGTCATAAATTTTTATCTGAATTATAAGTAAAAATAATTTATCTTATAATTCAGTTTAATTATTAATTATCTTATTTTTTAATCGCTGATCTATGCGATAAAGTACTTTGAAGAATCCGAGCAAATTAAATTTTACTTCAAATATGTCTTCTTCTTTTACGCCAAGAGCCTCGACCAAGCCCTTTCGATCTAATTTGGAAATGTTTTTTTATATTTATTTTTCTGTCTATATCTTAGCAAATTTTAGCCATTTTTGTAGCAAAAAAAAGAGAGCCTCGATTTTAAAATCGTTGTTCTCTTTATCCACAACCACATTTTAACCAAGGTGCGGTTGTTCTTATTGTTTGTCGGTTAAAACTATGCTTGAAAAATAATTTTTTATTTTTTCACTGTTCACTTTTTATAAACACCCAATTTTTCAAAAAAAATAATTTTTATTTTTTCAGTCCGTTTTCGGCAATATATTTGTCCTGGGCTTTTATTATTTTGTGTCTAATAAATATAATATCACCCATTGTTGTTTGTTCATTGATTTGAATTTGAAGTTTATTGTTGATTTTTGGCATATAGTCGTTAAGCAATGATTCTCTTAAATTTAAAACTGTTTTTCTTGGCGCTGTAAATAAATATGCGCCGATAACTTTTTTCCAAATGTTTTTATTGATGTTGAGGTCGTTATATATTAATGATTTTCCGTTTATAATGTTAAAAGCTATATCGATTAAATATCTGGGGTGAGTAATGGCTGGAATTTCATTTATAACCTTTTGAGCTTCTTCATCTTTCAATTCCATTTTTATATTAGTTTCGGCCTGATGTCTATTTAACACCCTAACTACTTCTTTATCCTGGTTTGCTTGAACTGCCCATTTAATAATCAAAAATTCCGTCAATTTTTTGATCGTTGTATTTTTATCAGCTTCTTCTTTGTGTCTATCGTAAAGTCCGCCGTTAATGCCAAATGACTTGCGTATTTTATCAATTCTTTTTGCAATATTAGGATTGTTATAAATTTCTTCAATATTTTTTTTGATTTTTTTTAAAGCGAGTTTTTTTGCCACTTTGGCTTGATTAGTTTCATCTTTGTTTGTTTTTTCCTCCTTTAAATTTTTCATATGAATTACGATTTATTAATTATTAAATTTTAGCTAATATTGTATAGAATATTAAAAAGAGTGAAAGTTTAGTAGTTAGCTAGTTGAATAAAACATAAAATGGTATAATATATTATGTCATTTATAGTCTGTGGATTAAAAACATTCAAAGTAGGATAATTTAACTATAATAAATTAGTTAATTATGTCTATTCTAAAAAAATTCGGACACCGTCTTAAAGAAATTAGAAACAATAAAAGTTTATCTCAGGAAAAATTAGCTTCAATCGCTGGCTTGCATAGAACTTATATAAGCGATATTGAAAGAGGTAATAAAAATGTTTCTTTACAAAATATAGAAAAACTTTCTAAAGCTTTAAAAGTGAAAGTCTCCGATTTTTTTTGAATTCAATTAATCCTATGAATATTAAAGACTATGAGGTTATGGTTTTTAGAAAAAATTGTATATTACAGCTAGCAAGCTTTAACAATGCAGATAAAAAAGAGTGGAAAAAACTTTTTGATTCTTGGAAGAAATTAAAATTAGGTTTAAGAATTTTTCAATCTAGGGAACCAAATTTTCCCGAGGGACTTTCAGAAGTCGCTTTTTGTCTTTTCTCTGGCTCAAAACGATTCATTTCATTAACAGGATCTGTCTCTGGTTCGTTTGATACCTATAATACTAGGACAGGCAAAGCGGAACAAATAAAAGCATGTAGCGTTGAATCAGATTTAACTTCATTTGGGCCAAAATCAAAGTGGGATGATTTATATTTTCTTGATTTTTACAATGGCGACAAACTAGATGGGAAATTTAATGTTTACAAAATTCCTAGCAAATTAATTTATAACATGGAAGTTAATAAAACCCAGACCATGAAACAACAACAAAAAGAGGGAAGAAGACCACGTTTTAGTATTAGGGATAATATTATAAATAAATATAATATAAAACCAATTGGTAAAAATGTAAAAGTTTGGTAATTAGCCTAGGGCTAATTTAATTTGCCTAGCAACCGCTTCAATAACTGGGACGCTCACTGAATTACCAAATTGTTTATAGACGGCGGAGTTTGATAAATTTTTAGGTATTTTAAAACTTTTTGGAAAGCCTTGAATACTGGCGCATTCTCTTGGGGTAAGTTTTCTTATTCCTTTTTTATCTTTAATTATTGGCACGTTATGACCGCCTGTACCCATATTTGCAGTAAGCGTCGGGCAGACGCCTTTTTTATTTTCACGAACATATTTTCTGCGCCATTGGTACACTCTGCCTATTTTTGTTACATAATTTTTTAATTTTTTGTATAATGGCTTTCCATTATAGTAATATTTCTCCGGAACATTTTCCTCTAGAATATCAGTAATTTTAACTTTTAATTTTTTCTTTTCAGGGAATGAAAAATTTTCAAAATGTTTTTCGTTTTTAAAACCGACTATATATATTCTTTCCCTGTTTTGCGGTACATTTCCGTATTCCATAGTGTTTAATACTTCTGTTTTTATATGATAACCTAGCATTTCAAGTGTTTCTATAATGATTTTAAATGTTTTGCCATTGTCATGATTTTTTAAATTTTTTACATTCTCAAGCAAAAAGCCGGTTGGCCGCCTTGCCTCAATAATTTTTGCAACATCAAAAAATAAATTACCTCTATCTTTTTTATCATTAAAGCCTTGTCTGTATCCAGCGATTGAAAATGCCTGACAAGGAAAACCGCCTAAAAGAAAATCAAATTCAGGCAAGTCGTCAATTCCAATTTTTCTAATGTCCTCAACAACTAATTTTTCAGTTTTAAAATTTGAATCATAAGTAGCACGGCAAGCTTTTTCAAGATCATTAGCAAAAACAGTTTTAAAGCCGGCTTTTTTAAAACCAAGTCTAATGCCGCCTATACCCGCAAACAAATCAATCGTTCTAAGCTGTTGTTTTTCCTGAACTTCTTCTTGAAAATTTCTTATTATTTTTACAACTACGCCCCGTACTTCAACTTCTGTTCTATAAAAAGGCAACATTGACTGGTTAGCTGGCTGTAGTTTAAATTTATTTTTTTCACGGTATAATTTTTTCAATGTGGCTTCATTATCATCTATAATTGCCACCACTGTTTGCCCATTTTCTGCAACGGATTGTTTTTTGATAACAACAATATCACCATCAAAAATTCCTTCGTCTATCATGCTATCGCCCCGCACTCTCAATGCATAGTGTTTTCCATAGTGGCTTATTTCATTTTTAGCAACTAGCACAGTATCTTCTACGGCTTCAATTACTTCAATGGGTTTGCCGGCTGCAATAGCTCCAATAATATTTATTTCAATCATTGGGCTATTATCAGAAATATCAATGGCTCTTGGCTGGTTTTCCTCTTTATTTAAAAAGCCTGCCTCTAAGAGTTTTTTAACATGGTGATGCGCGGTAGAGACAGATGATAGCTTCAAATATTTTTTAATTTCTTCAAGAGAGGGAGAGTATCCCTTTTTGTATTTGTAAGCTTCAATAAAGGAAAGTGCTTCTTTTTGCCTTTTTGTAATCATATGTATTTTCTAATTATTTTCTATTTTTTAGATATTTATCCACAACATAATACTATTATAACACGTTAGAAAATAAATAGAAAATTTGACCAGTTTGTGATAAAAGTGTAGAATTAATATGTCTAATATAATTATTAACAAATTTTAATCGGAAATAGATCGGGTAATTTTTTCCTTTGACTGTTGAAATTTCCCTTTATACAAGATGGTGTTGAAAATATGAAAATAAAATTTGTAGAAATTCAAAATTTTAGAAAATTAAAATCTTGCAGAATTGATTTCTCTGACAAAGAGACTGTTTTTGTAGGCGCCAATAATAGTGGAAAAACTTCCGCAATGGATGCGCTTATATTTTTTTTAAAAGAAAAACAAAAATTTTCTACAAAGGATTTTACATTATCAAATTGGAAAGAAATCAATGAAATAGGAAGATTATGGATTGAAGAAACTGATGTTAATAAAGTAGACTTTACTCTCAAAAAATGGGAAAAAAATTTACCTCAATTAGACATATGGATAAATGTCGATGATGAAGAAATTCATTACGTAAGTGATTTAATACCTACCCTTAATTGGCAAGGTGGTTTACTAGGGGTACGTCTTAGGCTGGAGCCAAAGAATATTAAAGATTTGTATAAAAATTTTAAAACAGCATTTGATTCGTCAATAAATGCGACCGAGGGAGCTCAAAAACTGAATAAGGGGAAAAAAATATCTCTCAAGCTTTGGCCTGCCACTATGTGGGATTTCTTAGTAAAAAAATTAAAAGAAGATTTTACAATTTGTACATATATACTAGATCCTAAGAAAATTACAGATGATATTCTACCTCAAAAAATATCGGTTGATAGTATCCCCTTAGATAACGATGTTTTAAGGGGTTTAATTAAGATAGATATAATAAATGCTCAACGAGGATTTTCTGATTCAAATTCAGATGGAGCAGGTTCTCTAAAAGTTGCTGGTAGTCTTTCATTTCAACTTAGGGAATATTATGAAAAACATCTTGATCCATTTGTTCAACCTGAGCCGTCTGACATTAAGGCTTTGCAAGCAATGGAAGATGCTAAAACCTCATTTGATTTTAAATTAAAAGAAAGTTTTAATTCTGCTTTGAGTGAGTTGGAGCTACTTAACTATCCAGGACTTGGAAACCCAAGTATATCAATTTCAAGTAAGATTAATGCTATTGATGGCATAAGTCATTCATCTGCTGTTCAGTTTAACGTTCTTGAGGAAGATGGTAAAATCTCTGATTGCCCATTAAGTCTTCCTGAAAAATATAATGGGCTTGGTTATCAAAATCTTATTTCAATTATTTTTAAACTGATTAGATTTCGAGATGAATGGATGCAGGTGGGGAAAAGCTTAAAACAATCTTCCAATCAAACTGAAAAACATAAATTTGAACCATTGCATTTAGTTTTAGTAGAAGAACCTGAAGCGCATCTACATGCACAGATTCAACAAGTTTTTATTCGTAAGGCGTATGAAGTGCTAAGAAATAACACTCTTCTACACGACAAAAAGCAGTTTACAACACAACTTATAGTGAGCACGCATTCTAACCACATTGCATACGAAATTGATTTTACGTCTTTGTGCTATTTTAAAAGAAATTCAGCAACGGAAGGATTAATACCAACCTCAACCGTTGTTAATCTTTCGGAAACATTTGGCAAAAAAGATGAAACAACTAAATTTGCAATCCGTTATTTAAAAACTACTCATTGTGATCTTTTTTTTGCTGATGCGGTAATCTTGATAGAGGGACCAGCGGAAAAAATGCTTGTTCCTTATTTTATTAAACGCCATTTACCAGAATTATCAAGTTGTTATATTTCATTATTAGAAATCGGAGGGAATCATGCTCATACGCTCAAACCTTTGATTGAAAAGCTAGGATTAATAACACTTATTATTACAGACATTGATTCTGTTGATAAAAATGATAAAAATAGATGGGTCTCTGTTTTGCCAGAAAAAAACAAGGATTATAAAAGCGGAAATGATACTTTAAAAAAGTGGTTACCAGGAAAAGATAGCATCGATGATTTATTGAATCTAGAAAAAGAATCAAAAGAATCAAGTAATTTTCCTATTAGAGTTGCTTATCAATTTCCGATAAAGATTTCTACCTCGGACGGGAAGACAGAAGAAGTTATTCCTTATACTTTCGAGGATTCCTTGGTGTTTGAGAATTTAAAATTATTCAAAGAATTGACAGGAACTGGTCTTATGAAAAAAATGTCTGATGCCGTAAATAAAAAGACCGTAAAAGAATCAAGTGCTGATATGTTTAATGCTTTGAAGACTGGGAAAAAAGCTAAATTTGCGCTTGAACTTCTATTTTTAAAAGACCCTAAAGAACTGGCTATTCCAAATTACATAAAAGAAGGTCTCGAATGGTTGCGGGAGAAATTACAATTCAAAAAAGTAGATACTAATTTAAATAAAGAGAGAAAATAGTATGAATTTAGCTGTTGAAGGTAATAATATTGATAATCATGTAGACGAAGAATTATATAATTGCTTAAATTTTGATAACCCAAAAAGTTTTTTTCTTTTTGCAGGAGCTGGGTCTGGTAAAACTAGATCTCTTGTTAATGTTCTATCAAGGTTACGTAATGAAAAGGGGGAATATCTGAAAGTAAATAGACAGCAGGTCGCAATTATAACATACACAAACGCGGCATGTGATGAAATACAACATCGACTAGAAAATGATTCTATTTTTTATGTTTCAACAATCCACAGTTTTATTTGGAATTTAATTAAAAATTATAATGCAGATATAAAAGAGTGGCTCAAAACTAATCTTGAGGATGAAATTTTGAAATTAAAAGATCAACAAGCTAAAAGTAGAGGAGTTACTAAAACCTCTATTGCCAGAGAAAAGAAAATAGAAACAAAGACAATGCGACTAGATAATTTAAACGAAATTTCTCATTTTATTTATAATCCAAATGGAGATAACATTGCTAGGGATTCTTTGAATCATAACGAAGTAATAAATATTGGCGCTTATTTTTTATTAAATAAGCCATTGATGCAAAAAATTCTCGTAAGAAAGTACCCCATATTACTTATTGATGAAAGTCAGGATACAAAAAAAGAACTTATCGACGCTTTTTTTGTTGTACAAAAAATAAACCAAAAATATTTTTTATTAGGTTTGTTTGGCGATACAATGCAACGCATCTATAGTGACGGTAAAGAAAATTTAGATCAAAATTTACCAAAAAATTGGATTAAACCAGTTAAAAAAATGAATCATAGATGTGCTAAACGAATTATCACTCTTATTAATAAAATTCGTTCCAGTGTTGATAATCAAGAACAATTGCCACGAATAGAAAAAGAAAAAGGAGTTGTTAGATTTTTTATTATCTCGCAAAACTTGCCAAATAAAGCAGAAATAGAAAATATTGTTATTAAAAAGATGGCTACTATAACTAAGGATAAATTGTGGAGCGGAAATGATTGTGATATAAAAATTTTAACGCTAGAACATCACATGGCTGCACGACGCATGGGGTTTACCGAATTATTTGAACCACTTTATAAAATTAATAAACTCAAAACTGGGTTGCTAGATGGGACATTACCAGGTATACGTTTTTTCACTCAGTTTATTGTACCTTTAATTAAGGCGAAACAAAATAATGATGAATTTAGTGTTGCTCGAATAGTAAAGAAGTATTCACCATTGTTTGGAGATCGTTCCCTGCAAGTTAAAGCGATAAAACAAGCTAACGCTTCTGTGATTTCATTATTTTCATTGTGGGATAGCAAATCAGATCCAGAACTAATTGAAATATTACAAAATATTTCAAAATCTGGTTTGTTTCCAATTCCAGAAAGTTTAATACCAATTGCGACAAGAAACAAAAAAGAGCAAGGTATTGCCGAAGAATATAAAATTACAGATAAAAGCGAAAGCAAAGAAGAGGTTCGGGATAAAGATGAAATGATCGACGCATGGGATGATGCATTGCTGAGTACTTTTATGCAAATTGAAGCGTATGATGAATATATTTCAGATAGAGCAAAATTTGGTACTCATCAAGGCGTAAAAGGTCTTGAATTTCCTCGTGTAATGGTTATTCTTGACGATGAAGAAGCAGGAGGCTTTATGTTTAGTTATGATAAATTGCTTGGCACAAAAATTCCAACAGTCACAGATAAAAAAAACGTTGAGGAAGGAAAAGAAACCAGTATTGACAGAACTAAACGCCTTTTTTATGTAGCGTGTAGTAGGGCAGAAAAAAGTTTAGCAATTGTTAATTATTCTGCAAATCCAGAATTAGTAAAAGCTAACATTTTAAAAGACGACTGGTTTGACGAGAAGGAGATTGAAATTATTACATAGTATAGATTGAGTAAAAAAATGATTTTTATTTTTCATACACTGATTTTACACAAAAAAGTTCGGAAGCTGTCCCGATACGCGAGCAGAATTTTTTGTAAAAAACACCACTAATTTTAGATAAATTTAGTGGTGTTTTTTATGGAGGAGGTTCGGATTTGAATTGTTTTCGCTAAAATAAGCAATTTTTAAAAATATTTTAAAAATATTGATTTTAGCGTTTTGCCATGTCGTTGACAATCAATATATTTTATGATATTTTTGGTTTAAGTTAATATTTCATGAATGTAAGCTCTTTAAAATTTAAAAACCTTTAACTTTAGGAGGATTGAATTATGTATGCTATTTGGAATTTGACGAATGTTTGTCCATGGAATTGTTCTTTTTGCTGTATGTCAGCAATAGGAGCTAATAGTCAAAATAATATAAACGTATTAACTTTAAATGAAAAAATGAAAGTTTTGCGTATTTTGGCTGATAATAATGTAAAAATAGATTTTTCAGGCGGAGATCCATTGTATTATCCTGATGATTTTTCTGTTGTAGAAACTGCAACAAAAATTTTATCTCCTGAAATGATTGACGTAAGCATGACAGGTGTTGATTTTAATTCATCTAAACTTGCCTTAATTAAAAAAGTTGGCAAAGTGGAAATTAGCATTGATAATCCGCCAAATGCAACCAATAAATATCGTCCCAAAGGGTTTAATTCTTCTGTGATTTTGATTTTAGAGCGGATAGTAAAAGCAGGCATTTTTTGTTCCGGAGTAACCACGCTTTATCTTGAAACAGCCTCAAAGGATAATCTTAAGGCGCTTTATAATCTTTTATGCGCAAAGAAAATACCAAAATGGAATATTTTCCGCTATTATTTGGCGGGAAAAGGATTTTTTTCTTGAAAAAGATTTATATATGCCAGACAATGAATTATTATCTGTGATGGATTTTTTGGATTCTTTAAGCGGATATACAAAAATTGTGTTCCAGCATTCTTTAAGGATTTTGCGGGGTGATTACAAATGCCATGCCAGCAATAAAGCTATTGGCATACTTCCTGATGGCATAGTTGTAGCTTGCGGTTGGGCGCTTGATAGCAATAGCCGACCTCTGCCAGGATTTAAATTGGGAAAATTGCCTGAAGATGACTTTGTTGCTATGCTGAAAAGAGCTCAAGATGAATTAGGCTATGGTAATCGCACTGATTATTGCCGAGCCTTAAAAAGCCTTGATAAATGAAAGGAAAAATATGAAAATAACTGAAATACAATGCAAGAGCATTTTAACTAAAAGCAATTTGCCTGAAGCAGATTATTGCATAAATCCTTATGTCGGTTGCCTGCATGGCTGCGCTTATTGTTATGCTTCGTTTATGAAGCGCTTTACAGGGCATACAGAGGAATGGGGTACTTTTCTTGATGTAAAAATTAATGCCCCAGTAATTCTGGAAAAACAGCTAACGCCCAAGAAGAAAAGAGGAACAATATTGATAGGCAGCGTGACTGACGCTTACCAGCCAATTGAAAGAAAATACGAGATTACGCGAAATATCTTAAAAATTCTCGCTAAGCATGAATTTCCGGTGTCTATTTTGACAAAATCAGCTTTAGTTAAACGAGATATTGATATTATAAAAAAAATAAAGTCATGCGAAGTTGGTATGACTATAACATCGTTAAACAAATCAATTTCAAGAATATTTGAGCCGACTGCCTCATCTCCGCAAGAAAGACTGGATACTCTCTCATTTTTTAAAAATAACGGCATAAGAACTTATGCCTTTATCGGTCCAATCCTTCCAGAGATAATTGATATAAATGAGATATTGCAATCCGTAAAAGACAAAGTTGATTTTGTTATGTTTGAAACGCTTAATTTTACAAAAGCTAATCGTGATAAAATTATTAAATGCTATAAAAAAGCCGGCATTAATGTCAACATAGCTCTGTTTGATAGAAAAAAATTTGAAAAGGAGGCATTAAAACTGTGTCACAATAAAAAAATTGTTGTTAAGGGTTTTTATAAACATTGATTACTTTCGCCGTTTACTGTAGTAGGCGGCGAATTTTATTTTGCTATATTTTTCTATATTTGTTATCATATTCCTATGAATAATTTTATAAAATTTTTAGTAAAAGCCAAGAAAAATACTTATGCCTCAAATAGTGAATTTGGAGAAAAAAGATTAAAAGACATGGCAAAAGAATTAACATTCTCGGAAGATGATTTTATTTATCGAGATCGTTATTATGGTTCAAAAAAATTTATCGGAGAAGAGGTTGTTTTTGTTGGCAATAAACCTTATTGGGCAATGAATTATTTCGGCGGTTGCATAAATAATAAATGTTCCGCAAGCGATATATATATTTTTTTAAAAAAATGCTTAAAAAAGGTAAACTCAAAAATAATTTCTAGAGGACCGAAAAAATTTGAAAAAAATGAATTTATTTATATTAACAAATGCAAAGGAAATGTTGAGGATTTTTATGGCGAAGAGTTTATCTATCATAAAAATAAAAAAGTATACAAATTAAAATATCATGGCGGTTTAATAAAATAATCATCTCACTTTAGCCAAAAAAGTTCGGAAGCTGTCCCGATACGCGAGCAGAATTTAACGAAACGAACTCAGAATTTTTTAAAGAAAAAGGTTTTTCTGTTTTTTGCCTGCCAGCAGGCAGGTTTTGAAACTGTTTTTTCTCCTTGCTTTGCAAGCGCAAAGCAAGGCTTTTTGAATAGCTTTGTTGCACAAATAACAACAAAATATTTATTTAATGGTATAATATTAGAAGAAAAATAAAAATTAATTCTAATATTATGCTAAAAAACAAAGCAATCCACACAAAAACATTCCCTGAGTTCTTCAATATTATTTTAACAGGAAACAAAGAAGATAGCCGCAAGGCGGCAAGAGAGGTAAGAAAGCTGTTGTACAGCTCTCGTTTTGGCGGAAAATACAGCGATATTAAATTACTAATAAAAAATGCCCCAATTGAATATGAAAATATTGTTGAAGATTGGCGAAAGGAAAATTTTGTTATGGCTGTGTCGGTTTTATACTTTTTGCATGACAAAGAAAGCCAGCCGGACTTTTTATTTTCATGGCTGTTTTATTTGCTTAGGCACCAAAATGGCAATATCAGGAATGCGGTGAGGCGTATGCTGGAAAACGAGATAGGATCGCTTACTGTGCACATCCGCATTCCAGACTATAAGCAAAGTAAATCAAAATCAGAACAATCTGATTTTATTTTGCTAAATTTATTTGTAAATTTGAATAATTTGTTATCTGATTTGTGGAAACCGGCGTATAAAAAATATAAATATATCTCCTCTCTTCCGACTAGCCCGTACAAAACAATTCAAATGGTTTTGGGCAGAATGGAAGATGATTGCGGCGAAGCATATATGAAGCAGTTAAAAGATTTGTTGTTCAAACCGATAAAAAAGTAAGCGGCTAAAATCATGGAGCGGAAGATTGAGAAAGTTATTATGAATGTCTGAACCGTGATTTTCTTGATTTTCTTGATTTTCTTGATTTACTTGATTGCTTGATTTTTAAGAATAATAATCAAGAGATTTTTAAATCCTTAAAATCAAGGTTCAGACATTTAGGAATATTGAATTAATTTTATTTTTTGTTATTTAAGATGAGAATTATTATAAATTATATGTTCAATATAAATATTCCAATTTTGTTCCAAACTCCGAGCCACGAAAAACGTACGTACAAATAGTACGTACATTTTTTATTTTGGACAAATCAAATTTTTTTCCATAGAGTATATGAAAAAGAAAGGTCATTGTAAACTAGCAAGAAAAATGATAAAATAAAAAGGAGAAATAACAAGTTATGCCCAAAGGGCGCTAACAGTAGTCGGGAATATTCAAATTCCTTGACTATAAATTAAAGCTAATACAAATGAGTCAATCGGAAAAAAGCAAAAGCAAAAGCGATTTGCGCGATTTGCGCGCATGCATCGCAGAAGATTTTCATAAAGAGGGAGAGCTTCAAAAATATAATATGCTGTTCACTGGCAATCCGGTGCCTATGGCCATTATTGAATTGCCAAGCAGGAAGTTTACTGAAGTTAATGCCGCGTTTTTAAACAGGCTGCAATATAAAGAATCTGGTATTATCGGCAAGGCTATTATGGATATCGGCCTGTTTGACGACCAAGAAAAGCAAAAAAAAATAGCGGATGTCTTGGAAAAAAAAGGGCATATACGGAATTTGGATTTAAAAATACGCGCGAATACAGGGGAAATATTAAATGTTATTTTTTCCGGAGAGGTCTTTGAGAGCCAGGGCAAAAATTTTTTTTCAATTGTAATAATGGATGTTACCGAGCACAAGCGAAACATTAAAGAGATAAGATCCAAAACAGAGCAAATTAGCCGGGATAAAAGCAAGATTGAAACTATTATACAAAGTATCGGTGATGGGGTTTTTGTTGTAGATAATAATTTGCGTATTATACTTATTAATCCTGTAGCCAGCCAATTATCCGGGTATTCGGAAAAAGAAGCGCTTAATCAAAAATATTCCAAAATTTTACGATTTGTTCTTGAGTCTGATCCTCAAAAAGAAAACAGCGATTTTATCACCCAGACCATGGATACCGGAGAAATCCAATCAATGCCGAGGCATACCATGCTTATTTCCAGAGAAGGTGAAAAGATTCCGGTAGCGGACAGTGTTGTTCCGCTTAAAAATAAGCAAGGTAAAATTATTGGTTGCGTGGTGGTATTCAGGGATGCCACTCGCGAGCGGGAAATTGATAGGATGAAATCGGAATTTGTATCGCTTGCCTCCCATCAATTAAAAACGCCGATGACAGGCATTAAATGGATGAGCGAATTGATGCTTAGGGAGCATCTCAGCGATAAGCAAAAGGAGTATATGCATGATATTCATGAAAGCACAAATAGGACGATAGGGCTTGTGGACGATCTTCTTAATTTGTCGCGCATGGAAACAGGTGGCCAATTTAATGTTGTTAAAAAAAGAATTGATTTAGATAAAATTTTTAAAGAAATAATAGAAAATAACCGAGAATTCGCGGAATTTAAAAAAGTAGACATAAAATATAAAAAAAATTCACCCAAACTGATATTAAACATTGATCGCAATAAAATCAAGCACGCGTTGAATAATATTTTTAATAATTCCATTAAATATTCCCGTGATGACAACGGAAAAGTATTGGCTGATATCAGAAAGAAAGACAATGAAATCCTTATTAAAATAAAAGATAACGGGATTGGCATTCCAACAGCTCAGCAAAAAAAAATATTTGAAAAATTTTTTAGAGCCGACAATGCCCAGTATGATACAATTGGCACAGGGCTGGGACTTTCCATTTCCAAATCCATTATAGAGGCGCATGGCGGACAAATTTGGTTTGAATCCAAAAAAGACAGCGGCGCGATTTTTTACGTAAAATTACCCTTAAAATAATTTAAAAAATAATATTTAACAAAAAAATATGCCTAAAACAATTCTTATAATTGAAGATGATAACATTCTGCAAAAGGTCATGAAAGACGCTTTGAAAACAGAAGGATATTCAGTTATTCAAGCTTTTGACGGTGGAGCTGGTTTTAAAGATATTACGCGCGTAAAACCGGATTTGATTATTTTAGATCTGCTAATGCCGTTAAAGCCGGGAGAATGGGTCTTGAAAAAAATGAATGAAAAAGGGATGATGGATAAATATCCGCTGATTGTTCTCACAGTTAAAAATGATGCGGCCAATACTAATAATCTTGCAAACTTGAATGTAAAAAACCATATATCTAAAAGCGAATATAGTTTAGAGATGTTAACTGAAAGAATTAAAGAGTTGATATAGTTTTTTATTAAAAAAGTTATTTTTGCAGCAAAGCCTTTACGCTAGTCAAGAACGCGTAATCGCCTTGCGAGCATTTACGGATTTCGCCCTCAAATTTAATGCATTGTCCTTTGCTGTCTATGGCTATAACAGAGGATGCTTCCCGGATTCCGAAAATCCAATATCCATTTCCAAAATCGTAATAGAGCCACAAATTGTCTTCAAAATAACCGGGGATAACGCCGTGATTTTTGGCGGAAATGCTGTCATAATTTAAACTTATGCCGAATAATTTGATTTGAGCGTAATAATTATCTCTAAAAAACGCTTTGAATTTAATCTGATCATTAACGGGTTTGAAGCTGTTTATTTTGCTGTCTATGACAGAAGCTTCATTATAATCATTTTCACCGGCCTCAGCCCAGCCCATGCCATCCCAGTAATACCAAGTTTTGCCTTCGTCATTAGACAATTGATAGTAAATATTGCCGTTGTTTTTATCGGCAGTTTCCGTAAAACCGGTCCATCTGATTATATTCGGCGCTTTTAAGGAATAGATCGGCTGGATGGCGGGAATCGGCAGTTTATTAATAATTTGATCTGTTTCTTTATAATTAAAAATTACCATGCCGTTTGACAGTTTTAACATGTTGGAATTATAAATATAATCCGTTGAATTATTGAAATTCCAGCTTAAAGAGAGCGCC
>JAGLIO010000051.1 GCA_023142915.1 Candidatus Parcubacteria bacterium | reverse complement strand
TTATCGGAATTTTCATTAATTGAAATTTTTACAATTGAATCCCTGCCGGCGCCGACTTTAATAGAGCCTAACGAAGGCACAATAACAGGAAAAGTCAAACCGACTATAACCGGATTAACCGTTAACAATACTTTTGTCCACGTGTTTGTGGACGGAAAGCATAACGGCAAGACAGAAATTTTAGAACACACAAGCGGAACTGCGAATTTCAGCTATAAGCCATTTTTGAATTTAACAACCGGCTGGCATACTGTTTGGACGCGAGCCGAAGACGCAAGCGGCAGAGTAAGCCCGGCTTCAAGCGCTTTGCGCTTTTACATTGAAAATCCAATGCCGGCGCCGATTGTAATTAAAGTTGATTCAAGCACGAAGCATAATCAGCCGTTAATAACAGGATTAAGCAAAAACAGCTCTAAAATAAGAATTTTCATTGACCACAAGCTGAATGGAGAATTTCTGGCCGCAAACCACGAATCCGGTACCGCGAATTTTTCATATCTGCCTTTTTTAGAGCTAAAACCGGGCAGCCATATAATTTACGCAACCGCGGTTGATACGCGCGGAAAAGAAAGTATTTGGTCTAATATTATTTATTATAATGTTGGTACGCGACCGGTAGCTGAAGTTGCTGTAGATAAAATGGCGGGCGATGATGAAATAAGCGTAATTGATTTAGAGGAAAAAATAAAAGATGTTGAGAAAAAAATTGATGAAATTAAGCCAGATGAAAATCAAAAAGCAGAACAGATTATTGATGATGAAAAGATTGACTCAGAGAGCGCGACAGCCAGCATTGATTTAAAGGATATTTTAAATTCTGATCAATCCGACAGCGAAGATGAAAGCGGTCTGATAAATGAAAGCCAAGAAGCGCAGGCAAAATTAAAATTAAATTTAGTAATATTTATTGTTTTCTTATTCGCGGTAATCGGCTGGGTATTTTGGGTGAACAGGGAATTGATTAAAGAAAAACGAGAGCAAAACAAACAGGACAAAGAAGAATAAATTCAGCAATATATAGAGTTTATATATTTTTTATTTAGCCTCGCAAGCGAGCCTAAATAAGCCCCTTCTTTCGCAAAAAAATCCCTTTTTAGGTTATATTCCTGAAAAGGGGTTTTTTGTTTGTAAAAAGAGTTTACAAATTCCCTAAATAGCATTAAAATATAATAAGGAATTAATAAAAATATACATGAAAAAAATATTATTTATTATAAGTTTTTTTGTTTTTTGCTTTAGTCCTGTTTTAGCGCAAACAAGCGCGCAAGATAAGATTAATCTTTATTTTTTTTATGGGGACGGCTGTCCGCATTGTGAGAAAGAAGAGGTTTTTTTAAAAAAATTAGCGCAAGAAAATGAGAATATTAAGATTTATTATTATGAAACATGGCACAATAAAGAGAATCAGGATTTTTTAGCCGAGCTTGGACGAGAGCTGGATATTGTTATTCGCGGGGTGCCGATTTTAATTATCGGCGATCAAACCGTTACCGGTTATTATAATGATGAAATTACCGGTAAAAAAATTAAAGATATAATTAATGAATACGCTAAAACAGGATGCGATGATGTTGTCGCATCAGTTATTTATGGGGAAGATATTCCCGTGGCTTGTACGCACGGATGCGATGCCAATGACAGCGAATGCATTCATGATTGCGGATGCAGCGCGGATTTAAATAATGATCAAAAAAATAATAATACGGTAGCGGTTCCTCTCTTAGGCGAAATTAATCCGCAGAATTTTTCTTTGCCTGTTTTAACTGTTATAATGGCCGCCATTGACGGCTTTAATCCCTGCGCGATGTGGGTGCTTTTGTTCTTGATAAATTTGCTTTTTAACATGAAAAACAAATTTAAAATGTGGACGCTTGGCTCTGCTTTTTTAATTTCGTCCGCGGCTGTTTATTATCTGTTTTTAGCGGCTTGGCTGAATGTGATTTTGTTTATGGGTTTTGTTTTTTGGATTCGCTTGCTGATTGCGGTCGTGGCGGTCGCGAGCGGAGCGTATCATTTGCGGGATTATTTTAAAAATCGCAGTCAGACTTGCAAAGTAACAGGCAGCGAAAGCCGGCAAAAGGTTTTTAAAAATTTGCGCAAAATTATTCTGGAGGATAAATTTATTTTTGCTTTATTTGGAATAATAGTTTTAGCCGGTTTAGTTAATATGGTTGAGCTCTTATGCTCCGCCGGCATCCCTGCCGTCTATGTGCCGATTTTAACTATGGCGAATTTGCCAATCTGGCAATTTTACGCTTATTTGTTTTTATATGTTTTAGTGTTTTTATTGGATGATTTGATTATATTTTTCATAGCAATGAAGACTTTGCGCCTAAAAGCGTCTGACTCAAAATACACCCGCTATTCCGGTCTGATAGGCGGAATAATCCTTGTTGTGATTGGTTTATTGTTGATGTTTAAACCGGGGTGGTTGATGTTTGGGTAATTTAATTTTAATTTGACTTTTTGGTGTTATACTGATAACATAAAACAAAAGTTAAATTAATTAATTTTAAAAATATATGAATACGCAAATTTTAGTTCAACCAAAAGTTCAGGGTGATAAAATTACAATAGAAATTTCAAAAAAAATTTTGGAAAAACTTTTAGGATATAAAAAAAAGAATATTTATATAACGCAAAAAAAAACCAACTGGACAGAAATAAAAAAATTAAAAGGTGCTTGGAAAAATATGAAAATTGACCCGTTGAAATATGAAAATAAAATTAGAAATGAATGGAACAGGGAATATAGTAAATAAAAAATGTATTTTTTAGATACCAATTCAATTATTTATTATTTTAAAGGCGCCAAAAAAATGGTTGATTTTTTTGATTTGCTTGAAGGTTGTAATGAAGAAATAAATCTTTCAGTAATTGCAAAAATTGAACTTTTGAGTTTTGAGAAAAAAAATGAAATTAATAAAATTAAAAAATTGTTAGACAATAGCAATATTTTTTTCTTAAATGACGAAAAAGTATAAAAAACACCCGCCTTAAAATTCAAGGCAGGTGTTTTTATTTTTTTAATTCTCTATATTACTCCGTAATCGTATTTTGTAATTCAAAGAAGTTTAAATAAATTGGGTGGCTAGAGGGAATCGAACCCTCATCATCGGCACCACAAGCCGATGTTCTAACCGTTGAACTATAGCCACCATAATTATTTATACTATAAATTTTTGTTTTAATATTGTCAATGTGCGCCCAGAGGGAATCGAACCCCCATAACCAGCTTAGAAGGCTGGTGTTCTATCCGTTGAACTATGGGCGCCCCACTACGCTAAAGCTTCGCGGGGCAAGTCCCTTGAATTTTTTGCGTTTTATTTTTCAAAACAAAAACTGCTAAAAGGCAGTAATTGACAGCAGATGTAATATACCAAATTAATTGACTGTAGTCAAGGCGCGCAAATCACTAAAATTAATACCCATTTTAAATTTTTAACCCACTCTTTAAAATTCCGCGGATTGAAATTGAGATATTCGCGCGCCAAACTGATGTCATCGGATTTTTTTACAAGCAAGCGCGGAATTTGATCGCTAACCAAAAGGCGCGGAAAAACAAACGCGATAATTTTTAAAATAAAAATCGGAACATAAATAATTTTTATTTTTTTATTGCAAGCGCGCGCGATTAAATTAACTAAATTTTTATAAGAAAAAGAATTTGCGCCGGCTAAAATATAGCTTGTGTTATTTTTCAAAGTTTGAATAGAATTGATTATCACCGCAACAACGTCATCAACAAAAACAGGACTTAGCTCAAATTCTCCCTTCCTCGGCACTGGAATAAAATAAGATTTTTTTATTTTATTAATAAGTTTTTGAACGGCCTCATCGTTTTTGGCGCCGTAAACTTCTGCCGGCTTTAATATTATCCAGCTGAATTTGTATTTTTTTACCATTTGCTCGGCTAAAAGTTTTGAATAGGCGTAAGCTCCGCCGACTTCGGAAGCCGCGCGCGAGCTGACAAAAATAAATTTTTTAACAAAATTTTTTTCAGCCGCTTGCAATAAATTTTTTGTGCCGTCGGCATTGATTTTAAAATACCTTTTTGTTTTATTGGTGTGGGTAATGCCTGCTAAATGAATTATTACATCTATATTTTTAAGCGCTTTATCAAGGCTGTCAAAATTATTTAAATTTCCAATTTTAATTTTAATTTTTTCTGTTTCCCTGAATTTAAATTTGCCCCTGCTTAAAACAGCCAGATCATCAAAGTTTGCTTTAATTAATTTTTTTATTAAAATTTTTCCAATCCCGCCGCTAGCGCCGGTAATTAATATTTTCATTTGTTTTTAAATTCTTTAATTCTGAATAAAATTAAATTTTTAATAAATTCAAATACTGTTGGCAAGCGGACAAATGATTTTCTTTCACCGCAAAGACCGAGAAATTCAGTTGGTATTTCAACAATTTTTGCTTTTAAGCGGCGGACGTTAATCATAATTTCCGCGTCAATAAACCAGTCATCTGATTTTAAATCAAGCTTGTTATAAAAATCTCGCGTAAAAATTTTCGGTTTAGAATTTATGTCTTTTACTTTCAGTCCGGGAAAGAAAACAATAAAAATTAAATTGTAAATAGTTGAGATGGTTTTTCGCCAAATGCCGTCTCCGCGGGTAAGCCGATAAGTTTTTGTCAAATCAAAATTATTGTTTTTTATTTTTTTATAAACACGCACCAAATCTTTAATCGGCATTTGGCCGTCGCCGTCAATTACGGCAATAAATTTGCCGCTTGTTTTTTTAAATCCGCTTTTCATATCCCAGCCCATCATACCTTCTTTAACTTTGCAAACGCATTTTATATTTTTATTTTTTTTAGCGATTTGCTCCGCGTATTTTGCAGTTGGATCATGGCTGTTTTTTAAAAAATTGGCAACCAAAATTAATTCATAATTATTAATATTATTATCTTTAAAATCAGCCTTGACCTTGTCAACAAAATTAAATATTTCTTTTTTCAGGCAATAACAAAGAATTACAACAGATAGTTCCGGCGCGGGCGGGGATTGGTTTTTCAGATGATTATTTTTTAACATAATAACTGATTTGCGCCATTCGCGCGAAAATATACTTGCGTTTTTTTAACGCGAATTTTTTTTCCAATATTTTATTAATATTTTTATATTTTGAAACATGGTCGTCATGCGCGTTTTTTTGTCCTGCCAAGCGCATGGCGATTTTTGAAATCCAATTTTCCGTTGGCAAATACACAAGAAGCTCTACATTTTTATTCATTAAAATAAATTCATTCAGCAATTTTTCGATTTCTTCCAAATATAAATGTTCCAGAACTCCTGATAAAATTATTTTTTCAGGCTTTAATTTTTTATAATTATTAATTTCTGTTAATTCAGGCTCAATGTCGTAATTTATTATATTATTTTTTTTCAAAGTTTTTTTTAAGTGCCCAACGCCGCAGCCAAAATCAAGAATCAGTCCTTTTTCATTTTTTAAATTTCCAAATTTTATTATGGTATTTAAAATTTTTCGAAAATAAATTCCTGAAAAACCTTTATAATAATCCTCGGTATAATCAATTGTTCGCGTATTTCTCGCCATAGCTACTTTTTATAATAAACAAAAGAAGCGTTATTTTCAAAAATCAGCTCCCAATCGCTTTTTTCACTTAAATATTCTTGCATAGGATTTGGTTTGTCATCTTTATTCTTAAATCCTAAAAATGTTTTTTCAAACCAATTGAATTTTATTGCCTTATGCTTTCTGTCCAGTACCAGATTAATATTATATTTATCTAATTTATCAGATATTTTTTCTTTGTCATAAAATTCATAGTATTCTTCAAGTAAAGAATGTCCGTTTACCTGAAGCATTGGTAGTCTGCCGTCAATGAATATTTTATGATCAGGCAATTTCCAAATTAAGTATCCGCCGTAACCATAGTTGTTAAATATTTTTATATTTTCTTGCGGCAATGTTTTTATTTTTTCCAGAGCGGCGCATGGATAAAATTTACAGAATTTTTTATTTTCAAAAGGGGCATTAGTGAAATTTGCTAAAAATAAAACTAAAAATACTGATATGCTTAAACCGGTTATTAGAAAAAAATAAATAAATTTATTTTTAAACAAATAAAAATATATTTTTTTAAAATTATTTTTATTTATTGAATTTGTCGCAACCGTAATAAGCGGGAGCGACGCAATAAAAAAAAGCGGAAAATTTCGCCTGGCCTTAAAAGCGGCCGTTAAAAGCAACAGCCCAACGGATAAATGCCAAAAATTAATTTTTTTACCCAAGGGGCACTTTGTTTTTTTATTTTCAAGAAAAAATAAAACTATGATTAATATAAATATAATAAGATAAATTTGCTGGATATAATTTAACGGATAGTTCCATGCAGGCAGCCATTCCATAATGCGTTTCATATAATATGTATCTGTATATTCAAACATAAAACTGAAATATTTATAATGGTAAGGCGTTAAAAATACCGCTAAAGACGAGAAACAAGCTGACAAAAAAGTATAAAAATTAATTTTTCCACTTTTAGCCTTGAATTCAAAAATTTTAATTTTAAAAAGATTTAATATTTTTGGCGCTATTAAATTCGAGCCAAACCACAGCCAAAGAATAACCAAACCCAGCATAAATCCGCCGTGCAGATTTGCCCATACAAAAAATAAAATCGGTAAAAAATAAAGAATTTTATAATTTTGTTTTTCATTAAATTTGTCAATTATAAATAGCTGAAGCAAGAGCATTAAAACCGATAATTCCTGCATGCGTACGCCAAAATGCGATAAAATTCCTGCTAACCCGATTATTTCAATTATTAATATAAAAATATAATGTAGCTTGTCTTTAAAGTATTTTTTAAGCAAACAGGAGTTTAATAAAACAAAAATTAGCAGCCCAATCAAGGCAAAACACACGCTTAAAGCGATATAACCGATTTTAGTATAAACAATATAGCTGATTAAATTAAGCAGCCATTCATGGTCAACCCAAGTTCTGCCCTCTAAAGTATAATTATAGTTTTCATTCCAAGGAACATACTTTTCCAAGTATATCTCTTCTCCTGCTTTCAAATGCCAACCAAAATCCGGATCAAGACCGTTAAACGAGCTTGCCAAAAAAATTGAAAAAATCAAAATATAGAATAAAACCGTAATTATTAAAGTAATATTAAATTTTCGCATAATTTTTTGATTATGTTTTGATTTTAGCATAAATATTTGTTGTTTGCCATTAAATATGATAAAATATAATAAATGTTAATAACTTTTATCTTTTTGAGTTTTACGGCAGAGTTGCCGTAATATCAAAAGTTTATAGAAAGGGGGTGAATTATGAAAAAAAAATTATTTAGAAATATTGCGCTTATCGCTGTTTTTGTATTTTTATTTTCAGCATCAGTAGCGTTAGATGCGGAAAAAGCAGGAGCTCAGCCTGATCTTGGTTTTAATTATGCCAACAATTTGAATTTAGAAGTAGCCGATGAAGATGATCCAAGGGAAATGGCAGTTGCTGTTGTTAGATATTTAATGACATTTTTGGGCATTATCGCGGTTGTTGTGATGTTGTTGGGTGGTTTTAAGTGGATGACTGCTGCCGGAAACGAGGATAAAGTTGCTGAAGCGAAAAAGTTAATAATCGCCGGAATTATCGGTTTAATCATTGTTTTGTGTGCTTACGCAATTGTACAATTTGTAGTTGGCATGACTAATGATTTGTTAAGCGACAGCTTATAAATGAAAATTATTTACCGATATGACGGATAATAATCTTTAACTAAGGATTTCAAAGCTGATAGTGGGTCCCTTTAGAATTCTAGGGATCCACCCTTATAAAAATAAAAAAAATTGTTTTTATAAGAGTGGATAATTATTAATTTTTAATAAAAAACTTTATGAAAAACAAATTATTTAAAAGCATTGTTTTTATCGCTATTTTTGTATTTTTATTTTCCGCGATTGCTGTATCAGTAAAGTCGGCTCCTGATCTTGGCTTTGATTATGCCAATAATTTGAATTTAGAAGTAGCCGATGAAGATGATCCAAGGGAAATGGCAATTACTATTGTTAGATACTTAATGACATTTTTGGGCATTATCGCAGTTTGCGTAATATTATATGGCGGTTTTATTTGGATGACTGCTTCAGGCAATGAGGACAAAGTTGCTCAGGCAAAGAAGATTATTATTGCCGGAGCTATCGGCTTGGTTATTGTATTAGCGGCTTACGCAATCGTACAATTTGTAGTCGGCATGACCAATGATTTGTTGGACGATAGTTTGTAAATAGGAATTATTGAAATTTATATTTTTTAAAAAACAAGGAGATTAAAGTAGTATTATGCCAAATATTCTAAAAAAATTATTCATGCCATTGATTTTAGCTGTTCTTGTTTTTAATTTTTTAGTTCCCGTTCAAGTCGGCGCTTTGGATTTGGGCATGGATTACGCTGAAAATCTTGATTTGCCTGCGGCGGAAGACAGCGATGTGCGCGATATGGCAGTTACGGTTGTTAGATATTTAATTACATTTTTAGGCATTATCGCAGTTGTAATTATTCTTTACGGCGGTTTTGTCTGGATGACAGCGGCAGGAAACGATGATCGGGTAAGCAAGGCGAAAAGTATTATTGTCGCGGGAATAATCGGATTGATTGTTATTATGGCGGCTTTTGCGATTGTTAACTTCGTGATTAATATGACCAATGACGCGCTTGACGGCGATTTGTAAATGAAATCTATGAATTAAACAGATAACATCCCTTGGCTTGGCTTGTTATCTGTTTTTTGGGTTAATTATGCAAAAACTAAAAACTAAAAATACAAAGTGCATCCCAAGGGTGCCCCATAGGAAATGCCCTTGGGGTGCATTTCCTGCGGGGCACCCTTTGGGTAAAATAATTTTTTTAACAGCCGTCTTTTTGGCTTTTTTTATTTTTACGCCTTTTGTTTTAACGGTTGCGGCAGATGGCGCTGGTGATGCTTTAACAGGTTTGAATACGGCCGCAAATAAAGGTTATGGCGTAAGCGATGTTAACGCTGATGGTAGCGGAGTTATGAATAGCCTTCCGGGCGCGATTGGAAAAGTGGTTGGCGTAATTTTATCTTTGATAGGCGTAGTGTTTCTAATTTTAATGATTTACGGCGGCTTTACTTGGATGATTGCGCGCGGAAATGAACAAGAAGTGACTAAGTCAAAAGAGTTGATTAAATCAGCTATAGTCGGTTTAATAATTGTTTTGGCCGCTTACGCGATTACCGCGTATATTGGAAGCAAGATGTTTTAAAAAATATTTATGAAAAAAGTTTTAATATTTTTATTATCTGTTATTTTTTTAAATATTGTATTTATAGCGCCTGTTGCGGTTGAAGCGGCTGACAAAGACGCTAAAAGCTTATTTAATTCAAGTCTGAATGAAACCGCGGACAGGACAGGGCATCTTAAAACAAAAATAAGCAATGCCGGCGCGCTTGGCACGACCGGTTTGGTTATTTCCGCCATATTATCTTTAATTGGCGTAGTGTTTTTAATTTTAATGATTTACGGCGGTTTTATCTGGATGAATTCGCGTGGCAATGATCAAGAAATTCAAAAAGCCCTAACCATAATCCGCAATTCAATTATCGGCTTATTAATCGTAATTGCCGCTTACGCTATAACCGCTTTTATAGGCGATAATTTAGCCGCAGGAGTTATAAGATAAAAGTAAGATTTATAGATAATAATGTGATATATAATTTATGCAAAATAAAAAAAGAAAAATTATTATAATATTAACGTTATCGTTTGTGTTTATTTTCAGTTTAACAGCTGTTGCGCAAGCGCAAAGTTTAGAAGATGCTTTTAAAATCGGGGATGGGACCAACGAGGATCCGTTAGATATGGTTGCTGATGGCGCGGGTTATAATACTGATCAGGCGGAAGAGCGGCTCACTTTGTATGTTGCTAAAATAATAAATACTGTTTTGTCAATGCTGGGAGTTTTATTTTTGGTTTTAATGCTTTACGGAGGTTATCTTTGGATGACGGCGGCAGGCAAAGAAGAGCGGGTAACAAAAGCGAAAAATTTAATTACCGCCGCGATTATCGGGGTGATTATAGTTGTTTCAGCATATGCGATTTCTTATTTTGTTATTGATAAAATTACTTCAGGGGTTTTGGATAATAATTCATCGGATTCATCAGGTTCATCAGGTTCATCAGATTCATCGGAGCCAGATTTAGATTTAGATTTACCGCCGATACCAGGGCCAATATAGTGGTCAACAAATCTTAATTTAAAATAAAAAAAACATGAAAAATAAAATTAAGCATTTATTTATTTTACTTTGCCTTATTGTAATACTGATATTGCCGTATTTTGTATTCGCGCAAACAGCGCCGTTGGATAGTTTAAAAAAGGTGCAAGAAGCGGGAAGCGGTTATGAAAAAATAATAGATGATAACGTTGATGGAAATAATTTGGTCGCCAATGCCGGTAAAATTGTGCAAGCCTTTTTATCGCTTTTGGGAATTATTTTTTTGGTTTTAATGCTTTATGGCGGTTATAGCTGGATGACTGCCGCAGGCGATCAGGGCAAGGTAGAACGGGCGCAAAACACAATCCGGCGCGCGATTATCGGAATTATAATTACTATAGGCTCTTACGCGATAACTCAATTTGTTTTAGTAAAATTATTAGACCACAATGTTTAATAAGAAAATAAAATTTATAAAAAGCTTTTTGTTAATAGTATTTTTGCTTTTATTTGCCATTCCCGTATTAGCTGGTCCAATTAGCGATACAGGCGATGTTGTAGGCAAAGACAGTATGCTTGGAAAATTCAGCCAAAGCGCAGGTTTTGAAGCTGACGATACAGGCACTCAGCTTGGCAAAGTCGTCGCTCTTGTAATTAAAGGCTTTTTAAGCCTTTTAGGTATAATTTTCATAATTCTAATAATTTTATCCGGTTTTAACTGGATGACATCCGAAGGCGATGAGCAAAAAATAAGCAAAGCCAAAGAAACCATTCGGACGGCGATTATTGGCTTATTTATAATAATCGCGGCATATTCCATTACTTATTTTGTATTTAATGTTTTGCCTTGGGCGGGGAATTAAAATAAATGTAGAGACGCGCCGCGGCGCGTATCTACATTTATTTTATATTTATGGCTAGAAGACGTAAAAAGAAAAAAAGAATATTAAGTCTTTTTAGGATGCCAAGTTTGCCCAGTTTGGATTTGGATTCTGATACGAAAAAAGGTATTTTTATTGTTTTTATAATGTTTTTGGGAGCAATCTCCCTTTTAGGGCTTTTTGATTTGGCTGGATTTTTGGGCTTATATTTGAGTCAAGGCTTGCTTTTGGCTTTTGGCTGGGGCAAGTTTATTTTGCCGATTATTCTTTTAATCTGGGGCTACGCGCTTTATGATGAGGAGCGCTTTGAGCTTAGGGGCGGAACTTATTTGGGCATAATGCTTTTTTTTATCGCCATTCATACTTTATTTTTTTTGCTGGTGGAAAGGGATTTATGGGAAGAATCAATCGCTGTAGGCCGCGGCGGAGGCTATTTAGGCCTTTTTTTCGCGGATATATTTTTAAAATTGTCAGGTTATATCGTTTCACTCTTAATCAGCTTGGTTTTGTTGATTATTTCTTTGCTTTTAATATTTAATACTTCTTTGGTTGCCATGTTTGGGCGCGACAGTTATTTCGCGAAAATGGTTTACCCGATTAATTTTATTATTGCCAAGATTTTTGGATTAAGGGCTAAAGAAGATGATGAAGAAAGCGATGAAGACGAGGATGAGAATGATGATGAGGAAGAAGATAAGGACGAAGATGAGGAGGAGGAGAATGACGAAGAAGAAGAGAGTGATGACGAGGAGAAGGATGAAGATGACGACGACGAAGAGGATGACGATAATGGTGATCCCTCCTTCGCTGAAGATACGGCGGGCAAGCAAGAAAAAGAAATTTTGGCTTCAAAAAATATTCCCGAAAAAGAAGTTGAAGATATTTGGTGGATGAAGCCTGCGCAATCAAATTTAAGCATCCCATTAAGCCTGCTAAACAGCAAGAGAGACAAGCCAACCAGCGGTGATATTGAAAATAATAAAGAAATTATAAGAAAATCTTTGGAAAATTTCGGTATTCCCGTGGAAATGGGCGCTATCAGCGTTGGTCCGACTGTTACCCAATATACTTTCAGGCCTGCTGAAGGCATAAAATTATCTCGCATAACAAATTTAAGCAATGACTTGGCTTTGGCGCTGGCTGTTCATCCGATTCGCATTGAAGCGCCGATTCCAGGCAAAGCGCTGGTGGGCGTTGAAGTTCCGAATCAAGCCAAGGCGGTTGTTGGCTTTAAAGAGGTTATGATTAGCAAAGGTTATAAAAATCGGAAAAATAATACGCAAATCGCGCTTGGCAAGGATGTTGCCGGAAGCGTTTGGCTGGATGATATTACAAGGATGCCTCATCTGCTGGTTGCCGGAGCCACAAATTCCGGAAAATCCGTTTGTTTAAATACTGTTATAGTCAGTTTGATGTATCAAAATACGCCTGATAATTTAAGATTTATTATGGTTGATCCAAAACGAGTTGAGCTGGTCGGTTATAACGGCATGCCATATTTGATGGCTCCGGTTATTACTGATGTGCCAAAAACCATTAACGCCTTAAAGTGGTGTTTAAATGAAATGGATCGGCGTTTTGATATATTATCTAAAACAGGCAAGAGAAATATTCAAACCTATAACGAATCTATGGAAATAAAAATGCCTTACTTGGTATTTGTAATTGATGAATTGGCTGATTTAATGGTGGCTGCCGCCAAAGATATTGAAGCAGGCATTATCCGTTTGGCGCAGATGGCGCGCGCTGTCGGCATTCATCTGGTTTTGGCAACCCAAAGACCAAGCGTTGATGTTATTACCGGTTTGATTAAGGCAAACATGCCGGCGAGAATCGCTTTTTCAGTCGCTTCCAGCACGGATTCCCGCACGATTTTGGATAGCCTGGGAGCGGAAAAATTATTAGGCCGAGGCGATATGTTATTTGTAAACGCCGAACTTTCTAAACCTGTTCGCATACAAGGAGCATTTTTGTCTGATGATGAAATTAAAAAGATTGTCCGCTATGTTAAATCCAAAGGCGGAAAGCCGGATTTTGTAGGCGGGATAACTGAAAGGCAAAAAGTTTCCGGCATCGGCGGTGTTGGACTTGACGGATCTTCCGGCGACGAAGACGAGCTTTTATATGAAGCTCGTGAAATAGTAGTCAATATGGGCAAAGCCTCAGCTTCGCTTTTACAGAGAAAATTGCGCATCGGCTACGCGCGCGCCGCCAGTATTCTTGACCAATTGGAAGAATTAGGAGTAGTGGGACAGGGCAACGGTTCAAAACCGCGGGAAATTTTAATAAGCAAACAGCAGTTAGAAACTTTAGAGAATCAGAACATAAGCGGCGTGTCTGTCCATAACAGAGAAGAAACAGAAGCGCCGGAAAATTATCTAGGCGAAGAATCCGAAGATCCGCCAGTATTTAAAGCTGATGAGAATAATAACGGTGAGGACGAGGATGTGAAAAACGAAGACAATGAAGCAGAAAATAATGACGGTGAGAACGAGCCAGCCGACACTGAAACTTCCTCTTCCGCTGAAGCTACGGCGGATAAAATGGCAGGCAAGGACGATGATTTTGATAAACTATTTGCAAAATAAGATATAATTAATAATTTTTAATTCACAAAAATATGATAATAACATGGCAAGGGCATTCTTGTTTTAAAATTCAAGATAAAACTGGGACTGACGGCGTAACAATTACCACTGATCCTTTTGAAAATAAAATCGGCT
>JAGLIO010000050.1 GCA_023142915.1 Candidatus Parcubacteria bacterium | reverse complement strand
TCTAGTTTTATCCTACCATTATAGTCTTTTTTCAAAATTAAATACAAATCTATCTTCTTGTTTTTCTACGGTTATGGGTATATAAAAAACAGGAAACTTTTCGTTCCCTAGCGATAACTCATAAAAATATAAATATATTTCCGTTTTATCAATTAATTGACTATTTCTGTAAAGCTGGTATATGTCAAAAAAAGCATCTCCGATTACAAAATTTTCAAAAAAATTAACGAGTCCATCTTTTATATCAGGAAGCTTAATTATTTCATTAAGATTGTCGACAAATTTATATTTTAATGGCTCATTATACAGCGCTTGTAATATATCAGAATATTTTTCTTCAAATAGAGAAAATAAAAAATCTATTATTTCGATTTCTAATTGATATTTACTATTCTCATCAGCCAACTGCAAATTTTCAAGCGGTTTGTCAAGGTCATTTAAAAAAGGGATGATAAAATTTTTAGAAAAAATATATTTTGTTTTTTCTTTTGTTTCTTCAAGAAATTTATCATATTCCTTTGGATATAAAACAACATTTTCTTTTGCCATTTCATCTACCTTTTTTATAACAGCTGATAAATTTTTAACAGGAATTTTTTTGATTCTTTCTCTCAATAATTTATACAATGAATCTGGTATACTATTTGTAAAATCTCCTTTTTTGATTTGCAGTTGAGATTTATCAAAACCACTATTAAAATTATTTAATAATGATTTCTTAAATTTTGGATACTTATCTAAATCAATTCCAACCCTAAGACCTTTTTGCGTTCTTTGAATAGTGTTTCTTTTCGGTATACGTCTTTTTTTGAAATCAGTTTCCAAAAAATTCATGAAATACTTAGCTACCTCCTTAACAAAAGGGGTCGTTTCTGTTTTTTTTGATTCTATTTTTATTTTTTTCGACATAATAAAAATAAAGCTATTTATTAATTTATAATTAAACTTTAACACTTTTTAAGATATATTTCAATGCTAAGTTTATGGCAAATAAATGAACATAATTATAAAATTTTTTGATATAAAAATCAAATCATATTGTCGGAAAACAGTATTTCTCATCGTTGCTCAAATTTTAATATTAAGTTAAAATAAAATTAAGAAAGTAAACTTAATTTTATTATGTACAAAAAAAATATTGCCACTTGGAATAAAAAGAAACAAACATTTTCCTGTGAAAAAACCGACACAGTAGTTCGTGCTGTCAAAAAAATCAAACTTACAATTTATTTTGTTTACGAGAATCTGCTTGTTGAAAAGGAAATTAAAAAAATAAGAAAAAAATTCCATATTCCTGAGGATTTCTATACAGACTTTAATCTGGATTTTGAATCAAATTATATCGTGGAATTATTAATACACACTATGATGAAATGGCAAAAAGTATTAAGGACAGGCGGTCGTAAAATAAAAAATAAAAACTTTAAAAGACAAATTTATGGTAGTAAAAATTTGAATAGTCTAAACCCACAGTATATAAACGATCGAATATGGAGTTTTATTATTTTTGCAAAAATTTTTGAAATACCAGAAAAAATTCTTCTAAAAACAATCAGCAGTTTATTGAATTGCCAATTTCCAAAAATTAATGACAAATTTCAAATACAAATTTATCCTACCACAACTGAAGCGGAATTTAAATTTATCTGGGATGATATAATCGAAAAACAAAAGAAAATCATCCCTAATATTGAAACAAGACCTAAATTTGAATATAAAACACACGACTTAGATAAAAAGACCTATAAATTAAACCAAACTACCGATAAAACGCACAAAGAAATAGCCAAAAAAATCAATGAACTGGGGATAATTCCCAAAGACAAATCATATACATATATTGAAGTTGGAAAATCGCTAAGAAGATATAAAAAATTCATAGGTTGTTCTAACTCGTAAGCTTATGAACTGACATATCGCCAAAATATTACATGAAATAAAATATAGCTATAAGGCTATATTTTTTTATTTTTATGTTTCAACCAATTGGCGAAACAATTAAATTTTCCGACAAATTTAAAAATATTAAATCACTACCAGATTTAGCACGAGTTTTTCATTTGAAAGAATTAGAATATAAATTTTGTTGTGTTCCTAAAAAACTTGTAGAAAATACTTCTATTACTTGCGAAGCCAAAATATTCTGGGCAATAATTCATCAAATTTGCGGATTGGGCAGTATTAAATTTATCCAAAAAGATCTAGCAAACATTTTTGGCGTAAGTGTCAGAACGATTCAGAATTATACAAAAGAGTTACGAGATAATGGATGGCTTGAAACCGTTCAGAGTGATGAAGACAATCGAAAAATCGAATATTTTACAAAATCCAGCAATATATTTGTGGCTATACTCAATAAATATCTTTTTGATTTTTCAGTTTCACGGCAAGCCAGAGTACTTTGGTTAATTTTACAGGAAAAGGGCAGTGCAAATGGACTTAGCTGGTACGCTTATTCAAAATTAGGAAAAATAATAGGCAGAAAAGACGATGAAACCATAAAAAAATATCTGGCCGAATTAAAAAAAACTGGCTGGATTAACGTTGAAAAAGGGAAAGGTCATCGCACTAAAGATGTTTATGTTAATTGGCCAAATGATCGTCCAAATCCAAAACAAATCAGTGCAATGAGAAAATCAAAAGCATCGGAAAAACGCAAAAAATAATTATACACATATTGTAAACACAGGCGAAACATTTTCCCAAATATATACGAAGCAAACCCCTATACTATATAAGATATTATTAACAAGATTAATATATAAAGTAAAATTTTCAAAAATATAACCCTCAAAAAACTAACGAAATTTAAAAACTCGATCTAAAAACAAAAAATTGCGGAAGCGTAGGAATTAGCATTTTTATAGTAAAAATTTTTGAAAATTATTTTTCCCCTTTTATAAACATTTAATATAACGAACATTAAAACTTAGAAAAGACTATACAACGGCCGCTTGTTTCGGGACAGGAGTAAATTTGGTGTACAGTCACAAAATGGGATAGTATCTTGGAACAGCGGTCGCTGTATGGTCTTTTCACCCAAACATTTTGGCGAGCGCCAGCGAGCCTTACCGCGAGCGAAGCAAGCGCAACGACCGGAGCACGAACTTGACAAAAGCACTAAACGGCTTCCCGGTCGTAACTTTCACGGACGTGTTTATCGGAAGCGCCGGAGCAGGAGTAAGAACAACACTGCGAACGTTTTCCCGGCGCAATATCATCTAACTAAGGCGAGCGATGATGCCGCGCGCAAAGAACATTGAAAATAGGGGCAAACTTCGCATAACGCACATTCAAGCGAAGTATGCGCACACCATACTTGAATACAAAACCGCACAATCTAGACATTACTACACGCACAGTCCGTGAGGTCAATTAAAACATCCCTTGCAACGCGGTCGGTTTTTACGCATTACCCGCGCGGTAGGACGTGAATTAAATTAAGAGATTATCGCGGCATACTTTGCTTAATGTTCGTTATGCGATAGTTTGCCAGCCGCGCCACGTCAGAACCCGTATGAATATCTACTCACCGTTAAATTACCGCCGTCCATTCACAGAAAGGGGAAAAGTTTGCGGAG
>JAGLIO010000005.1 GCA_023142915.1 Candidatus Parcubacteria bacterium | reverse complement strand
TATAATGAAAAAATATATATTTATAGTTTTCTGCTGTCTGCTTGCGCCCCTCGGGGCGTACGCGGATAATTCCGAAATGACGTCAATCCTTGAAATGGATTTGCAAATTGGAGATACACATCAAGATCATACCCCTAATGCCCCACATGTTCAACCTGGTACGAGTGGCAGTCTGCTCCAGATATTCTTTCAACCAGAAGACAAAAAAGAAGACGGATTTGTAATTGATAACCCAAAGCACCTTGACAATTGCAGTATGGAAGAATTGGTAAGATTGTCAAAAGGCGTTAAAAATAAATACAATAAACGAGTTAATTACAAAATTCCATTCAATAATGATAGGATAAAATTTTTGCCTGGAATTCCGTCTAACATGCATCTGCTGGGAGAATTTGACACAAGAGGAAAATTTGATCAAAATACAACTGGTCTTCAAGCAGCACTTATGGTAGAAGCTAAATTGGAAACAAACTGCAAATATGGCTTATTTAAAATTAAATACAAAAGCAGACCAACTAAATACGGATTTGGTTTAGGCGGCGGAATTGCAAAATATATCGGTAATGAAACCGCGGGTTCTGGCGGTGGTGTTACAGGCTATACTTCAACTGAAAATTTTAAGATACCTGTACCAGTATTTCAGGCTTACGGAGGAGTAAAAATTTCAATTAAAAAAAAACCTGAAAAACAAAAACCGATAGATTTGACAAGGATGCCAACTACGGAGCAAATAGCTAAGAAGAAAATTAGACCGATTTGCAAGTCAATCTTTTTTGCCTTTAATGAAGATATCCCGCTTCCGGGTCAAGAAGCGAAATTTGAAAAAATTGGTCTTTGGATTAAAAATAATCCAGACATTATACTTAAATCAATTTCCAGAGGTTATTGCGACGAGAGAGGCGACGAACATTATAATTCAGGACTTGGCTTACGCAGAGGAAAAAATACAATGTATATGAGCATGGCTTATGCTGCCAGTCTGTGTGGCACAGAAAAAGAAAAAATCGCTTTTATGAAAAAAATATCTCAAAAATTTAGAGCAACTTCCGCAAGCAACCTTGATCCTGACTTTAAAGCAGAAAACGGGCTGAGTAAAAAAAAGGCTCATCAACTTAATCGCAGAGTTGACCTGATTTTAAACGGGCAAAACTTAACAGCTCCAATAATAGGAGGTAAATGATGAAAAAATATATATTTGTTATTGCAATTATTTTTTGTTTTTTTGCGACTTCAATTATCGGATGCGCGCCAAGGCTTAAATATTCTCGTGCAGACATACCAGATAATGATCCAGTTTATGACATTCTGACAATTGAACCGGCACCGACGGAAATTGTTGAAGCGGCTTTAGCGGCTCATGCAGTTAAAACAACAAAATCAGTAGCTCCTGGCAGTAAAGATTTTACTGAATTTAAAAAACAGGCGGCACAGGCGGCACAGGCTCAAACCGCTGCAGGTTATTTTGTGCAAAAGCAAGCTACTCAGCAACAGCCAGTATCTGCTAAACCAAATCAGAATGATTACAAAGAATTCAAAAAAAGTATGGCAAAGGCAATGGCTGAACAAAAAAAGGCAAAAACCAAAAAAATCAACAACCCAACTTTCACAAAAAAAAGAAATCTTGCCGGCAACAATGCTTTTGAAACAAGGCTTGCAAAGATTGAAAAACGCGTCAATTATGCGATTCAATACGGCAGAGAAAACCGCAATCGCATCGGGCTTTTGGAAGATAGGTTTGACTTGTCTCCTTCTGGAAACATTAAGGCAAAATTGGTGCTTTTTAGGCCAGGTTCGGCTGAGCTTAGTCCTGATGGCGAAAAAACATTTAATGAGCTGATTGAAATTGGAGCTGAAAATGTTAGAATAGCAGCTCATGCAAGTGTCGTTAAGGGCAAAATTGACAACCAAGTTCTTTCACAACAACGAGCCGAAACGGTTAATGCTTACCTCTTAAAAGGAGGTATAAAACCAGAGGATATAACCGTGGTCGGTGAAACAGACAGGTATGGAGAAAATAAAAATATCTCCGTTACTTGGGAATAAATATATTCCAATTTAAAATAAAACACACCCTGAAAGTTCTGCTTTCAGGGTGTTTTCTTTTTTATCAAAACATTGTCTTGAGCCACTGATTTTCACTTGATTTTCCTGAATAACACTGAAAAAATATTCAGTGAAATTCAGCTTAATCAGTGGATATTCAGTGGTTCAAGACATTATTCAGCTATAAAACCTTTTTTTCCTTCATTATCACCCGCTTCAAAACCTTGCGTAATAGCTTCTTGTTCGTTAGCGCTAACCCCCAAAAATTCCTTAACACCCTTTAAATTCTTCATAGTCAAATCAGCTATTGGCTCTGCTTTGCCAAAACGAAAAAATTTCCTTTCAGTGCCAAAACTTCTACCAAACATACCTATTTCTTGAGCGCCGATTTTATTGTTTTTAAAATCAATTAAAACACTTGTCCCCTCTTTTTTGCCCACATCATGAAGCGTAAGTATTCCTGTTTTTAAATCCTTACTAAAACCATACGGCACGTCTGATTGAGGTTTATAATCTAAATTAAGCATACCTTTAAATCCGCTTGACACTTCATCATCATTTCCGGTTGAAATTTTCAAATAATTCAAAGCCTGCTCGCCGTTACCGCGGATTGAATCAGGCATTTGTTTGTAAATTTCCGTTATACTATCATCTTTATATAAATGATAATGCTCTCTTATAAATTTAATATGCTCAATTTGATTAATTTCCGAATAACCTTTTGTTATTTCATCAACCGTCAAAGCGGTTTTTAAATTAATTAAATTAGCCTGATCCCCTATGCTTTTCTCTGACAAATCGCTTCCAGTCAATTTTTCAACTTGCGATAATAATTGTTTTTTAAATTTAGAATCATAGGCGCTTAATTCTTCGTGTATAATAGCCGCTCCATTAACTCTCTCCTCTGATAAACTTAAAAAATTATTCAAATATCTTTCTGGGCTTTCAAATTTAGCTTCAAATATTTTATACGGCGCTTTTGTTTGCGATTTTTCAACCTGTGGTATTTCAGCTCTTGCCGATTCTCTTGCCTCGCGCGCTCTAATAACTTCCTCCGCCTTTTGAACCATCTCGCTATTTTCAAAATCTTTAATTTTAACGTCCAAATCATCATGTCCATCAACTTGATCCTCCAGCCCATTTGCTTTAATTATATCTTGATAAGTTCCCCTGTCTATTCTATCCAAATAACCAACAGCTTCTTTTTGCAAAATTTCATTATTCCACAATTTTTTCGCGTGTACATGCAAATTTTTAACTAGATTATTAAACTCTCCATGATTTGTAATTTCCAATTCACCTGTTTCTTTGTTAAAATTAAATGAATTTCGCATATCATTATTAATATCCACGCCTTTAATCTTACTCAACTCCCCTTCCGCCATTTTTGTCAGATTAGCAGCTACATTCAAACTGCGCGCCGCAGGCTCTTCGTCAAATAACTTTACGCCACTTTTTTTAATATCTGTATACATTTCTTTCTCATCCATAGCATCCATTGCAAACGCGTACATAGTTCGCTCTAAATGAGCAGGAACTTCATTCTCGCCTAATTTTATTTTAAAATTATTTTTAACTCCGTGTTCGGGCATTGCCACTTCCTGTTCCGCAACTTTAGCCGCAATATCTTTTATTGCCTCTTGCTTCTTTACAGTTTCTTTTAATTCTTCTATAACTTTTTTTGGCGCGCCTTTAACTGGCTCTTGGATGGGCGCATCTTCAACGCCGCTAACCTCGGTCTCTGCTTTTGGAGATTCAATAGGCGCTTTTTCAGCCTCTGCTAACGGCTCTTTTCCTAACTCCGTGTCTTTAATCTCTTCCGGCAACGAAACTTTAAAAGTTTTTACTTCCGGTTGCGCAAACTTAACATCTTCTCCCAAAACATATTCTTTCATATTTGAAAAACCCTTTTTTACGCTTCCTCCAACATCAATGTTAAAATAATCAGCAATTTCTCTACCTGCATAGGCGAAAGATCCGCCCAAAAGCACTCCTTGCATCATTTTTTTGTTCGTGTAAATGCCCCTTTCTTTTTGAGCTTTTTCGTCCCTGTTATCAATTGACTTTGCAACTCTCTTATTTAGATCATCTATGTTTTTAACTGCTGACTTATCGCTAAATGATTTAAATTCATATAAATCAGCGATTGATTTAGCCTTTCCCAAAGACTGCATCAAATCATATTGTCTTTTTATCCTATTACTTCTTGTTCCAAAATTAATCATTCCTTTGTCTTTTTTGTCTTCAATCCAGTCAACGCTAACTTTTAACGCCCTTTCATAAGCCGCTTTTTTTTTCTCTGTCAGTTCTTCTCCATTTTGCAGTTTATTATATATTTTATCAATTTTATTGGTAATATTTTTTACTTCTGAATATTTTTTTGCGGTTTCCCCTAAATTCTCCCCGCCTTTTCTAGCTTCCGTATCTTTTTCTTTTAGCTCTTTTTTTGCTCTCATTCGCCCGACCAAACCACCGGCTGCCATTGCTCCGACCGGCGCCGCAATTGCGCCTGTAATAGTAGCCATAATACCAGTCGTAGCTGTTCTAGCAGCAAAACCGGATGCAAGATATACTCCTTTTTCCGAAACAGTATTTTTTAATGCTTTATACCATAATTTTTGATCTTTGATATTTTTAAGAGCATTTTCAACATCAGGGTGCGTATTTAAAAATTGGTTCATTTGTACTTGATAATCTATTTGGTTAACATCAAAACATGCCCCGCCTTCATCTGCTCCTTTTGTTTTTACATTTAATAAGCCCTGTTTAGCTTTTTCGTATTCATTTTTAAGGGAAACATATTTTCCTTTTTCTTTGCGACTAGCGCCAGAATCATTAACCCCCGCCTCGCTTGAAACTCTTGCAAATTCGTTTGCTATGCCATTAAAATCATCAACCATTTTTTTATCAACATCTGATAATTCTTTTGAACTGCCAGCGAACTGTATTTCCAGTTTTCCTTTATTTCTTTTTACTTCAGGACCAAACGCATTCATTCCGCTTGCTAACTCTTGCAATATATCTTTATGTATTTCAATTCCACCTTTTTCAATTTCATTAGCGCTTATTTTTTCAAATTTCGCAATACGATAATTTTTTGTAATACCTTTCCAAATTTTCCCCAAAAAGCCAGACTCTTTCACACCTTCTTTATGCTCTTTGATTGCCTCTTCCTGAACTCTGCCAAACGTTAGCTGTTTTAAATTTTCAGCAACCAAAGACTGTTGATCATCTGACAAATCATCAAATCCTTCAATTGTTTTCAAATCTTCCGGATTAATTTTAAAACTATCTTTAAATGCGCTCAAAACATCAGGTGAAATTATAAAATCATCTTTTTTTTCTACAACAACCTCTCCGTCAACTTTATCAAATTCATTAATATCCTCAATTTTACCATCTTCAACAATCTCATCTTTTTCTAAACCTGCTTCATGTTCATTCCATTCTTTTTCAAGCCGCTTTTGCTGTTCCTTGGCTAATTCAGACGACCTTAAATCAATAATAGACCCATCTATTGTATTGTTTTCTTTTAACATATAATTTTTATTTTTTTAACAAAAACTTCGCGATATATTGCGCGTATTTTTTAAAAATCGGAATATTTTTTTCCAAATTGTCATAAACCAAATTAAGATTGAGATTGACATAATTATGCGTTAAAACATTGCGAAAACCCCCAGCGCCCCATAATTCTTCCGCAAAACTTCTTGGATAAACTTTGCCCTCGGCCAAAATATCAAAAATATCATCGTTTTTTTCAGGCTTTCTTAAATTATTTTCAGAAATTATCATTTCCCCAATAGTTAAGCCGGCTTCTATCATTAATTGTAATGTTCTGCAAATCGCATCTTGCGCCATTTGATCCGTTAAAAATCTTTTTTTATCAACCATTTTTTTATATTTTTCAGCTTGCTTAATAAGTTCTTTTAAATGCTTAAGATGAGTATTAATTGTAAATCTTGCGACCATCATAAAATTATTTTTAATTAATCAACTTGTAGAAATATCTAAAATTTCCCTTCTGCCACGCATTTAACATAAATATCCCCCCACATTTTTTCAAAATACTGCCAATCAAGCCAGCGCCTTAATATATTAACTTCTAAATTAACCCGTTTATTTTTATTTTTTTCAAAAAGAATCTTGCCCGTCTTTATTACATTATATTTTAAAAGCAAAGGCGTTTTTTCATCGTTTAAAATAACCAAATCAATATGATCTGTTTTAATCAAGCGCAACAATTCTGAGATAATCTTTATTTTATAATCTCCGTATTTTTCAGCCAAAATTTTATCGTCCAATAAAACGGCAAAATCGTAATCGCTTAATTTGCCGGCTTTTCCTGTCGCTTGCGAGCCAAAAATATAAAAAGTGTTTATTTTATATTTTTTCGCGATTCTGCTTAATTGCTGTTTGGTTAATTTTTTCATAATTGTTTTTGCAGCATCAATAAAAAAAGCATGCCTTTACTATAATCAATCTCATAATAATTCGCTCCCAAGTTTATATTTTTATAATAATCCTGCAAATTTTCTTTATAATATTTCTCTGTCTGCATAATCCACGCGCTGTCGTAAAGGCATTTTGCTAAAAACCATTTTTCTAAAATTCTAGCCGCCCTTCCATTGCCGTCCATAAATGGATGAATATGCGCGAAAGTCAAATGAATAAACGCGGCATAATAAAAAACTTTCTCTATGCTTAATTTTTTATTTAATAAAATCTTGACATCTGAAAACAATTTTTGCATTTCTTTTTCAACAAATTCAGGCTCTATGGCTAAATAAACCAAACCGCTGACGCCAAATACTCCGACTTTTTCTTTTCTGTATTTTCCTCTTTTTGATTCTATTAAAAATGATTTTGATAATATTTCATGAATTTTTAACAGATGTTTTTCTGTCAAATCATTTTTCTTGGCATACTCGTATGCTTGCGCCAATTCCTTAATTTCTTTAAATTCTTTTGGCCTGCTTTTTTCTTTAAATTCTTTTGTATTCATAAAAGAATTCAAATCCATTGGGTTGCCTTCAATATTTGAAGAATAAACAGAAGAAGCTTCTATTAAATATTCAAAATCAGAAGATTTTAAATTCTTTTTCATCGCGCCGTATCTTTGCTCTAAATCGCTGCCAATTTTTTCACAATATTCTTTATAAAATTTTTCAGTTAATATTTGCATTTGTTTATTTTTTAACCCAAATCCAATTCATCAATCACCACCAATTTTTTTCCTTCTAATATCTCATACAAAAAAACATCGGTAATGTCTCGGCGGTATTTGAATTCTTTTAAATCCATTATCGTAAAATTTACTTCCAACCCGAGTTCTTTTTCCAAATTATTAATCTGTTTAATAAGTTTGCTTTTATTAAGTCTGCCTACAACAAGCAAATCAACCGGCGAATTGTTATTGTTAACAAACAAGCCGGTTAAAATTAATAGCTTCGGTCTTCCGGCTGTTTGCAATTTTTCAATAAAATCTTTCTCATAAAGCAATTGCGCTTTGACAATCAATGCCCTGATTTCTTCATAGAGTACAAAATTTGTGTTCACCTGATAATATTTTTTATCTGATTTATTGTTATTGTTTTTTTTCTTTTTTTGTTTTTCCGTTTTTGAATATGTTAAAAATTCTTCAACCGAAGTTAATTCTTCATTTTTATTATCAACGTCAATCAGATTTGAAGTTAATATGCCGAATGTTTCAAGGTTGTCCAATTCGCGCCTTACAGAATTTAATTGCAAAGATAAATCCCTGGCCAATTGCCTGATATAATATTTTTCATTCGGATGCAATAAAAATAATTTTAATATTTTAACGCGGGCTGTTGATCCGAACAGTTTGCTAAGCATAAATTTATTTTTTGATTTTGGCATTTTTTTTATTGAATTTTATTACTATATTTAGTATAATAAGTAATAGATAAAAAGTCAAAATATTTTGTTTTAATAAATAATTACTTTTATCAATATTAGCCAATTTAATGGATCATAAAATCGGGCAATTAATATTAACTCCAGGAAAAAAAGCAAATACTGTTTGCGATATTTTTGTCGCGCAGACAGACGCGCATAAAGAATACTTGGCAGGCAAATTATTTATTTTGATTGAAATTGGAGAAAATAGCGCGGATAGCTTAAAAATTATTAATTTTTTAATTGATACTTTAAACCATAATTATTATCAAAGCGAAAAAATACTGCTAAGAGAAAGGATTAGCACCCTAAAGGTTGAACATATCTTTGAAGCGGCGCTTGCAAAAACCAATAAAAATTTTAAAGATTATTTGGAAAGCGCGAAAATAAAAACAAAAATAGCAGACATAAATATTACTGCCGGAATTATTCATAATAAAAATTTATATTTAAGCAGTTCTGATAAAAATAAGGCTTTTTTAATCTACAAAACTCAAACTAAAGAAAAACTCAAAACAGCAAATAATAAAAAAGATTCTGTTTATAAAATTACAGATATAGTCAATCAGGCTAACTCAGACCATGAAACAAGAGAAGTTAAAAATAAAATATTTTCTAATGTGATCAGCGGTAAAATGCCGCCACAATCATATTTTTTTATTACTAATGAGGCTTTGCCTGAGTATTTATCCAAAAAACAAATCATTGAAACTGTTACGCTTTTGCCTCCAGCAGGCGCAATAGAACAAATTAAGCAAACTCTTGCAAAAATAAATTCTTATATTTCCTTTATCGGCTTAATCATTAAAAGCCAGGAAATTGCCTTTAACGAAAGCAAAATCACCGCAGCAACTAAATCATCGGTTGAAAAATCTATTATAAATTTAAATAAAACCGAAGATACGACTGAAAATCTTTTATCCCCGACAGGAATTATAAGCCCTAAAAGATGGTTTGGCGCTTTAACAGATAAATTTTTAAATAGAAACATTTCTCAAGCCGCGGAGCTTGGCTTAAAAGATAAAATTTTAGTTAAACGAAAAACTCCCGCTTTAAATGTCTTAAAAAATATTTTTTTAATTTTTAGCGCGCTTTTTAAAAATATATCTCGCTTGCTTAAAAATTTAAGCGCGAAAAAAGATTTTAAAAATATTTCAAAACCTTTAAAAACTAAAACAAATAATTTTTTCTCCTTGTTTGCGAATTTTTTTAGCGGCATGAATATTAAAAATAAAACTCTGTTATTTCTAGGAATTATTATAATTATAATTTTTTCAATTAATTTAACTCTGCAAAAAAATAAACAAGAGACGATTGAACTTGAAGAAAATTTTGACGAGTTAACAGCCCTGATTGAACAAAAACAAAACCAAGCCGAAGCCAATATGCTGTTTAGCAACGAGGGGGGCGCTAAAAAGCTATATGATGAAATTAAAGCCTTGATGGCTGAGCTGCCGCAGCAAACCGAAGAGCAAATTGAACAATATTCTGAATTTGATGAAAAATATAATGTTTTTTTGGAAAAAATAAGAAGAGTTGAACATTTCGCGAATATAAAAGAATTAATTAACATATCAAATATTACGCCAAACGCGAGCATTGAAAATCTTATCTATTCACCAAAAAATAACAAAATATATATTGCCGACTCAAAGCAAAAATCAATTTTTATTTTTGACACCAACGACAATACTGCCACAACTTTTACTGATTTAGAACAAGAAATTTTTGGCATGAGCTCCGCGGCCATGATTAATGATTCCAGTATTTATTATTTCGGACAAAATTCATTGTTGATTTATGATTTTGAAAATAATAATTTAAAAAATTATCCAATAAATATTAATAACGGAGAAATCGCTGATTCAGACAGCTATAACAACCGCTTATATCTTTTGGACAAGAAAAACAAGCAAATACTGCGTTACAACACCGCGAATTATTCTTTCACGTCTCCATACGCGTGGATACAAGAGCCGGTTTTAATTGACGACTTTGTCAGCATGTCTATTGACGGGCATATTTATGTTTTAGGCAAAAATAATCAGGTAATAAAATATTTGCGCGGCCAGGCGCTTGATTTCAGCCTTGAAGCGATTGAACCGTTGCTTGTTAATCCGATTAAAATTCAGGCTTCAAAAGAAAATGATTATTTATATGTTCTAGATCCAAGCGAAAACAGGCTTATCGTTTATGATAAAAATGGACAATTTACTATGCAATACATGGAGAAAATTTTTTCCCTTTTAAAAGATTTCATACTTGATGAAGAAAATAAAAAAATCTACTTTTTAAATGATAATTCAGTTTATCAGGCAGATTTAATTCATCTGGGTGGATAATTTTTATTTTTTAATCTCTATATTCACGCGATCAATCAATTTTGGCACTTTTTTAATAAAACTAGGCGTATATTTAATTTCGTATCCGGCGATTTCATCTAAATTTTTTAAATAAACTTCTAATTGCTCATTGTTTAATCCTAGTATTTTTTCAACTTCAACAACATCGCAATCCTTTTTTAGACCAACCTTGCCTTCAAAAGAAGCATTAATATTCGCGGTTCCAGCATCTGTATCAAAATTATTCAAAGAGTAAACAATATTTTTTTCATCAAAGCTGATTAAATCCTTGTTCTCGCTTAATGCTGATAAAAATTTTTGCTTTGCTAGCTCAGCAGTTTTGCTTTCATCAAAAGCGACCACAACCACCTCGGCTGACATGCTATAACTGAAAGTATCAACCTCGTCGCCAACTTCTCCCTTAATCTCGCTTTCAACTGAATTTTCATTTATCTTATAAATTATTTGGCTGTATTCTTTATATTTTTCATTTATTTCTTTTTTTGCCTGAGCAATTAAAAGCTGTTTTAATTCTCTTGCTTTGTCATCAATGTCGTTTTGCGTTATATATTTTTTAACCTTTTGCTTGTAATCCAAACTTGTTTTAGTTTCCGCGTATATTTTATCCTGAAGACCCGCCCATAAGCCTGGAATGGTAAATTTAGCGGATTCAACAGCCATTTCCGCGCTTGGCGCGTCCGCGTAAACCTCAATCTGAGTTGATCCGCCGGCGGGAACATTAATTGTATTTTTAATTCTGAATAATTTTCCGTCCTGCGTTATCAGCCTTGTGTTGGCAACAAGCGGCTGATTTTTTGTGTAATTATTATAGATTATTACGTCTCCGCCAACCTCTTTGCCAATCACTTCTGTTCCTCCGGCTTCAAATTCTTTTTCTACTTCTATTACAATATCCCTTACAATGCCGGTAATCGCGCTGCCGCTTTCGCTTTTCCCTGTTTCTTTATCATATATGTCAAAAATTATGTTATTGCTGATTCTTTCCTGATTTGGCACAAGGGCAATATTAACTTTTACCAATGAAAAGTAAGCGATAAAGCCGATTAAAATAATTACCAAAAATATAAAAAAGTACGCGATTCGCCGATAAATATTTATTGATCGTGATGTATGTATTTTTAATTCTTCAGATTTTTCTTCTTTGCCTAACTCCTCCTCGCCTTCTCCGTCTTGCAAATCATTTTTCTCTAATTCGGCAATAGTATTTTTAACCGGACTTATGTTCGTTTCCTTATTAATATATTCATCAGGCTCTTTTTCCAAATCGCTAATTCCGTCCAATAAAACTTTTCTTTTTTCAATCTTATTTTCTTCTTTCTCTTTTGCTTCTGCTTCCCCTATATTAATATCTGCTGTTTCTTTTTTTACAGCATCAGTGTCTTTTACTTTTGTTATTTTTTTTGCTGCTGTCTTTTTAACCGAAGTTTTTTTCACAGTCGTCTTTTTAGCTGGTTTTTCTTTTGCTTTTTTAGCTGTGGTTTTTTTTATTGTTTTCGCTTTTTCCTTTTTTTCTTCAGTCGTCTGATTATCCTCGTCAACAACTTTTATTTTTATCGCACTAGCCATAGTATAAAAATTTATTTTAGATTAACTTTACTAAAAAGCGTTATCCACATAAAAAGAAAACGCTTAATGATATTTTTATTATAGCATATTTTTTGTTTTTTTGCTTAAATTTGAAATCTCGCTTTCCCCGCTTAGGCATGAATGCCTGGGCGGCGGGTGAATGATATTTGCGTAATTTTTAAAATATAATGACGGTTTGTTTGTTGTTCGTAGGAACAGGGTACTGCCCTGTTCTGTTCGTGACATTACCCTGTTTTTGCTATATTATTTTTATCTGCGGCTTTATGATCTTTCTTGTAATATTTATCATTTCTGCGATTTTCACGCGCCGAACAGGGCAGTGCCATGTTCCTACGAGTTGGTGTTGTTTAAAAAATTAATTAATCCTATAAAATAAAAACCTTAGACCATCAAATTAATTAATTTTTTTGCCCATTCTTCTATTCCCCCATTTTCTTTAATAACAAATTCTTGACCTATGCACGCAGATTGAAAATATTCCTCTCCTGTCTCTTTTGATATTTTCCATGGATTTGGATGACATGTTATGTTTACTGATTTAAATATTTCTGGAAAATTCCATCGAGATCTTGTATAACTTTTTTTAGTTAAAACAAGTTTTTTATTATAATCAAACGCTCCTGCTCCTAGCAAATTTTTATCAAAGGACAATTTTTCTTTTGCAACATATAATGTATTTAAATTGTCATTTTTATATTCTTCATTTTGTATATGCGGATGATATTTCATCCATTTATCTAATTGTATATCTTTAATTTTTAAAATTTCACCAATTTGAAAATATCCAAAAATGACATGCATATCTGGACCGGTAAAAATTATTTTATTTGTAATTTTTTCCGTATGTCTAAACCAGCCAAAAAATAAAAAAATATCATTTTCTTTTACACCTTGATTTTGTAAATGTGTTTGCGCGCTTCCAGTTTGACCGAATAAGGCTTTCCAATTTTTTGGTCTATTTTTTAACATCGCTTTATTTATATCCGGATCAAAATGACATGTTCTTTTAAAGTCAAAATTTGTGTATAACAAAGGCGCAAAATTTTGTGTTCCCAAATTATAATCAATTTGCAATTCGTCATAACGATGGCTACTATTTTTTTCAGGAATAGGCATTGATACCATTTTGTTGTTAAATATTGGGCTTGGGTATCCGCCCATAGTAGAATCAAAACCTTTACGACTTAAAATAATTTTCATAGTTATTCTAATTTTATTTAGCAAACTCATTCAATAAACACCTTGGCGGTGTCCGACGCGGATAACAATAACCACAAGCTCTCGCTTGCGGATTTCGTAAATAATACGGTAAAGCCAAACGCGGTAGGAATATTGCATTTTGTAATCGCCTTTAAGTTTTTTGCCAGTAAAAGGATCTTTTGATAAAACGTTTAAAGCAACAAGAATACGCTCTTTATATAATTTATCAATTTTTTTTAAATCTTTTTGCGCGTTTCTTGGTATTACTATTTTGTACATACTCTTTTTTTCCTTTATCAACCAGTACAAAGCCCTCTTTGGCTAATAATTTTTCCAAAATGATATAATTACCGCTTTTATAATTTTTTTGCGCTTCCTTCGTGTCATTTTTTAAATTAGGAAAATTTCTTGTTACCTCCATAGTCTCCTGCCAAGAGTCAAATTCGTCCGCTGACATAATCACGGCCTTAGCCCTGCCTCTTTCTGTTAAAAAATAATAATTACTTCCCTTCTGCACATCATCGGCAATATTAAATATTTTTTTTCTAGCCTCGGTAACGGAAAGCGTATTTCTTGAATTCATAATTTTTATAATTAATTCTTATGTATACATAATAACGCGCATATTGTCATTAGTCAAGTAAGAATAATGCTGGATATTGAACAGACCGGATGACGCGTTTGAAATTATGCGAGAACTCGGGCTTGGAATTACGAATAGCGATATAAGGAAAATTGATGTTGGGGAAATTGAATAAAAAAATAATAATTTCAGTTTTAGATATTGAGATATTGCGCAACCATATTAAAAAACCTCTACAAAACTTTTACAATCCCGCCTAAACGAGCCTTTAACTCTGTAATTAAAAAAGAAGAATTGGCGACTCTAAAATCCGTTTCCAAGATTTTTTGATAATTTTTAATATTTATTTGAAAAACAACCTTGCTCTCGCCTTTGTATTTTGAAAATATTGTTTTTAACTGCTCAATGCCGGCCGCGTCAATCGGCTTAAGAAATTGCAGTTTTAATTCGCGATTAACGGCATATTTGGAGTTACTATTTGGTTTTGCAAAACCGCCAAATCCGAGAGAAGCATTTTTAAATTTTTCAACCGCGCTGCTTATGTTTCTTAATGATAACTTTAAAGCCGTGTTTGCCAATAATTTTATTTCTTGATCTTTATCTGATAGCTTTCCCTGGCAAACTACCCCTTTGCCGTCAACCCAAATATCATAAGTTTCTTTTAATAAATTCGGAAACACCAATATTTCCAAACCGCCGCTGTCATCTTCAATTTTAACAAAAAGCATTGATTTATTGGTGCGGGTAATAATTTTCTGAATCTTAGTGATAATACCTCCGACCGTTACTTGCTCATTGCTTCTTTCCGCGTTTAAATTTTTAATCGGCGTTACAAATTCATGAATATGCTTTTTGTAATCAGAAAAAGGATGAGATGAGATATAAAGCCCCAAAAGCTCTTTCTCCCATGAAAGTTTTTCCTGCTTGTCTACAGGCGGAAGCGAATTCAGCTTAAGATTATTGCCGCCCTGAAACTCAGGGACATCGGCAAAAAGGCTTGTTTGCTTATTGCTAATCGCTTTAACAATTTCTTTATTATAACCGAGCATAACTTCAACATTTCCCAATAACTCCCCTCTTTCACCAAATTGATCCAAGGCTCCGCTTTTAATCAAGCTTTCCAGCGATTTTTTATTAAGGTCTTTATCAGTAACTCTTTCCAATAAATCGGCGATATCTTTATATGAACCGTTTAATTTCCGCTCCGCGATTAAAACCTCGGAAATATGTCCGCCGATATTTTTTACAGCGTTCAATCCAAAACGAATAGTATTAACCTTCTCCTTATCAGAAACTGGTTTATTGTTTTTAGCTTGGCTTGTTACCACAGTAAAAGATTCAAAAGACTGATTTACGTCAGGGCGAGTCACATTAATTTTCATGCGCTTGCATTCATCAATTTCAATCGCGATACGATCAGTGTTTTGCTGGTCAGCGGTAAGCAAGGCAGCCATAAACTCAGTCGGCCAATGCGCTTTTAGATAAGCTGTTTGATAAGCAATCATGGCGTAACAAGCGGCATGGCTGCGGTTAAAGCCATAGCCTGCAAAAGGTTCTATAAATGAAAATATTTTTTCAGCTAATTGGCTGTTAATTCCATTTTTAACACAACCGTCAATAAATTTTTCTTTTTGTTGTTTCAATAATTTTAAAATCTTTTTTCCAACCGCCTTGCGCAAAACATCGGCTTCCGCCATTGTGAAACCAGCCAAATCACGCGCCATCTGCATAACCTGTTCCTGATAGATTGCAACTCCGTAAGTTTTTTTTAAAATCGGTTCAAGCTTAGGATGCAAATACTCAAGTTTTTTGCGGCCATGCTTGCCTGCGATATAATCGGGAATCCATTCCATTGGACCTGGGCGATACAAAGCTACCATGGCGACAATATCCTCAAATTCAGTAGGCTTTAATTCTTTTAAATACCTTTTCATGCCAGAACTTTCAAATTGAAATATGCCGGTAGTCTCGCCGTCATGAAATAATTTATACGCAGACGCGTCATCAAGAGGTATTTTATCAATATCAATAACAATTCCTCTGGTATTTTTAATAATTCTAATCGCGGCTTCAATAATAGTAAGATTTTTTAATCCCAAAAAATCCATTTTTAACAACCCCAAATCTTCTACAGGATGCAGAGAATATTGTGAAACCACGCTTTTGTCAGATGATGACGCGTATTGCAATGGCGTATATTCCGTTAAGGGCTTATTTGTGATTAATACTCCGCAAGCATGCGTGGAGGCATGCCGAGATACGCCTTCCAGCCTTTTCGCGTAATTAATAATCTGCCGCGCCAGCTCTTCTTTTCTATATTCATCCTTAAACTCAGACACGCTTTCCAAGGCTTCTTCAATTTTGGTAAACATCGGAATGGCTTTTGCCAATTTATCGCAATAATCATAAGGAGCGCCTAAAACTCTGCCAACATCCCTGACAGCCGCGCGCGCAGCCATTGTTCCAAAAGTAATAATTTGCGCGACATGGTCTTTGCCGTATTTATCTTCCACATATTTAATAACCTCGTCGCGCCTGACATCGGCAAAATCCAAATCAATATCAGGCATTGATACTCTGTCCGGATTTAAAAATCTTTCAAAAAGCAGACCGTATGTAAGCGGATCAAGATTGGTAATGCCGGTTAAATAGCAAATTAAAGAACCGGCGGCAGACCCCCTGCCAGGACCGACAACAATTTTTTTATCCTTAGCCCAGTTGACAAAATCCGCGACAATTAAAAAATACGAAGGCCATCCCATTTTTTCCACAACTGATAATTCATAATCCATTCTTTCTCTGATTTCTTTTGTTGCCTCTTTATAAGTTTTTCCGTATCTTTTTTTAATGCCTTCTTCGCACAAATACCGCAAATAGCTTGCTTCATTAAAATCAACAGGCACTTCAAAATGCGGCAATTGAACATTGCCCAATTCAATTTCAACATTACACATTTCAGCCACTTTTAAAGTATTTTCAATCGCTTCGGGTACATCTTTAAAATTTTTAATCATTTCCGCGTTAGAGCGAAATGAATAATCGCCATCGCTCATATTCATTCTGTCAGTATCTTCCCTTTTTTTCTTATTCTGCAGGCAAAGCAATATGTCTTGCGCTTCAGAATCTTCCTTTTTTAAATAATGCGCGTCATTGGTCGCGATTAAAGGAATATTCAATTCCTTGGAAAATTTGATTAAAGCGTCATTTACGCCTTGCTGTTCCTCTAAATTCGGATGGTGCATTAATTCCAAATAAAAGTTTCCCTGTCCGAAAAGCGCGTTAAATTCCAGTATTCTTTTTCTGGCTTTTTTTAAATTTCCTGATTTAATTAAAGTTGGAATTTCTCCGGCAAGGCAAGCAGTTGAGGCGATAATACCTTCATGATATTTTTGCAATGTTTCCCAGTCAAAACGCGGCTTATAATAAAAACCTTCCAAATGTCCGATTGAACACAGTTTAATTAAATTTTTATAGCCAACATTATTTTTCGCTAAAAGCAGAATATGATAATTTGACTTTTCATCGCTTTTTGAAGCCTTGTCAAAACGGGAATTCGGCGACATATAGCCTTCAAAACCGATTATTGGCTTGATTCCGGCTTTTTTGCATTTTTGATAAAACTCAACCACGCCATACATAACACCATGGTCGGTAATAGCCACTGCAGGAGATCCTTGCTCTTTAGCGGTTGCAATTAATTCATCAAACTTGGTCAAACCGTCTAATAACGAATAATGCGTATGAACATGAAGGTGGACAAAGCTCATTTATTATATATAAATTTATTTTATAAAATATATTTTATTATATATGCTTTACGCGTTTTTTGCAATAAAAAAATCAAGTAAAATCTCCTTGAATTTATAAAAAATTAAAAGTATTTTAGCCCTAATCTATAATAACTTTATCTTTTTTAATAATAAAATTTGACATAAAAACAATAAAAGCGGCAAATAGCATTGTGATTATTAACGATATATGTATACTCCAAATCAGCAAGCAAAACAAAAAAAACAAAATCATAAAAATTCTGCCTAAATGCATATATAATTCTCGATTCATCATCGCGCTGCCGATATTTTTATGCGAATGCTTGTAAAATGCTGAATCTAAAGAAACCTGCATTGCCGCGCTAGATAAGCCGCCCAATGTTAAAATTATTGACATTGAAAATACTTTTTCAGAAAAAGCCCTTAAAGCAAGAGAAATAGCATGAACAATTACGCCAAATCTGCCTAAATTTCTTGTACCGATTTTATCTGATATTTTTCCGCTTACGTAGCAAGAAACCGCATCAGCGGCGTTGGCAAAAATATAAATAAATCCCATTGATAAAAAACTAATTGACATAACAAACATATAAATCGGCCAAATTATTCCTGCCACAAAAAAATCAACACCTTGTATAAAATAAATCCAATTTTTATTATCCTTGTAAAAATCAAATATTTTTTCAGTCTGAATGTCAATTCGCGCGTTTATGCTTCTGGACAAAAATAAAACAAATGACGCGAGTATTAACAAAATTATGCTAATAACAAATGTTAACTTAAAACCAAACGCGGTAATTAAAAAACCGCCTAAAAAAGGCATAAAAATCGCCAAAACAGTAGGAATCGCGTAAAGAAAACCAAGTTTGGCGCCTTCGTTTTTAGCGTGCGAGGAAGCAAAAAAATAAATATGATGGGCAGTCCAATAAAAAACAGCTGCCGCCACAGCCGGTATGATTAAAAATAAAAAATAAAAATTATTGCCAAAAGCTCCGGCTAATTTCTCGTAATTATATAAAACAACGCAAAAAATTATTTCAGTCGCGTAGCTAATCACCAAGCTTTTTTTAATTCCGATTCTGTTTATGACTTTTAATAAAGCATAATGCCCTATTATTGATAAAATATAAAAGCTTAAATAATAAACCGCCACTATGCCGATTTCATAGCCTTTTTCAAGTAAAAACAAAGGCACGAAAAGAACAACCATTGATAGTGCGGCGCTTCTCAAAGTATCCGCGATTACCAAATCATAATAACGGCTATGAATCGCGTGCCTTATTGAGTGGTAATTAAAAATTTTTATCGTCATTTTACTTTTGCGGTTAATTCTCCCAATTCATCATCTGAAAAAAATTCAATAATAATTTGTCCGCCTTTGCCTTTTCTTTTAACCTCAACTTTAGCGCCAAAAAATTCGCGAAAAGCAAATTCTTTATCCTTATCAGCATAATTTATCTTTAAACGCGCTTTTTTAGTGCCGCCGATTTTTTTAATTTCATTATTCGTGTCGCTAACAGATAGATTATTATGAAGTATCTTGCGAAATAAAGTCATCTGTTTAACCTCTGTATCAAGTCCGATTAAATATTTCGCGTGCCCTTCGGTAATTTTATCGTCAATCAGAGCAATCTGGATTTCCCCGGGCAATTTTAACATACGCAAAGTATTTGTTATGGAAGGGCGGGATTTGCCCATTTTTTTGGCAATTTCTTCCTGGGTTAAATTGAATTCATCTGCCAGTTTTTGATAAGCTTCGGCTAAATCTATGGGGCTAAGATTTTCTCTTTGAATATTTTCAATTAAAGCCACTTCCAGTTTTTGCTGTTCATTTACATCTCTGAATATTACCGGCACCTTTTTTAAACCTGACAATTTTGAGGCGCGCAGCCTTCTTTCGCCAGCTATTAACTCATACTTGTCTCCAATCTTTTTTTTAGCCACAATCAAAGGCTGAATTACGCCGTATTCCTTAATTGATTCCACCAGTTCATCCATATCAATATCGCTAAATTTTTTTCTTGGCTGCAAAGAATTCACTTTAATATCATCAATATCCAGCTCTAAAGTATTATTTTCAATATTCGCGCCTGCCTTTACTCCGGCAACGAAATTTGCCGCTGATTGATTTTTTTTATTGGGTATTAAAGAGCCTAAACCGCGCCCCAAACCATTTGTCATATATTTATTATTTTAGTTAATAATTTCTTCAGTGCCGCTTGCATTTTCAGTTGAAATTTCCGGCGGATTTCCTTGTAAAATTCCGACTGCCGCTTCAAGCTGCGGATCCAGACCGTCATTATAATTTTCAAATGAATATTCAATATCATAATCCACGTCAACTCCTTCATCGTTGATGCTTCTGCCGCTTGGAGTCAGCCATTTTGCAACAGTTATTTTTATTGAAGAGCCGTCATCCAAATATGTTAAGGACTGCACCGAACCCTTGCCAAAAGTTTTTTTGCCGACTAATTTTGCCAAATTATTATCCTGCAGCGCGCCGGAAACAATTTCCGATGCTGATGCCGAACCCTCGTTAACTAAAACAACGGTTGAAAAATCCTTTAAGCGGGCGCGTCCGCGGGCAAGATGTTCAATTTTTCTTTCCTCATTATATTTTTCAGTAACGACAATTCCCTCCTCTACCCATTCACTGGCAACTTCAATCGCGGTATCAAGATACCCTCCGGGATTATTGCGCAAATCCAAAATTATTCCATCCGGATTTTTATCCAAAACTTCTCTGACAGCGCTGTTAAAAGCCAATTCTGTATCATTGTTAAAATTTAATATCTTAATAACAAAAATATTATCGTCTCTCATTTCAGTTCTAATGCTGCTAACAATAATTTTACCCCTCATGATTGGAATTTGCTTAATTTCGTCCAAACCTTTGCGGGAAATTGACAAAATAACTTCTGTTTGTTTCGGTCCCCTGATTCTATTCACTGCCTCGTCAATTGACATTCCCTGCGTGCTTACATCGTCTATGCTAAAAACCTTATCCCCTGCCTTAAGCCCTGCTTTTTCAGCCGGCATATCCGGCAATGGCGCGATAATGGTTAAAATATCATTTTTAATGCCAATTTCGGCGCCGATTCCTTCAAAAGTTCCGGCCAAATCATCAGAAAAATCCTTGGCGATTTTCGGATCCATAAAAACCGTATAAGGGTCTTTAAGCGACGCCACCATGCCCTTTAAAGCTCCATAAAATAGTTTTTTATCGTTTACTTCTTCATGGTCAACATATTGGCTTTGCAAAGCATCCCAGGTATCCCAAAATAAGCTAAAATCAATATCTTGCGAAAGCATTCCGCTTTTTTCTTCTTGATATTTTCCAAGAAGCTTGCCAGCATAAATTACTTTTTCAGTGGCTAATTGCTTGGCGATTTCATTTTTTGTAGTTAAATAAATGCCTCCGCCAAAACTCAAAAGCATTAATAATATAACCAAAATTATAAATAAAAATCTTTTATAGCTTTTAAAATTTATTTTTTCTTTTTTATTTTCTTTATTTTTTTCCATAAAAATCGCATAAAACAAAAATTACATATTTTAATGTAATTTTTTATAAAATATTACAAGTTATGCCCAAAGGGCAATAACAGTAGTCAGGAATATTCAAATTCCTTGACTATAAATTTATAGTAACATAAATTAACCCTTGATGGCAAATTTTAAATTTATTTTTCTTTCTCTGATTTTAATGTACGTACATTTGTACGTACATTTTTTTATTGTCTTGAACTATGATTAAAATGATTAAATGATGGGCTATGATTATTATTTTAACTTTTTCACTGTTTTTGGCATTTTTTTATCTTCAGATTTTAATTTTCTTTCAACTTTTTTAATATCTTCTTCCGCAGGCAATTTTTCCGGGGTTATTCCTCTGGAAATTAAAGTTTTTCTAACTGACCTATTATTTGTGATATGCTCTTCTGAAATTTGCCTTTCGGTATTCAAATCTTTTTCCTTGGAATTAAAAATCGTTATTTCAGTTGCGAAATCTTTTGCTTTTAAAATAATAGTCGGCTGAAAATCCGCCAACACTCTTTTCGGCGGAACGTTCAAACGATTTTTCATCTCATTGGTAACATATCCAAACAATGCTCTGTCTCCTTTGCTTCTGATTAAGCCAAAATTTTTATCGCTTCCCGTCTTTTGAAAAATAACGCCTGAAAATTCCTTTTCTGTCTCGGTTAATTTCTGTCTTGCCTTTAATCTTTCCGTATCTTGAATCCTTTTTTCTATAATTTCAAATTTTCTTGTCTGCGTTGCAAAATATGTCTGCGCAAACGCAATTTCCTCTTTTCTTGAATCGCCGTTTTGCGCTATTAAATAACAAGCATATCTGTCCAGCATTATATCAAGCACCGTTTTTTTAGCAGTTTTAGGCATTTTTATCGTTTTGCTGATGTCAACGAAACGATCACTTACTTCATTTCCTGATATTTCGCATGCTGTTTTTGCTTTTGAAATTACTTTTAAAAAATTTCGCCAATCCGTATAACCTAATAAATTTTGCAAATCGCGCGCAAGCCAAAATTCTATGCCGTTTTCCGTTTTATTAACATGCGATTCAAAATTTTTAGTTAACGATTTTATGATTTGTTTTTTCATGAATTTATAGATTTATATTTTGTTAAATATTAAATGGATAAACGCGCCGTAGCGCGTTTGGTTCAACGGTTGGCGCGGTTTTTAAATATATAATTATGGGTTTGTTGGCGTTGTTGGTGTGATTGTTTGATGGTTTGATTTGTTGTTCACCGGAACGCGCCGCGGCGCGTTCCTACGGTTTGGTGTTGTTTGAAAATTCAGAATGGGGTTTTGGTGGTTTGGGGATTATTTTAAAAAAATTGTGAACCCCTCCCTGCGGCAGAGACCGCAGGGTGTTACTTTTTTATAAATTGTCTTGAACTATGATTAAAATGATTAAATGATGGGCTATGATTATTTTTTAATTTTCCGCATAGAACCGCAAAATTTTTCGTTCCTGCAATTTTCACGCCATTATCGTAGGGACGCGCCGCGGCGCGTTCGGTTCTAACGGTTGGCGCGGTTTTTAATATGCGATTGTGGGTTTGTTGATATGGTTGGTGTTTTTATTTTAACGGTTGATTTGTTATTCGTAGGAACAGGGCACTGCCCTGTTCTGTCCGCGGCACTACCCTGTTTTTGCCATATTATTTTTATCTGCGGTTTTATGATTTTTGTTATAATATTTATAATTTTTTCGTTTTTCACGCGCCGAACAGGGCAGTGCCCTGTTCCTACGGTTGTCAATTTCAATAATTTCATGAATATGATTTGATTATTGCAAATTTGTCTAATTTTATAAATGACGGTTTATTTGTTGTCCACCGGAACGCGCCGCGGCGCGTTCCTACGGGTTTGTATATTTTTATCTACAAATATTATTAATTTTATCCGCCGTTTCTTGAGTCTTGTACATATTTTCCAATAATTTTTTAATCGTAAATTTATTAATATGGTCCTGGCTTAAATAATCTTGCTCTCTTATGTAAATAAAAATATAATTTCTATATATCTGCTCTAAATTATCAAAAGTTTTACTCTCTAAATAATCGCCATATTTTAATCTAATCTCTCTGTAATCTACATTAAATTTATTTACGGTTTTAAAAAATTCGTTGCGTAATGTTAATTTTTTCTCTTTATTCCATTTAAATTTTATGATGTCGTCTAATTTTAAATTATCTTCAATATATTTTGAAATTTCATCCATATTGTTATAAATATATTTGCTTGGATTCTCGCAAAATTTAATTTCCCATAATTTTTGGCTAGAATAATAATTTTCAATAATTAAACTAATTAATCTTGTTAAATCATTAATTATTATATTTAATTCTCTTTGCGCATTTTTTCTTTTTCTGATCTTTGGTAAAAAAATCTGCAAAAAATACAATATGACACCAATTAAAAAAGCAATTGAAATGTTATATACAGCGATTATTAATTCTGAACCAAATGGAATAATTTCTGGCAAATCATTTGTAAATATATAAATTAAAATAAACGCAGTAGCTATAAACATCACCAACACTAATCCCCTTGCCTCAACATAAAAATATTTTAAAACGTAAAAACAATTTTTAATTTTTTTAAAACACTTTTTTATATTCTGAATAAATTTTATTTTAACAAACATATAATTTATTTATTTTCAACAATTTTAACCTCCTCATCCTTCGGTCAATACTATTCTGAACTATGATTTCCTGATTACCATAAAAACTATGATTGTTTTACCACTCCAATTTCACCAACAAACTATAAAATAAAATCATAGCCCATCATTTAATCATTTTAATCATAGTTCAAGACAAATTCATAAACTATTTTCAACAATCCCAATTTCCTCCACCGTCAACCTATAAAACCTATAAATCCCTTCTTTTAATCTTTGAAATTCTTTAATCAAATAAAGCTTAAATTCCGCGGAAATCCAAGAAGCAAATTCAAAAGCAATGTCTTTGTGCGCAAAAGTGCCGCCGCCATATCGTCCTGCCTTAGAAACAATCCCTATGGCGTTTGTTTTGGAAATCCACTGTTTGCTAGATAAAACATAACCATTTGAACCGGATTCATTTTTAATGTTACGGAATTCAGTAACATTAAAATTTGGATTATGCATTTGTTCCCATAAACTCATAAATTCAACAGTGTACCTAGTACTCAGCCAGTGAGAAATCACTAATCCTGTTGTTTCTTTATTTTTGTATTTTGCAATATCCGTAAGTGAAATAAAATCCTCATCGCTTTGAGAAAAAAAATTTACATTTATATTTTTTACAATAAGCTCTTTTTTCATAAAAATTTTTATTTAACCTATCTCTAATTTACCAATTTCAACACACAAAGTCAATAACAAAATTCCCAAAAACCACCCAAAATAAACTATTTTCAACAACCATATACCGCACCCATTACCCCCTTTGAATTAAACCAAAATTAAGCTATACTAATATTATAAATCACGCCCCGAAGAAAGTGCGCCCCAAGGGCATTTCCTGCGGGGCACCCTTGGGGTATAAAAATATCATAAATATATGTCAAAATTTATTATAAACGGCGGGAAAAAATTATCCGGTGAAATTAAAGTAAAAGGCGCGAAAAATGCCGCTTTAAAAATTATTCCCGCTGCGATTCTTTCTAAAAAAAAATTTTTAATAAGCAACTTGCCGCAAATTGAAGATGTAAATATGGCGCTTGATCTTATCGATGATTTAGGCGCTGATGTAAAAAAATCTAAAAATGAAGTTGAGATTTCTTGCGAAAATATTAATAAAACAGAACTTGCTCCGGAATTTGCCAATAAGTTTCGCGCCTCTATTATGTTTGCCGGTCCTATTTTGGCAAAATTTGGCGAGGTTAAATTTCCGCATCCGGGAGGATGCGTTATCGGAGCCGGAGGAGGACGGCCAATTGATATATTTCTTAATAGCTTTAAAGCTTTAGGCGCGGAAATCACGGAACATGAAAAATATTATCACATTAAAGCAAAAGAATTGAAAGGCTGCGAATATTTTTTCCCGGTAATAAGCGTTACAGGAACAGAATCTTTTATTTTAACCGCCGTACTGGCTGATGGAATTACAAAACTCAAAAATTGCGCAATGGAACCTGAAATAAAAGCCTTGGCTGATTATTTAAACACTCAAGGAGCTAAAATAAAAGGAGCAGGCACACCGAATATTATTATTGAAGGAGTAAAAAAAATAAACGCCGGTGATTTTAAAATAATTCCCGACCGCATAGAAACCGGGTCATTCGCGATAATGGCGGCAGTAACCAAATCTGAAATAAACATAACAAATTGCAACCCCGAACATATTTTAATGCTTTTGAATATATTTAAAATGGTTGGTATTCCCTTTGATTACGGCAAAGATTTTGTCAAAATTATGCCTGCAAAAAATATCAAGCCTTACAATATCAAAACAAAAGAATATCCTGGGTTTCCCACTGATTTACAGCCTCCATTTACATTGCTTATGACACAAGCCAACGGTTCTTCCCTGATTCATGAAACCATCTACGACCGCAGGCTTATGTTTACGGATATGCTAATGCAGATGGGAGCGGACATGATAATGTGCGACCCTCATCGCGTAGTAGTAAACGGTCCCAGTAAATTGTATGGCAAAAAATTAATAAGCCCTGACCTGCGGGCCGGAATTACGCTATTAATCGCGGCGTTAATTGCCGAAGGACAAACTGAAATAGATAATATATACCAAATAAACAGAGGCTACGAAGATATAGACGGCCGCTTTCGCAAACTGGGCGCCGATATAACGCGCATAGGCACTTTAAGAATATAATTATCAAAATACTATGACCCTAAAAACAAGAAGAATTTTATATATTTTTTTTATACTATTATTTTGTATTTTAACCCCGTTAATTTCATTTTACGCTTCCGGATACAAACTTTCTTCAGGATTAAAAATTCAAAAAACCGGAATTTTAATTGTTGACACTGAACCAAAGGGAGCTAAAATTTTTTTAAACGAAAAAATACAGCAAAAATTTATAAATAAGATTTTAAAAAATAACGATAAATATCTTAGCACTCCGGTAAAAATAAAAAACTTAAGTCCTGGAGAATATGATGTTAAAATCAGCAAGCAGGGTTATTGGGATTGGCAAAAAAAATTAAGCATAAAATCAGGCGAGTCCACTTATATTGAAGATGTTACATTGTTTAAACAAGACAGCCCATTAATTTTAATTAACGGGGAATACAGATATCAAAATATTTCTAAAAATAAAGAACATATTATCGCTTTTGCAAACGATAAATACGGGATTATTAATTTAAATAATGACGATGCAATAAAAACTTTTTCAATTAACGCTTCATCGTCTCCCATTCAAATTCTTAACAATTTTGAAATTCAATGGTCACTAGACAATAAAAAAATATTGATAAACAATATTATTCTAGACGCAAAAACAGGAGAAATTAAAAATAATCTAAAAAAAGAAATTGGCGATAATATTAAAAATATAAAATGGGCGGAAGACAGCAATTCAATTCTTTATCTTGATGAAAATAATTTGAATAAATACAATCTTGCGTCAAAACGCAGTGAAGTGATTATTAAAAACGATACAATTAACGATTTTTATTATCTTAACGAAGCAATTTATATAATCAAAAAAAACCATCTTTCCGCTAATTTAATAAAAATTAAGCCAAAAGAAAAAAAAGAAAACAATATATTAAATTTACCGCTTTCAAATTATTCTTTTTTAGCGCATAATAATTATCTTAATATCTACGATAAAAACCATGAGATTTTTTATATTATTGACCCGAATTCCTCTTTTCGCCCCATCAGGGAAACTCTTGGCAACGTCAAATTGATTGATTGGATTGATAATGAAAAATTATTATACGCCAACAAACATGAAATATGGGTATATGATTTAAATTCACGAAAAAATACTTTACTAACAAGAATCAGCCAAGAAATAAAAGGCGTTATTTGGCACCCAAACAATAACTACGCAATCTACAATACGCCAAACAGCATATATTCAATTGAATTGGATAATCGGGAAAAATATAATATAATAAAATTAATCACGCTTGATACAATTCAAAATATTGAGTTGGATAAAAATGGCGATAACTTATATTTTTATTCAAAAATTAACAGCCA
>JAGLIO010000049.1 GCA_023142915.1 Candidatus Parcubacteria bacterium | reverse complement strand
GCTCCAAGAAAAAATTCCAGGATGACAAATTAAGGTGGTTAGTTGACAGGACGAAGTTCGCTTGTTAATCAAAGTCCACCGACTGAGTCGGTGTGTAATTTAATTCCCTGCTTTACTTCATTATAAAATTCTGGTTCCTTTGTTTCTAATTCGCTCCATTCATTTGGAGTTTTAATAATCGGATTAATTATTAATTTATTTTTAATTTTAGCAATTTTTAATTTTACCGCTTCAGGACTGTGCGTTAAAATAAATAAATCAATATCACTATCTGCTGTTTGTTCTCCTCTTGATGCTGAACCGAATAAAATGATGTTTATGCAATCATTTTTAATTTTTTTTATTAATAATGATAATTCTTCAATAATTGCCGTTATTTTAAATTGTTTAACTAATGGATTTTCTTCATTAATACAATAAAATTTCATGTTGCCTTTTTGTTCTTGTTCTATTATTTTTTCTTTAGTTAAATACTTTAAAGCATTATGCGTTCCGCCTAAGCTAATATTCAATTTCTCGGCGATTTCTTTGCTAAAAAATTTTTTTTCAGGATAATCTCCTAAAAATAGTATTATTTTTTCACAATTTTTTGTTATTTTGTTCATATTTTTTTATATTATTTATAAAATTACTTTCATTTTTTTGAAATTACTTTCATTTTATTATGATATTTATAATAATAGCATACTATATTTAAAATGCCAAAAAATATCTTAAAAATAGTATTAGAATTTCACAACTATCTTCTTCTTCACCAAATCACCATCCTTATTTCCACAAAAATCAACAATATCAACATCTTTAAATTTAATATCAAAATAATACTCTGTTTTGCTGATATAATACTCGCCATTTTTAAATTCTACAATAACCGCCAAATCTCTACCTATAAACTTCTTTCTATATTCTTTCTCTAATTCCCTTCCCAATTCCCTTAATTTTTTAGCGCGTTCCTTAATGACGCTTGAGTCCAAATGATTAGGAAAATTAAAGGCCTTGGTCTTTTCATGGGCTGAAAAAGGAAAAACATGCAAACGGCTGAATTTTATTTTTTTAACAAAATTATAAGTGTCTTGAAAATCTTTTTTTGTTTCTCCGGAAAAACCGACAATCACATCCGTGCTTAATGCTATATCCGGCATATATTTTCGCAGTTTTTCAGCTTTTTTTTGAAAATAGGCGCGTTTATACGGACGATTCATTAATTTTAATATTTTATCCGAGCCGTTTTGCAAAGGAATATGCAAATGCTTGCATATTTTTTTGTTATCGCGCATTAAATTAATTAATTCATCCGTTACTTCTGTTACCTCTATTGAACTTAATCTTATTCTTTCTAAATTATTAATTTTTAATAACTTCTTTATTAACTCAACTAAATTAATTTTTTCTTTAAAATCTTTTTCCCGTCCATACAATCCCAAATGAATTCCGCTTAAAATAATTTCTCTAAACCCGTTTTTTACGGCAAACCCAGCTTCCGTGATAATTTCTCGCGATTGACGGCTTTTTAACTTACCACGCGTAAAAGGAATTATACAATAAGAGCAGAATTGCTCGCAGCCATCCTGAATTTTTAAAAAATATCGCGATTTACCAGTGCTGACAATATTATCTAATAATTTATTTTTTTCTTTTAGCTCTGGAAAAAATCTTTTTACGCGTTTAATCAATTCCTTATAATTCCCCACTCCCCAAATTAAATCGGCTTGATTTTTTATTAAAATTTTATCATCTATTTCCGACCAGCACCCCATAACAATAATCTTTGCTTTGGGATTTTCTTTTTTAGCCAAATTAAACATACGGCTATTCTTCCGAATAGCCGTTTTTGTAACAGCACAGGTATTTACGATAGCTAGATCAACAAAATTTTTCCTTTCTTCAAAACCGATTTTGTTTAAACGCTTTTTCAAATCAGCCGAGTCATATTGATTAACCTTGCAGCCTAGTGTATAAATTTTATAAGTTTTTATTTTCATTTACAAAAACAATAACAAAACAATTATCGCCAATGCTATTCTATATAAGGCAAAAGAAATTAAAGAATGTTTTTTTACAAAACGCAGGAAATATTTAATTGTCAGCCAGCCGGAAATGAATGAGGCGCAAAAGGCGATTAATAATATTGAAAATTCATAGCTGCTCAGTCCGGTGTCAAATAATTGCGGAATTTTTTTTATGCTTGCGCCCAATATAATCGGCAAGGATAATAAAAAAGAAAAGCGGACTGCCGCCTCCCTCTTTAAACCAACTCCCAAACCTGCTATAATGGTTATACCGGATCTGGAAGTTCCCGGAATTAAAGCTAGGCTCTGGGCAAAGCCGATTATTAAGGTTTCCTTCCAATTAATGGCTGAAATTTCTTTTTGCTTGTTTTTAATTTTTTCAAATATTATAAACAGTAGAGCCACAGTAAAAAGCATTATAACAACGACAAAAACAGAACGAAGCTTATTCTCAATTATATCTTCTAAAAAATATCCTGCCAAAGCCGCTGGAATAGTAGCTAAAATTATTTGCCAGCCCGTACGCGCGTTTTCATCAATTTTTCCTGAAAAACTTTTTAACCAGGACTTTAATATTTTTACAATATCTTTTAAAAAATATAAAAACACAGCCAAAAAAGTGGCAAAATGCAAAACAATGTCAAAAGCCAATTCATTATCAATCGGCAGGCTTAAAAATTTATGCGTCAATAAAAGATGCCCGGAACTTGAAACTGGTAAAAATTCCGTTACCCCCTGAATTAAACCAAACAAAATTGCAACTATAAAATCTATCATAAATAAATAATAAATATAAAACTATGTCTTACCATATACTTCTTGCCCCCTTAATCGCGGGGTTTACAGCTCAAATAATAAAACTTTTTCTAAAATCCAATCATCAAAAATTCAGCTTGGCAAATTTAATGGTATATTCGGGAATGCCTTCAGGACATAGCGCGATGATTGTATCTCTTGCAACGATTATCGGTCTTGAAGAAGGGCTAAAGTCTCCGTTGTTTTCCATGAGTATTATTTTAGCTATTATAGTTATTCGCGACGCGCTTGGCATAAGGCGATATTTAGGACAGCACGGGCATATTTTAAATATTTTAGTAAAAGATTTAAGGGATGATGATGTTTTGGAGGCAAAATATCCATACTTACTGGAAAAAATCGGACATACGCCGGCGCAAGTATTTATCGGGTCAATAATCGGTTTATTTGTAAGCGTTGTAATTTATTTTTTTGTAAGCTAACTTTTAATAAAATTAACATAAAATCCGCCAATTATTAAGCAAGCGGATTTTTTTATTATTTCATTAATTGAATTCACAAGGAAATTCAAAAGGAAGCTCGCAATAATTGGCGCAGTCAGAATCATCCGCGTCAACATCGCCGTCGCAATCGTTATCCTCGTTATCATCACAAGTTATTTCCGTATCTGCTTCATAAAAAATATTTCCGCTGCCGTCAGCCGTGTTAGAATCGCAATCGTTGTCAATGCCATCGCATATTTCTGGATTGCCTGGAAATCTATCAGCGGCATTTATTCCGTTATCATCGCAATCATCTCCGTTTGGACCGATTATTGTATTATCGCAAATCAATGTCGTGTTAAACCACAGCATCGCGCTGTCGCAAAAATTATCGCCGTCATCATCGCATCCCTCATCAACTTCACCATCGCACTCATTGTCATAGCCGTCGCAAGTTTCACCGGCAAGATTGCCCGGCCAGCAAAAAGCTCCGCCAGCGTCCGGATCGTCATTGCAATCAGTACAATCGGATACATATCCATCTGGCGCTGAAAAATCGCTTACCATGTCGTTAGGATCTCCATAACCGTCATCATCGCTATCACGGCAATAATCGCTTGAAACACAGCCTTCGTCCACGGTGCCATCGCAATCGTTATCAATTCCATCGCAATTTTCTGTTTGCCCTGAATAAATCTGATCATTGCTGTCATCGCAGTCATCGCTATTATCCACATAATTTACAGGCTCCGATCCAGAACAATATTCTCCAGAAACATCAGGATTACCTTCCCCGTCTCCATCATTATCAAGATAAAATGTCTGCGCCAAGTCCTCATCAACTTCACCATCACAGTCATTGTCAATTCCGTCACAGCTTACTTCATTGCCGTTTTCATAATCACTTCTTGCGACATTAACGTCAACAACCCCGCAATCAGAATCGCATTTGTCTGCCATACCGAAATAAGCGCTCCAGTCCTCTCCAAACTGATCTCCATCATCATCGCCGTCATGATCGCATTGGTTGCAATCAGTTTCGGAAAACAAATACCAAAAAGATTCATTCAGGCTGTTGTCGGCATTGCATTCAAGGCAATCAGTATCGGGATTTTCCGGATTAGACGTATCATTGTCATAAGTGCCGTCGCAATCGTTATCAACGCCGTCATCGCATGAAGATTCGGGATTTTCATAAACACTCGCGCCAAACCCTCCCTCGCCGGAATCATCGCCGCAACAGCGCAAAGCGCCAACGCGATCCGCGTCATAATCAAACTCGCATAAATAACCGCAGCTTTCTTCATTATAACCTTCGTCAATCTCTGCCGGATCAATCCCGTCAGAATGATCAGGATCGCTGCAATTATTATCCAGCCCATCGCAAATATCAGGATTTCCCGGAAAAATTAAATTATTAGTATCATCGCAATCATTATTTCCCAAACATGGCTGATTATTATCTGTACCGCAAACATTATCACAACTGCCCACATTAGTAGTTTCTTTTATATAGCGATCCTGGTCAATATCCGTACATTCCGGAATAAGCCAAGTGCAATCGCTGTCGCAATCAACTTCGCCATCACATTCTTCACCGCAGTTTACTTCATCATTTCCGCATTTGCAATCCTCTGGACAATCAAATATCTTTCCACTGCATTCCAAAACCTCATTGCATTCACCGTCTCCGCAAGGACAGCAATCTTTCGGGCAGCTGTCGCAAGTTTCCGTCGCGCCGCAAATATTATTAAAATCGCAAGTTTCAATAACAATACAATTTACATCTTCGGCGCATTGCTCAAGATCATCACAGTCCATTAAACCATCACAGTCATCATCAATTCCGTTATTACACACCTCGGCGGCGCCGGCGGCGATATCGGCATTAGTATCATCACAGTCAACCATATTCGGATGGCTTACGCAAGCGTCAGTGGCAAATAGCCCATATCCATCATCATCCATATCAATGCAAATTTCAGGACATGACGCGTCAATTAACTGCTTGCCGGCAATATCCAGTCCGGATTCAAGAAACGCGCATAAATTATAATCAAGAATTGAGGAATTGTAAAAATAAACCAAGCTGCTATCCGGCAGCTGATCCGGCAAATCAGTTGCAAAAATTTTCTTATTTTCATCCCAACATGTATTTGCGTTATAGTTTCCGGTTTTATCGCAATTATCAGCGTCAGATGGGCAGCATTTCCCCAGCTTGTTTACAGGATCAAGCGGTAAATTATAATCAATTTCATCACTGAAAGTTTCTTGCCAGCTTGGCCATACGGAAATTGTTTTATTTGGCAGATAAGTTCCAGCTTTAAGGCGAGGATAATAACCTTGCTTATAATAATTTTCTAAAACATCCCTGATTAGCGTCAAATCCTCCAGTCTTTTTATGTCTCTTACCACTAAAGACTTAAAACTATCGCAAAAATCTCCAATCGGACAATCTTCATCCAAATCGCAAATAATGCTGTTTTCTCCTCTGCAATGGCCAATATCTGAAATATTGGTATTAAATTGCCAATGGTTAAGAATATTGCCAAAAATATCAGAAGTGGCGCTTTCCGCGCCTTGATTATAGGTAATAAGGTAAATATTAGTATATAGGGTTCCTCCCGGCGCTACATTTCCAACATTAACATAAACAGTATGCCCATCCCTTATTCCGGCGTAGCCATTAACAATTATGCTTTGCGGTGAGCCGCTAAAATTTTGATTTCTATACCATTGATCAGCGCCGTAATGCTCATAATTTGGAATAATTCTTATCGCAATCGCGTCTGATTCATTTTCGCTTAAAACATAGCCATTATTAAAAAACAAAAACAACCCAAAAAGCATAAATACAAAGATTGTTTTTAAAATAAAATTTTTATTAAATTTTTTTCGCATATTAATATTATAACACAAAAACTCAAAATAATTAAGATTTGAATTTACAACAAAACAAAGTAGCTAAGTAATTACGAAAAAACAGGCTCTTTTGAGCCTGCTTGTCCTGTGTTGCTCGCATACAGGGACAGCTTCCGAACTTTTTTATGTGAGATTAGTAAAAATAACTAAAGATAAAATTAATAATTAATCTTTCTTTAATGCGTTAATTAATTCTGCGAATGTTTTAATTTTCAATTCATCTTTCTTTTTTAAAAACGAATCTTCATGTTTATCCAATAATCCTAAAAATTTATTTTGAAATTCTGTTGAAACAATTCCTTGTTCATTTCCTTCTTTATTTGATTGTCTTTGTACATCCATAATTAGTAAAATTTCCATTTCTTTATAAATTTCTATCATAGAAATATAATTCGAAATTTTTCTTAAAGAATATACCAATAACGTAATAATCAAAGATTCAAAAATAAAGAATCGAATATTAAGAAAAAAACCAAGAGTTACAATTTCTTTAACAGTTCTATCAAGGGGTGGAGCTTTGTATAAATAAAAAGATAAATAATAAACAAAAAATGAACAAATTGCCACAACTAATACAAAAAGGCAAATAAATTTTAAATAAAAAAACTTTCCTATTCTAAATATAGTCAAGTACCTTCAAAACCCCCCCCCTAAAAGCTCTGCTTCTTTCCTTTTTCTTGTTTTTTCTTGTTTTTTCTTTATTTTCTTTTTCTACTTTTTCACTCGCCTTCTCTCTTGCAATATTAAGTTCTTCCATGTATTTGCGTATTTTTATTTCTTTTTCTGACAAAATATCATCGGCTGAATAATTTCTATTTCTTGGATAAAGATTAAATTTGATAAAATAAAAAATAAAAAAAATTATTACAACAGCTACTAAAAAAGATGATATTAAAAATGATAAATTGTTGAAACGAGTAATACCGAAAAAGGCATTAACTATAATACCTATAACAAGTATAGGTAATACAACACTTATTACCGCTACAGCTTTATTCATAACATCTAACAACACTTCTTTTCGGTGATAATTTCTGATTAAAAAATCTTCATGTGATATTAATCGTCCTTTTTTTCTTATCATATTTATTATTAATTTATTAGATCTTTACGTTTATGCCTTTTTTAAGGGTATTATTTAAGCAACTCATTTTACGCGCTAAATATTTTTACTTTAGAAAATATAATTAATCATGTTTTATTAATAAATTATAATTTAACATCAATCTTCTCACCCAAACTTTTCTTAAATTCAAGTTTATTATCTTCTTGATAAAAAGGCAAGCCGACTATTATATATTTATCATCTTCAAATAAATTCACAACTTCTTTTTCCGCTTTTATTTTCAATAAAAAATTTTCTTTCCATTTGTCGCCTTCTTCAATGTGTCTGCCTTTGGGCTCAATAAATATTTGAAAATAACTGCCCTTGCTTTTTCCATTGCCTAAAAATAATAAATAATCAGGCTCAAATCTTCTGCCTTTTTCAAAATCGTAAATCTCAATAATTTTTTGATTTCTTATCAAATATATTTCCTTAAACTTGGTTTCAAATTTACCTATGTTATCGTGAATGAGTTTAACCAGATATTTTTCTTCATCAGTGCCATAATCATCGCTATAAACATACCAATCTTTGTCTGATAAATCTAATTTTATTCTGTTGCTGTCGTTAATGATAGATACTCCAAATTCTTGCTCCGAGCCGTCTTTGGGCTTCTCAATATACATTTTTTTATCAACAACATTTTCTTTAACTGGAATAGGAATAAATTCTCTTGATCCTTGAAATTCTGAAGTATTTGCTTTTACGGTGTTTTTGATATTTTCAAAAATTGAAATCAAATTATAAAAAATCCTGTTTAGCTCAACTTTTTCTTTGTCGGTTTCAATCTCTAAATTAATTCCGCCGAGATAATCCGGGCTTGAAACAAAATCGTTTATTGATTTTATTTTCGGAAAAAATGTTTTCAGATTTTCAAAATTATAAAACGGTATTTTGTCTAAAATTTTTCTGATCAGATGCGGAGAAAAAGTTTTAATTTTTATATTAATGACTTTGGAATTATTTTTTGCAGTCTCTTTGTCTTCACCAAAACCGGATATTTGGCTAAAGGATGAACCGGACTCTATGCTTGTTTTATAATTCTTCTCTACTCCAACATCAAATATTGAATTGATTTTTTCTCTTTTATTAACAATTCTTTCATTTTTCCAAATAACGCCTTTTTGAAAAAATTTAGTTTTGGAAAACGAATTTTTTACTTTCAAAATTATTTCTCTTCCAGAATCTCTATGTATTCCGCTTTTTATCAAGGCTTTTCTAAGTTCTGAAATGTATCTGTGATCTTGTATAGAATGAAAATGCAATTGCTCAATAACTCTCAACGGATGATTTTCTTCTTCATCAAATTTTCTTAAATATTTTTCATCTTTATCGTTCAATGTAAAAGGAAAATATCTCGCGCCTCTGCCGACTAGCTGAGCTTCTTGAATTGTGGGCTTTCCGCTATCTCTTGTGCCGTATAAGCGGACTATATCAAAAAGATTAAGCACATCCCAGCCCTCGTTAAGTTTATCCACCGCAAAAACAACCCTAATCTCATTGTCATCTTCCTCTAAGGTGTTTATCAATATTTGCTTTTGTTCGCTTTCTTCGTTGCTGTTTACTTCCACTAATCTATCTTCTGAAAATTCAACTTTTAATTCATCAATTAAATTAGATAATTTTATTTTATTTTCAGCAAAAAAATCAAATGCTTTTTTCAAAACATTATCATCATCAATTATATCTTTGGCTATTTTTTCAATATTTTTTAAATCCGCAACTTTTAAACTACGAATTAATTTAATAAATTTTTGATGATTTTCTTGAGATTCTTTAATCGTTTTGGACTTCATCATGACAACTGGCTTAAGCGCGATTTTATAGCTTTCGGCAACTCTTCTCCTGTATTGAGAAATTATAACGGATTGAAGCATCCTTTCTTCAATGCTTGAATTTGACTGTATTAAAAATACATCCTTAGAAAATTTATCTTCTCTGAATTTTTTAAGATCATATTCAAATAAGACTCTTTTTTTATACTTATCAAAAATATATTCATCTTCCCAGTCTATTGTAGCGGTAAACTCTAATAAAACATTATCCTTATGAGAATTCACGAGCTTATTGACTGTGTATTCCCAAGAAGTTATATTTTCAAATTCTTCCTTGCTCTTTTTTCTTTTTGTTAATGCGTTAATATGGTGAGCCTCGTCAGATATAAAAACAGTTTTTCCTTTTTCAAAATCTTTATATATCAAGGAATTTTCTTTTGGGTTGTTTAATTTTGAATGAAGCCCCGCAATGGTTGAAAAATTTATGTTTATAGCATTTTCAGAACTTTCAGAAAAGCTTTCAACCTTTTTAACTAAAACTTCTTGCCCGTCAATAAAAATTCTTTTGTTAAAAAGATATTTAGACGACTCTTTATTCAAGAAGTTATCAATTGTTTTTCTGATAATATTTGTTTTATCAACAAAAAAAACAAAATTTCTATATCCTTTTTCATATAAAAATAACATTATTGTAACCATTATCAAAGTTTTACCTGATCCTGTTGCCATATTAAAAAGCAATTGTACTGGAAATTCTTTTTCCGGCTCATTTTCGTAATATTCAGTAAACCTTGAAATAGCGCTTATTTGATAATCTCTTAATTGAAATTTTGGATTGATATTATCAAAAATAAGCGAGGGAATATCTTTTGGAATATGTCCTCTTTTTTCCAAGGAGTCGTATTCTGTTGATAGCTTGTATTCACTCATAGCTATTTTTGATTATAAAACTTTTTGTTTAATTCTTTATCCTCTTTGGAAACCGCAAAAGTTGTGTCGTTTATTGAATCTATATTTACATAAAGAGTATTCATATCCAACATATCAATCAAAACCTCTTTTTGTTCTTTTTCTGAAAGCTTTTCAAATTTTTTGTTATCAAATTTGCTTGTATCAATTTGATATTTATAAAATTGTTCTTTTTCAATTTTTGCTTTTATTTTTTTGACAGCCAATTTATTTTTAGCGCTTTCTAATTCTTTAATATATTTATGATTCCATTCAAGAAGTTCGGTATAAACAAAACTTCCTCCTCCGTGCCAATTAACCAATTTTGATATTCCGCCTTGCTCGCCCTCTATAACTTTTTTAAGCCGCGCTTCTGGTAATCTATGTACATAATCCATTTGTTCTATTAATATATATTGGCGATTCATTTTATGGGCGACTGCGCCTGTTGTCCCACTACCAGCAAAAAAATCAAGCACAATGTCATTTTCCTTTGTTGCCAACTCCACGATTTTCTTTATAAAAGTTTCTGGTTTTGGATTTGAAAATAAATTTCTTTTCAATAACTTATTTAAATGTTGAGTCCCATTTGTTGTTGTGCCTACATCATCCCAAATAGTTTTTGAAACTTTCCCCCTTTCCAATGCTTCAAATAAAAATCTTTTTCTTTGCGGTCCGGCTTTTCCGTCTGTGCCAAATACTATTCTATTGTCTTTTAATAATTCTTGAAATTTTTTAAAATCGTTTTTCCAGCTACAGTCATCATTTGGTTTGTAAATTTTTCCTGTGTTTGGATTTTTAATTTTATACTGCTGATTCGGTCTCCAACCGCCAACTTGAAATGGGTCAGCTTTCCATTGTCCTCTCGGGTCATTATCTGGATTAAAAAAACCCTCTCCACTTTCGGGTAATCTAAATTCTTTCCTATTTTTAATTATATAATTTATGTTTTTAAAATAAACCAAGTTGTGCGTATGCGCAACGGAAATTATTGCTGTATTTGTAATCGATTTTGTTGAATTCCAAATTATATCTCCTAAAAAATTATTTTGTCCAAAAATTTCATCGCAAAGCACTTTTAAATAGGCAAATTCTCTATCGTCTATTGAAATAAAAATGCCTCCATTATCATCTAATAATTCTAAGGCTATTTCAAGCCTATTTTTCATAAAAGTCAACCAAGAAGAATGATTGAAAGAGTCATTATATTTGAAACTATCACTACCGGTATTATACGGCGGATCAATATAAATTAATTTAATTTCATTTCTATAATTTGGAAGCAGGGAATAAAGTGCCAAAAGATTATTGCCTTTAATAACCAAATTATCACTTTTAAAAATATTCTCTATTTTATGCTCGCCCTTTTTATCAAACTTTTTACAATTAGTTAAAACTTTTGGCTCCCTTAATCTATCTATTTCATCTGGAGCAAGAACTGTGTTATAAAAAATTTCATTTCTTTTAGCATCTTCCTTTTTTTGCCCACCCTCCAAAATACAATCTTTATGCGGAAAAACCAAAGAAATATCTTCTTGAGCGGAAATAAATTTTTTATTGTCCGAAAGTCCAATACTCACTTCAAAGGCAGTAAAAGAATCTGGCAAAAATTCATTCATTGTGACTAATTGCAAAAATTTTTCTTTTTGAAAAATAGTTATCTTGCCAATTTTTTTGAAAAATCTTTTTTCAACTTCTTTGCTTGAAGCCAATAAATTTAATAATTTTTCATCATCTTTCGTTATCAATGAAATAAGCTCACCTTTTAAAAGCTTATTGTCATCTTTAGAAAAAAGCCTTTTATCTTTTTTTAAAATTTTTATAATTTCAATAAAAAATTTATTCATATAATTATTTTTATAAAATAATATTCTAAATAATTAAGTTGTTAGCTTGTATATAATATACCACTTTTTGAGCTTAAATTCAATTATTATTTAAAATCAATATTTTTCTGAAATATTAAAATAAAAAATGAAATCTAATAAATCAAGAATTAAACTTAAAGATAACAAATAGTAAATTTCCGCTAAAACAATTAATCATTGACATAGCCCGCGCCAGCGGGCGCAACGACCGGAGCACGAACTTGACAAAAGCACTGAACGGCTTCCCGGTCGTAACTTTCACAGGCGTGTTTATCGGAAGCGCCGGAGCAGGCGCGTGAACAGCTCCGCGAACGTTTT
>JAGLIO010000048.1 GCA_023142915.1 Candidatus Parcubacteria bacterium | reverse complement strand
AAAATCAACAAAAATTAAGCTGTACCACCTTTAATTTCTGTTGAATTTTTGTCAAAAAAATGTCAAATACAAAAACAACCCATGCTAGGGTTGTTTTTGATATTTTTGAAATAAAAATAGTTTTAAAAATTTACGACACGTAGGACAGCGCATTTATCACCATGTAGGTGTATGCAATTGTCGCTGAAATCGCCAGATAGGCGAATTTTTCCCCAAAGGGAATTTGTTTTTCTTGAGACTGGTCGCAAGCCTCAATTGTTTGATTTTCCATTTTTTTTATTTTTATTTTTATTTTCGCGTATCTCTACGCTTATAAAATAAGTATATCATAAATTAAGATTTTAGTCAATGTGGATAAGCATATATTTTGCTAATATTAAATAAGATAAAACAAAAAGCCGTTTCAAAATTCTTGAAACGGCTTTTAAGCTTATTTAAAAAGATTAATAAGCGGGTTTTATTTAATTACGAAAGTTGATTCACTGCTTGTCGCAAGGTTGCCTGCCGTGTCTTTGGATTCAACTTTATAAGAATAAGTGGTTGAAGCGGAAAGGCTAGTTAATTCTACGCTGTGTTCCAGAACGAAATCGGTGCTCGTTGCTTCGCTTGAGCTGGCTGTTGCAAATGACCCTTCAGCATAAATTACCTTGCTGTCTGATTCTTCATCAGTTGTCCATGTAATGACCGCGGTTGTGCCGCTGGCGGTTACATCCGGACCATCAGTAATTTCAGGGGCTGTTGTGTCTGGTTCAGTACTATCATCTTCGCATACCCCCATAAAACCGCCCTGTTTTAAATGGGCGCCGATAGATGAAAGGCCGACACTAATGGTTTTTCCTTCGTGGCAAAGAGTAGCTTTTTTTACGGAACGCAGCGCGTTGCCGGTCATTTTACCATTACTGCTTAAGCCATAGCATATATCCACTAAATCATCTCCTATGGTCAGAAGTTCTATTCCCCAGCGATCAAGCCGTGTTTGCAAGCGATTTACAGCGCTATCCAATTGACCGCAAATTCTTTCGTTTCTGTCTCTGGTCTGCGCAACAACTTTATCCTTAAAACCGCGATTATGACTTATGCTTGGTGTTTCAGTTTCTTCTGTGACTGGGTCAAAATCTTCGTCCGTGCCAACTTCGCCGCCTACTTCATAATTTGTAAAAAATGAGTCTGCTAAATCATCAACCATTTTATTCCAATTATTTCCATAAAGCGCCCTGGCGATTGGCTCGGTTTTAATCCAATGAAGCTTACCGTTATTGCCAACAGCGTAAACTTTCGGGTCGGTTTGAATTTTTACTAAAAGAGCTCCGGGTTTATAGCGGGCGTTTCCGCCCAAAGGGTATTCATATAAAGTTTCCAAAGAAACTTCCACTACTTCGGAAAAATCGTCATACCAAGAGAAAAAAATGTTTGAATTTGGAAAAACATAACGTTTTCCGTCTTCGCCGATGTAATAAAGAGTGGAAAGCTCTTCGCCTTTAATTACTGTGCCGGCGGATAAGGTGTCTGTGGCGCTTGCCGCAATTCCGCTAACCAAAGATACGGAAAAAACAAACGCGCAAACAAGAATAATGACTAAAGTTTTTTTCATAGTTTTTTATTAGTTAATAAATTTTATATATAATATATTATAGCATAAAAAATAAAATTTTATAAATCAAAAAATCCGCTCGCTAAAAATTTGCAAAACAAAACAACTTTTTGCTATACTATAAACGAACTTTAATGATTTTGGGTGGTAAAATTTTTAAAAAAATTTATGAAAATACTGGGAATTGAAACAAGTTGTGATGAAACCGCGGCTGCTGTTGCTGTGGGTGATGGAAAATCTGTGCGGATTTTATCCAACATTGTTTCATCACAAATTGAAATACATAAAAAATACGGAGGAGTAGTGCCGGAAGTGGCGGCGCGCGAGCATGTTTTAAATATTCTGCTGGTGGTGAATGAAGCCTTAAAAAAAGCCGGTTTAAATAGAAAAAAACCTGAGTTAGACGCGATTGCCGTTACTATTGGACCGGGTTTAATCACTTCTTTAATTACAGGAATAGAAACTGCCAAATCCTTGGCTTACGCGTGGAATATTCCAATTATCGGAATTAATCATATTGAAGGGCATATTTACGCGAATTTTATTGAATCATGCGCTAATAACACAGAAAATACAACACGCGATAAAAATTTTGAATTTCCAGCTATTATTTTAACGGTTTCCGGAGGACACACTATGTTGATTTTAATGGATGATTATGGTAAGTTCAAAATTATCGGAGAAACGCGGGATGACGCGGCAGGTGAGGCCTTTGATAAAGCGGCAAAAATGATGGAAATTGGATATCCCGGCGGACCTGTTATTTCAACTGAAGCTGAAAAATATAAAAATAAATCCGAAATCCACCTACCAAGACCGATGATTAATTCTGATAATTTTGATTTTTCCTTTTCAGGATTAAAAACCGCTATTCGCTACGCGCTGGAAGATGATAAAAACTGGAAAGAAAAAACTCCTGAATATTGCGCTGAATTTCAACAGGCAATAATTGATGTTTTAATTAAAAAAACCATTAGCGCGTCTAATAAATTCAATGTTAAAACAATAATGCTTACTGGAGGAGTATCCGCAAATAAAGAACTGCGAAAACAACTTAAAGAACAGGTTTTAGAAAATAATTTTAAATTCAGTATGCCAAATTTAAAATATACCACTGATAACGCGGCAATGATCGCTACGGCCGGATATTTTAAATTTTTACGCGATGAATTCACGCCTTGGCAAAATTTAAAAGTAAATTGTAATTTGGAATTTTAAATCATAATATAATCAACCAAATAAGCCTGTGAACATCCTGTTATTATTCTATATTTTAAATGTGTTTTGTTTGTGCTTAATTTATTAATTTAAAAAAAACTAGCTTTATGCACTGAAATATGCCCAGGTTTTAAACAACATATATTAATTTCTTACACACATAAAAACAACTGTTTTATTTCTAGGTTTAGTAAAAAATTAAATTAAATTAAAACTTAAGCACTCGCTTATTATTATTATTAATTATATATTTAAAAAATTATTTATAAAAAATCAGTTGTTAATAAAAAAATAATATAAATTTTCAGTTATTAACCTAAAAAACATATCCACTTTATATTAACAACTTGTAAACATTTTTTTGCTTTTAATTTTTAAAATAACTGGTATAATAAAAAATATTAAAAAACAATAAATTATTAAAATTTTGATTTATGAGTAATAATCAAATTTGGCAAGCGGTTTTAGGCGAAGTAGAGTTGAATTTATCAAAGGCAAACTTTACAACATGGTTTAAAAGCACATTTATTTCTTCCTTTGAAGATGATAAAATTGTAATTTGCGTACCAAACACATTTACAAAAGCCTGGCTGGAAAATAAATATCACAAGCAAATTAGCGCGGCTTTGGAAAATGTAAGCGGAAAAAATATTAAGGAAATTTTTTATAAAGTTGAAATTAAAAAAAATAATCCTGTCGGTGATTTATTTAAAAAAATAAAAATAAAAAGAGAGGAAAACAGCAGTATTTCAATTAATAAATTTTCTTTAAATAATAAATATACTTTTGAAAATTTCGTTGTCGGAAAGGGCAATGAACTTGCTCACGCGGCTTGCCAGGCTGTCGCGGCTAATCCCGGAAACGCGTATAATCCGTTATTTATTTACGGAGGAGTCGGTTTGGGTAAAACGCACTTATTACAAGCGATTGGACATGATGTTTCCGTTAAAACCGACAAAGTTTTATATGTTTCTTGTGAGAAATTCGCCAATGATTATATTAACTCGGTGAAAACCGGCAAGGCTAAAGAATTTAAAGACAGATATAGGAATGTTGATTTATTGTTAATAGATGATGTTCATTTTATGGCCGGCAAAGACGGCACGCAACAAGAATTTTTTCATACTTTTAATGAACTGCACCATGCTGACAGGCAAATAGTTTTAACTTCCGACAGGCAGCCAAAAGCAATTCCTTCTTTGGAAAAAAGGCTGCTCTCTCGTTTTGAATGGGGAATGATAGTTGATGTTACCCAGCCCGACATTGAAACCTTGGTGGCTATTTTAGAAACAAAATGCAGGGAAAAAAATTATCCTTTGGAAAAAAAGATTTTATATTATATAGCTGAAAATATTAAGAATAATATCAGGGAGTTGGAAGGGGCTTTAAATAAGATTATCGCTTTTCATGAATTTAATAATTCCCAGCCGACAATTGAATCAACTAAAAATATTTTAGGCAGTATTTTAGTAAACACAAAAAGCAAGGCAATAACCAATAAAAATATAATTGATTTAGTTTCCAAGTTTTTTAATATTAGTGAGAAAGATATTATCGGCAAAAGCCGCAAGAAAGAATTAGTTTATCCAAGGCAAATAATTATGTTTTTAATGCGCGATGAAAAAGGCACGTCATATCCGACAATAGGAAGTGAGATTGGGGGCAGGGATCATACAACCGCGATGCATGCTTTTAATAAAATAAAAAGAGAACTTGAAGAAAATGAAAAAACAAAACAAGATATAGAGTCAATTAAACAATTAATAAACAATTCTGATAATTAATATGAAAATTTCAAGCTTACAAGAAAACTTAAAAAACGGATTATTTATTGTCGGCCATATTGCAGGAAAAAACGCGAACTTGCCGATTCTTAATAATGTTATGATAAAATCTTCTCATGGCGGAGACATAAAATTAATTACCACTGATCTGGAAATAGGCATAGTGACGCGCGTAAGAGGCAAAATTGAAAAAGAAGGTGAATTTACAATTGAGGCGAAAATATTATCCGACTATATATCCCTGCTTCCCAACCAGAAAATTGATTTGGAAATAGATAAAAACAACGCTTTAATAAAATGCGAGAACTATAAAACAATAATTAAAGGAGAAAGCGCTGAAGAGTATCCGCTTGTTCCCGAGGTTGAAAAAGAAGTCTATTTTAAAACCAATATAAATAATTTTAAAAAAGCTTTATCTCAAGTTGTGTTCGCGGTGTCTGTTAGTGAAACAAGAATGGAATTGTCAGGCGTTTTTTTTAATTTTAATAAAAAAGAATTAATTATGGCGGCAACCGACAGCTATCGTTTGGCTGAAAAAACCGTTAATATTGAAACCAACACGGAAGAAGAAAAAAACGTAATTATTCCAGCTAAAGCTTTGCAGGAAGTTATTAGAATAATATCTGTCCTAAAAAATGAAGAGCTGAATGAAGACAATAATATAACTTTTTATTTATCAGATAATCAAATATTATTTACTATTGGCAACACGGAAATAGTTTCACGCTTAATAGAGGGGCAGTATCCTGACTACAAGCAGATTATTCCGGTAAACTGCAAAACCAAGGCGAAAATTAACCGAGGAGACTTGTTAAGAGCTGTAAAGGCGGCCGCGCTTTTTTCCAAGACCGGAATTAACGATATTAACTTGGATTTTCCGGAAAATCAAAACAAAATGATTGTTTCTTCAGCTTCAGGACAAACAGGAGAAAACATAACAGAGCTTGACGCGAAAATAAGCGGACAAGACAATGGCATAGTCGTGAATTACAAATATGTTTTAGACGGAATTAATAACATTGATTCTGAGAAAATTATTATTGAAGTGGTTGACGGCAACACGCCTTGTGTTTTAAAAGGCGAAAACAACGGCAATTATTCTTATGTCATTATGCCGATTAAGCAGTAAATAAAAAACCGCCATACTGTAGAGACGCGCCGCGGCGCGTCTCTACAGTATGGCGGTTTTTTATTTTATTCAATCTTCCCCAAATCAACATTATTCACAGTAACAACCACCTGCCCCGACTCAATAATTTTATTAGCCCATGTATTCGCCCTCGCGAATATCTTATAAGTGCCGCTTTCAGGTGTCTTAGCCCACAAATATTCATTTACATTTTTTAAGTCCGTAATAGCGCTGATTTTATTTTCGTGTGTTTCTTCATCAATGTAATAAAAAATAATCGTAGAAACATATTCGGGATTATTTATTTCTACTTTAAGGCTTAATGGGAAATCAATATTGCTTAAAGCCAGTCCGCTTGTAGGTGAAGTTAGTTTTAGAGTAAAATCAATCGGCTTGTTAAGATTATTTTCCAGAATTAAATTAAATTCAGTTTCTTTAATCGTACAATTATCAACATCATCACAGACTTTTATTTTTAAATTATGAAAACCGTTATTTAGAAAGCTGATTTGCTTTGCCAAATTAAAAGGATAAGAATTCGCGATATGCAGTAAATTATCATTTATATAATACTCGGCGCGATTAATTCCTCGCGGAGCAGTAGCGGTAATGCGGGAAAAAAGCATCGGCTCCAAAATAGTTTGATTGTTGGTCGGGCTGATAACTTCCACTTGCGGCATGTTTTTAGGGATATGAATATTATCTTCTTCAGTAGGCGGCAGTTCGTCTGTTACAAGTTCGGTTGAGGTGGCTTTTTGCTTTTCAGCCCATTCTAAAATTCTGCTTTCCCAAAGCTCAAATTGAGGATCAGTATTTGGGTCTTCAGGTCTTTCGCCCAAAGGATCGTTTTTATTTACATAATAAAGAATGCTGTGGGGCTGGAAAAAGGCCTTTTCCTTGATTAAATGTTCCGGCGTGTATTCCGTTGCTAAAAGTCCGCTGATTTCATCAACTTTAATAATTGTTTCAGGAGTAATTTCGCCGTCAATAACCGCCTTTCCGGTTTTTACTGTTTCCGGTTCTCGGAAAGATTCAACCGGCGTGTCGCCTAAAACTTTGTCCATATAATCGTGCCAAATCGGCGCCGCTACGGTTCCACCCGCGGCTCCCCTTTTCATTTCACTATTATCGTTGTTTCCCACCCAAACACCGGTAACTATTGACGGGGTGTAGCCAATTGTCCAAGCATCGCGATAATCATTAGTGGTGCCGGTCTTGGCGGCAACAGGGCGCGAACCAAGCGTAAGCCAGTTTCTTTCGCCAAAAGCATAAGCGCGCGCGTTATTATCGGAAAGAATATTGTTTATTTCACGGGCGACTTTTGGATCCAGCACTCTTTTTTCTTCATTTTTAAATTCTTCCAAAACTTTGCCTTTTGAATCCTCAACCCTGAGAATAGTGGTAATAGGGTGTAAAATTCCTTCGCGGGCAAAAGCTCCATAAGCGTTAACATGCTCTAAAAGTTTAACTTCGGCTCCGCCCAAAACCAAAGAAAGACCGTATCTTTCGTGATCATACAGAGTTGTATAGCCAATATCGCCTGCTAAATCGGAAACATTTTTTACGCCGGCCAAATATATGGCTTTAACCGCCGGAATATTTAAAGAGCCTGCCAATGCTTTTCGCATGCTTACGGGACCATGTTCCTTGTCGTCATAATTGTGCGGTTCATAAGGTTTTCCATCTATATTGGAAAAATCAGTAACCACGTCATAAAGGATAGTTTCCGGAGTATAGCCCTTTAAGAAACTGGCGGCAAACACTAACGGCTTTAAAGATGAGCCGGGCTGTCTTTCGCAGGTGCTGATATTAACCTGGCCGTCAATTTCTTCATTAAAATAATCGCGCGAACCGACCATGGCAAGCACCTGTCCTGTTTTAGGATCAATTGAAACCAATGAAGCATTCGTGGCATCATAATTTTCTTCATTTTTTTCCGCAAGTTCGGAGATTACTTCTTCTGCTATTTCCTGTTTGTATAAATCAAGCGTGGTGATGATCTTCAAGCCGCCTTGCTCAACTTGTTTTTCTCCGTATGCCGCGGAAAGAATTTCTTTAATATACATAACAAAATGCGGCGCTTTAATATTCGCGGCCGGCGGCTTGAATTCAAGCGCGAATTTCTTGGCTTCTTCTGCTTCTTCTTGCTTAATATAGCCTTGTTCAACCATTAAATTTAATATTTTAATTTGCCTTTTAATTAATAAATCCTTATTTGATCCATACGGCGAGTAAAGAGACGGCCCTTTTGGCAGGGCGGCAAGAATTGCCGATTCCGCCAAATTAATGCCGCGCACGCCCTTGCCAAAATAACGGCGGCTGGCAGCCTCAACTCCATACGCGGTGGAGCCGTAGGGTATTTCATTAAAGTACATTTGCAAAATTTCATCTTTGGAAAAACTTTTTTCCAGTTTGTAGGCCAAAAGCGCCTCTTTAATTTTTCTGGTATATTTTTTTTCATTTGTTAAAACGCTGTTTTTAATAAATTGCTGGGTTAGCGTTGATCCGCCGGCTTTTTGCTTATACAAAACATTGGTAATTAAAGTCCTGAAAATAGCCCACAAACTAACGCCTTTGTGCTTGTAAAAATCTTGGTCTTCAACCGCAATTGTCGCCCATTTTAAATGATTTGGAATATCATCCAGCGAAACTATAGTGCGCTGTTCATCTCCATGTATGTCATATAATAATTCTTCGCCGGTGCGATCGTAAATTTTCGTGCTTTGCGCGATTTCCCTGTCAAGCAAGCGATTCGGGTCGGGAAGATCCCTGGATAATTGCATAATAAAAACAATTCCGCTTAAAACGCTAAACAACAAAAAACCGCCGATAAAAAGCAAGGCTTTTCTCTTTAAAGAGTCGCTAAAAATATTTTTAAAATCAAAAGATTTTCTGCTTTGCCTGCCGCGGTTATAATTCAATCCTTTAGAACGAGAAATATAATATTTCTTCTTTTGATTTTGCTGGCTCCGCCAGCTTTGATTTTGTTTCTTTTTTAAAGGGGGGATGGGCATTTTTGGTTGGTTTTTGCGTTTTATTTAATAATTAACCATCAATACATAACTCTATCTTGTCAATTTCTATTATTCTGCCTCTATTTGTTATTAACACTTCGCCGCCAACAAGACCACAACCAGACTGATTATTACTTTCTATCTGAAAGGATGTGTAATAAAGCTTTTCTAAAACATCGTCTATGCTGTTAATTTCGTCTATAATATTTCTACCCGGATATCCTACCGACCAGCAAGAACCAGTTCTAATCGGTTGTCTGTTATTATATCTGCATACAGGCGTTTCAAAATGCTGTAATTCAAGCTCGTCTAAATTTACTTGGTAATAATCTTTTTCATTAAGCCAGTTATGCAAATTAACTTTAGCTTTGTCAATTATTTTTTGGCGATCTAATATTTCCAGACTATTAATTTCTATTAATTTATCTAATTTATCCAACTTATCCTTACAGCCTGGAAAAGTTATTTTATTCTCTTTATCATATAAACGTATCGTGTAATATATAACTGAATCCAATACAGGGCTATGCTCACAGGTGTCTGTTAACAAACCGGAAGATTTTACATAATCAGTAATCATTTTAATTGCTTCTTTACTCAACGTTTTTGTCTTTGCTCCACTCATGGTCACAATTTCATATTTTCCGTCTTGGTATAAATATTCGTTTTGCCAACAACCGCCTTTTGGATTAGCGCATGGTCCCCAAGCAGATTCCTTGCTGTATATCATTTTGATCTGGCTGGTTTGCGTTTGGCAATCCTCAGGACAATTACATTTATTCTCATATTTATCACTGCATTTGCCGTCGCCGCAATTAATACAAACCCAACCAGGTTCAATACCTGGACTATTTTTCGGAATAGTTGCATCGCAATTATCATCCACGGGAAGGGCGCTAGTCTTGCTTAATCCATTACAACACTCAAATGAATTTTTTGACGGATGATCAACATATTCACCTTCTTTAACACAAACGATCCCTTTTATGGAATAATCCAAAATTTTAATATAACCAGGCCAATAATCACCTGCCACAGCGCCCTCATAATTATCAGGAATTTTTTTAGGTTCTATGTTTATGCCAATTATTTCCAGCTTTTTATCGCTTAAATCTTTGTTATATAAACAACTAACAGTGTGCTTATCACCATTATCATCTTCAAGATAACATGGAGAGCCCCAATATTTGGTTCCCTCATACTCGTCATGATAAACCCCCGCAATACTTACTTTCCCGTTGTTGCTGTTATGGGTTGATGAATTGGAGTTATTAATTATTAGCAATAAAAAAATTAAACAAATCAAAAAAAATAAAAAAATACTGAGAATTATTAATACCTTTTTTAGATTTTTATTGCTTTCTTCATGTTTAATTTTGTTGCTATATTCTGGCTTGTTATCGCCAATAGATAACTTATTATTGTTGTTCATTTGATTATTCATATTTACATTTTTTATTAAATAATATTTTTATTTCGTAATTCATTTAAATTACTAAATTTAACATTTTGTCAACTTAAATAGCGTAATTTCCGACGGTTATTTATTTTTAATCCTATATCTATATTTAAAAAATCAATAATTATTTTGAAGTTCTATAATACCTAGCCGCCTCTTCCGGCGCCACCGAATTAATCACCAAGCCGGAACCAAGTTCAATGCCGGCCCAAATACTGTCGCGCGGTTGGATTTTTAAATAAAAATGCTGATCATGGTCGGAAATTATTTGGTGCAAGAAGAAATTAAACGACAAATCCAATGCTTGCAGTTTGGTTAATATTATTTTTAAGCATTTTGCAAATGATTTAAATTCGCTATCATTAAGCTTGGTGATATTGTCTAAATGTCTTTTGGTAAATACCCATGCTTCATAATGATATTCACTGGCATAAGGCGCGAACGCCGACACAAATTTATCTTCAAAAATTTTCCTTTTTGACTTTGTTTCTTTTTTAATTATATCGCAATAAGGACAGCTTTTGTGTTTGTTTCGGTAGCTTTCAGTAAGCATTGATTCTTCGCGAATATCCGGTGGTAAAATATTTGTAGCAAAAACCTGTGAATGCGCATGGACAATGGAGGCGCCGGCTTTTGAGCCTTGGTTTTTAAAACATAAAATATAATCCAATTTTTTATTTTTACTTAAAGCAAGCGTGCGTTTGGCATACATGCGCAAGACATCTTCAATTTCCGCCTCGCTTAAATCAGCCATTTCCTTAACGTGGTCTCTAGTTTCAATAATTACTTCTTGCGCGCCGTAGGCTTTTTCATTATCAAGTTTCACCGCCGGAAAAATATTCTTTATGCTGATTGTTTGCCATTTTCCGTCTTTTTCTATTTTATCAACAATAATTTTGGAGTCAATGTTTTTCGGACAAAAAGGGCAGTCGCCGGTGCGTTTAATTATAGTTTGCTCGCGAATATCTTTCGGCCTTTTTGCCCGCCCGGGTGTAATTAAGACATATTTATTCAAAAGATAAGCTTTTCTTAATTCTGATGATTGATTTTTAGGCATAAAAGGTTTTATTTTAAATATTTAAGATATTACAATATTATTATAGCAAAGACAGGATATTTGACAAATACAAAAATTGACTAAAAGTATGGTAGATTGTAAAATATATATAATAGAAAAGTATAATCTTATAATTTTCACAAAAATGCTAGACCTAAAATTAGAAAAAATATTATTTCAAAAAGGCGCTGAATTTATAGGCGGAATTGACGAAGCAGGCAGAGGGCCTTTGGCCGGTCCGGTTGTGGCGGCTTGCGTGGTTTTGGACGCGAATTTTAAAATGAATAAGGAAATTCAAGAAATAAAAGATTCAAAAAAGCTAAGCGCCGCTAAAAGAGAAAAATTAATAGATGTGATTTTTGAGTCTTTTATTGAAGTGGGAATCGGGATTTGCGATCACGCGACAATTGACAGAGTAAATATTTTGCAAGCCACGTTTTTAGCCATGAAAAAGGCAATCGGAGCGCTTAAGCAAAAACCGGACTTTATATTATTAGACGGCAAATTCCCAATCCCCAACATCAGCATAAGGCAAAAAGCGGTAATTGGCGGTGACAATTTGGCGCTAAGCATCGCTGCCGCGTCAATTGTGGCAAAAGTAAAGAGAGACGAAATAATGCGGGAATTGCACGAAAAATATCCGCGATACGGCTTTGACAAGCACAAAGGTTATGGCACTAAATTGCATATGGAAACTTTGCAAAAATATGGTCCATGCCCCATGCATAGAAAAAGTTTTAAGCCGGTAGCGGCTTCCATTTTGTCGTATAAAATAAATAAGAGCAATTAAATTTCCTTGATTCTTAACAATAAATAAACTATAATTAAAGCAAGCTAATAAATAATCAAGCATGGTATGTATAAAATAACCGGCGGAGGCATATTGATTGATGTAAATTTTATTTTGGAAAAAGCGCAAATCGCGGAAGGCATGCGGGTTGCTGATTTGGGCTGCGGAACGCTTGGGCATTTTGTTTTTCCTTTAGCAAAAATAGTCGGCAAACGCGGCAAAGTTTACGCTGTTGATATTTTAAAAATGACATTGGATACTATCAGGAGAAGAATTAAGCTTGAGAATTTTAAAAATATTGAAACAGTTTGGAGTAATTTGGAAGTATTTAAAGCGACAAAAATTGAATCCAGTAGTTTAGACGCTGCTATGCTGCTTAACACTTTGTATTTATCGCATAAGCGAGTGGAAATAATCAGGGAATCAGTGCGTATGTTAAAGCAAGGCGGAAAATTAACAATAGTTGAATGGCAAAGTACAAATATTCCCTTTGGTCCGCCTATGGACGAAAGAGTAAAAAAAGATTCTTTAATCAATGGCGCCGGCAAGCTGGGATTAAAATTGATTGATGAATTTATTGCCGGACAATATCATTACGGCGTGATTTTTGAAAAAATATAAATATTTGCAATATTTTTTAAAAACCGCTAATATTATAAAATCTAATAATAAAATATGGGAAATTTGTTAAAATTAAGTTTTTGGTTTAATATGACTCCGGG
>JAGLIO010000047.1 GCA_023142915.1 Candidatus Parcubacteria bacterium | reverse complement strand
GGAGCGCTTAGGCTTATTGTTGTTTTTTTAATAAGCTTGCTTATCGGCGCTGTTTTTTTTAAGATTTTAAAAAATCGCAAAAGAAATTTATATAATAAAATTTGGAGCAAACTGCATCTTTTCAGTTTAAGCAATTTGATAATCGGCTTATTTTTGCTGTTTTTTAGCTATGAATTGCTTCCTTTTCTTTCTATGCGCCTTTGGTTATTATTATGGGGTCTTGGTATGATTGTTTGGCTGGCATTTATATTTAAAATTTTCAACGAAATACCGAAAATTAAAGAAAAAATGGCCAAAGAGGATGAATATAAAAAATATTTGCCGTAAAATTTAAGTTTAAAATTTTAAAAAAATAAAAAAACATCCCGAATAAATCGGGATGTTTTTTGACTTTTATAAAAATCTTAAGCTTTTTTGATCTGAGTAGCAGCTGTACCTTTTGGGGTATCGCTAATCTCAAAGCTAACCATATCACCCTCTCTTAATTCGTCAAATTCAACTCCTTCAAGCTCGGAAGCATGAAAGAAAACATCTTTGTCAGAACCTTCTTGTGTGATAAATCCAAAATTTTTATCAGTCAATTTTTTGATTGTACCTTGCATAATAATGTTAGAAATAAAGTTAATAAATAATTAGTAAAGCAAAGAAATTCGACTCTATTTCTAATGTTACTAAACTGTGACGCCAAGGGGAATTGAACCCCTGTTACCAGGATGAAAACCTGGTGTCCTAACCACTAGACGATGGCGCCCTAACGCTTGCTAGCGGTGGCAAAAATAAATAGCCCTAAACTTAAGGACTAAAAATATTATATACTAATAAAACAAAAAAGTCAATAGCAGTTTTTGTAACTGCCCACTATCCGCTATACTAAAGCTAATATAAGCTATTTTGATTGCCTTTAATGTGAAGCCGACGTGAATTCAGCCAACCAAAATAGCTTATATTAGCTTTAGCCCTATTTTATAAGATGAGGAATTACCATTTTTTCAATAGCATTTTTTATTTTTCTTTAAGCTGTAAATACTGATAAGCCGCCAAAGCCGCAATCGTAGCCTGACCCATGGCAATTGTGATTTGTTTAAAATCACCGACAACAACATCGCCTGCGGCAAAAATGCCTGAAGTTTTCGTTTCGCAATTAGACTCAGTAATTATTTGTTTTTTTTCGTCCATCTCTACAAAATCAGCCACCAAATCAGTATGCGCAACCCTGCCTACTTCCACAAACACGCCATCCAGCGTTATTTCCTTTTCTTTCTTGGTTTTACTGTTATAAACTTTAATCTTTTCAACTTTTTCCTTGCCAATTATCTCTTTAACTTCAGTATTTAATAAAAACTCAATATTTTCTTTTTCTTTAACTTTATCAAGTAAAACCTCAAAGCCTCTAAACTCTTCCCGCCTATGCGCCAGATAAACCTTTTTGGCGATTTTTGACATAACTTCCGCCGCGTCAAGCGCGGCATTGCCGCCGCCGACAACCGCAACTGCTTTATCTCTATAAAAAGGCCCGTCGCAATTAGCGCAGTAAGAAACTCCTTTTCCGTTAAATTCATTCTCTCCGGGAATAGCCAATCGCCGCGGACTTAAACCCATCGCGATTATTATTGTTTTACTTTGATATTTTTCTTTTGCCGTATATAAAACAAAATAGCCGTTACTTTGCTTTTTAATTTTTTTAACCTCATCAATTTTTATTTCCACCCCCAATGCCTTAACTTGATCCTGCATTTTTACAATTAAATCATAACTCGCAATGCTTTTAAAACCCGGATAATTTTCTATTGTTGACGCCAAAGCAACCTGCCCGCCCGGCTCTTTCGCAATTATCATTGTTTTCATTTCCCGCCTGGCAGCGTATATGCCGGCTGTAAAGCCGGCAGGACCGGCGCCGATTATAATTGTATCAAACATATTAAAATATTTTAATTATTAACACACAAATTATCACCAATTTTTTAAAAAATTTACAATTTTATCAACATTTATCCCCGATTTATCCCCTATATTTTTTTATTTAATGTTAGCAAAATGACATACTTAAGTCCACATTAACGTGGACTTATCCACTAAGTTATTAAATACTTAAGTCCACGTTAATGTGGACTTATCTTTTTGGTGGGTTTTGATATTATAAAAAAAGAGAATTAAAAATTTGGGTCGGAAAATTTTTTACTCCTTATTATTGATTAAGGAATTTTTTGGAGCCGCTTATCGCGTTGTTAGGCGATGTATTCCGATATTTTTGTTTATTAAATTTGTCTTCCTAAATATTTGGTATTGAAAAACTTTTGTCTGTAATCAATCCAAAAATCATTTTTTAATATTTCGGGATAAACAACAATATCCTGCATTTCATCTTTAGAAAGCCATTCAATTTGTTTTATATACAGTTCGTCTGGACCATTTCCTTTGATATTATTCATATTAACTTCTCCGTCATAGCTGTCGGCTAATATAAAAATCTCGATATTTAATTTTCCGTCTATATTTTTTAATGAATCTCGTTTATCTAAATACTCTCTCAAATAAATGATTTTTAAGGCTTCTATTTTTAGGTTTGTTTCTTCAAATGTTTCTCTCTTCGCACAATCGAATATTGAGGAATCTTCTTTTTTAATACCTCCGCCCGGCGGAACCCACCAAGTATATTCAGATTCAGGATGAACATGTTTGACTAACAATACTTTATTTCTGTTAGTAATTATTGTTGCTACACGTATTCTTTGTTTCATAGTTTAAAAATATTGGAATATTTCATCTAAAATGTAGCCCCTGCATTGCGTAAGCAATAGGAGTGAAGTGGTGGACCATAAGGGACTTGAACCCATGACCTCTTGCATGCCATGCAAGCGCTCTAGCCAGCTGAGCTAATGGCCCATTTTTTTGTTCTATACAGAACTTAGTATAATTTTTTATTACGTTCTGTATGGAACAGCTATTTAAAAAATTATGCTAATATTACATCATATATTATATTTTCTATAAATTTAAAACTTTACGGTAGGATAAAGAAATAATATAATTATTACTAATATTAGCAAAATAGTGCCCCCGAGAGGAATTGAACCTCTATTTGAAGCTTAGGAGGCTACTGTTCTATCCAATTGAACTACGGGAGCGATAGTCTTGTTAAAGTTTTTTGTAAAAATAAAAAAAATCAAAACAAAAAAACAACACAAAGTGAAAAACTTTGTCATTTTCCTATTAATATAATATATTATTTTTTTAAATTTTGCAACAAAAAATAAGTTTATTTATTTAAAATAAGCAAATATATCAAAATTATTACAATAAATCTTTAATATTAGCAAAATTATTTGTAGCTACCTTTGTATAAATTTGAGTTGTTTCCAGTCTTGCATGACCTAAAAGGCTTTGAACATAGCGCAAGTTAACATTATTTTCCAATAAATGCGTAGCAAAGCTATGGCGAAGGGAATGAGCGCTTACGCCCTTTTTAATTCCTGCTTTTCCAGCTAAATTTGTTACAACTTTTTGCATGCTCCTAATATTCATTTTTTTAGCGACTCCAAAACTCTCAAAAAGATATTTAATCGGCTTATATTCCAATAAATATTTTTCTGTATTTTTCAGTACGGCTTGCGAAATCACCGTAATTCTATCTTTCTTGCCTTTCCCGTTTTTCACTAATACGCACTTTCTGTTAAAATCTATATCATTGATTTCCAAATTTTTTAACTCGGATATTCGCAAACCGGTACTATATAATATTTGAACTACTAATTTATGTTTTATATTATTGCTAATATTAATCATTTTTAAAATTTCTTGCTTTGATAGTACGATCGGCAATTTTTTTTCTTTTTTCGGGCGTTTTATTTCTATTTCACCGGAAAAAAACTTTCTTCTTAAAATTTGCCCATAATAAAACTTCAACGCGTTAATCGCCTGATTAATTGTTGAAGTTGATTTTCCTGAGTTAATTAAATAATCCAAATAATCTTTAATATCTTGGCTATTTATCTCTTTGGGCGACTTTTCAACAAACCTTAAAATTTCCTGATTATAGTATGTGTATGCCTTTACAGTTTTAGAGCTAAAGTTGCGTAATCTTAACTCTTGTGCTAACATACAAATAGGATCTTTGCTTGGATATTTATAATTTCCATTCATACCCCTCCTTGATTAGAAATTTATAATATAATTTTAACTTATTTTAAATAAAAAAACAACAGGTTCGTATATTACTTGTTATGTGAAATTCAGGAGTCCTA
>JAGLIO010000046.1 GCA_023142915.1 Candidatus Parcubacteria bacterium | reverse complement strand
TTGAAAAAGACGTGAAATTCATAGTAAAAATGGGACAATTCGTTAATACTGAAAAATACAAAGCAAAAGAAAACTTTTGGTATCAGCACACGGCAATAGATTCTTTTACCAGAATTAAGATAACGGAACTGGCTCGCGATATGGACAGCGCAACCGCCGTAGAAACATTTAAAAAATGCGAGGACAAATTTCCATTTCAAATTGCATGCGTTAATACCGACAACGGATCGGAAAATGAAAAAGATTTTGATAATTATTTGAAAGAAAAAAATATCGCTCATTTTTATTCAAGAGCCGGAACGCCGACAGACAATCCAAGAGTTGAACGCTCGCATTTGACGGATGACATTGAATTTTACAACAAAGGAAATATTTGCAAAAGTTTTGAAAAACAAATTGAAAAAAATAAATCATGGGATGACGTGTATAACAACGTCAGACCTCATCAAGCATTAAACTATTTAACGCCAATTGAGTTTTATGAATTGTACAAAAAAAATCCGGAAGAAGCGTACAAAATAGTTAATGATTGGGAAAACTATTTAAACAAACAAAGAAAAAGACAAATGAATTCAAGAAAGATAAAAAAGAAAGAAAAAATTGATAAATTGATACAAAAGATTGACGTAATGTTAGCCAAAGCTAAAAATTAAAAAGTGTCAATTATGTTCGTGGACTTGCGCAATTAAAAGAATTATTTTCAAACAAAATTTTAATTGACCTAGGAGCAGGTGCTGATACTTCTGGATATAAAATTGCTAAATCCCTTGAATGTTTAGGTTGTATTGCGATAGAGCCATATTTTTTTAAAAATATTTGTAAGGTCTTTTATGGAACGAAAAAACAGGATAAATCTGATGTGCCATTGTTTTCTATTGTAAAAGAAGATGCTTTGTCATTTTTACGACGCGTAGAAGATGATTCGGCATGTATTTTATCAAGCTGAACAGATTCTTTTATAATTAGAGATAGGGAGTATGCCAAACAGGTAAGTGAAGAAATAACAAGAGTTATTGGCGATAATAATGCTTTTTTAGAAAATGACTCTATTTTTTATGCAAAAGAAGTTCCAAGTACAAGTTTAAGTGCTTGGGCCAATGATGATAAATTGGATAGAGAGCCTTATAATGTATATGCAAAAAATCTAAAAGAATAAGGAGTTATTAAAAATGGAATTCACCACTTTAATTCCCCTTTGCCCAAAGCGAAAAATAAAGTTATAAATTTTTAAAATAATTATGACAAAAAATAATTCCCAATTCATTATCTATCAAGCCGAGTCCGGCGAAACTAAAATAGATGTTCGCTTGGAAGATGAAACCGTATGGCTGACACAAAAACTCATGGCAAAACTTTTTGATACGAGCGTGCCAAATATTAATATGCACCTCAAAAATTGCTATAAAGATGGAGAAATAAGCGAAAATTCAGTTATTAAGGATTTCTTAATAACTGCCGAGGATGGCAAAAACTATAAAACAAAATTCTACAATCTTGATGCCATTATTTCGATTGGTTATCGCATAAAATCAAAAACAGCAACTCATTTCCGCAAATGGGCAACAATGAGACTAAAAGAATATATTGTAAAAGGTTTTGTTTTAGACGATGAGAGACTAAAAAATCCCGATTTACCGTATGATTATTTCGAGGAGCTTACTCACAGGATTCAAGATATTCGCACTTCGGAAAAAAGATTTTATCGTAAAATTACAGATATTTATGCCTTAAGCGTTGATTATGATCCGACTGATTCGATGAGTATTGAATTTTTTCAAACTGTGCAAAATAAAGTTCATTTTGCCATTACGAAAAAAACAGCCGCGGAAATAATTTTTAAACGAGTTGATTTCAAAAAACCAAATATGGGACTTACAAACTGGCGAGGAGAAAAGGTAAGAAAAGACGACATAATTATTGCCAAGAATTATTTAAACGAAAAGGAACTTTTAGCCCTTAACAATCTTGTTGAACAATATTTAATTTTTGCAGAAGGACAGGCCATGCAAAGAATTCCAATGGAGATGAAAGACTGGATTAAAAAACTGGAAGGATTTTTGATACTTAATAATCGTAAAATTTTAATAGACAAAGGTAGCATCTCTCATCAAGAAGCAAAACAACTTGCTGAAAAAAATTATGAAGAATTTAACAAAAAAAGAGCAAACGAGTATAATCAAATAGACGCTGATTTTGATAATATGGTAAAATTTATTGAAAATAAAAAAAAGAAAAAATAATGAGTTTTGGGCAAAGAGCATTCACCCCTTCACTTCCCCTCTGCTCTTTGCCCAAAACAAAAAAATCAATTTTTCTTTTCTAATAGAAAAGATTTAATGCAATTAACGCGAGATAAAAAATTTACATTGTACAACACGGTGTATCTGGTTACAGAAATTTACATTTATTTAAACTTTCTCTTGCGCTTCGCTCCAGAGAAATAATAATAAGGAGAATAAATTTCTTTCACCCAAATTTTTGAAATAATTATTAATTTCAATAAGGAATTTCAAAAACTTCAGATACAACTCCTGTTATGTGAAATTTTATTTAATTTTTTCTTTATTCTTAACCAAAAACATATGAAAAAGAAACTAAGTCATTTCTGTATCCACGTAAAGGATATGGACAAAGCAATATCTTTTTACAAGGATACACTAGGATTTGAAGTAGAGTACCAAACAGGCGAATGGTCTGAATTTAAATTAAATGATAAAATCAGCCTAGCATTACAACGTGTTTCTAAACCAGGATCAGGTATTGGCTTCCTAGTAAACAATTGCGAAGAAGCAACAAGGATGCTTGAAAAAAAAGGTGTAGATATAGTAACTCGTTGCGATAGACGCGAAGCAGACCACTTTATCCTCACGCAATTTAAAGATCCAGACGGCGATATTCTATGGATGACAGAAAAAATTAAATAAAACTACACATAACACCTGCATATGCGGTTCCAGAAATTTACATTGATTAAATTTTCTCTTCCGCTATCGCTTCAGAGAAATGATAATAAGGAGAATAAATTTCTTACACCCAAATTTTTGATATAATAATAATTATAATAGGAATATCAAAAACTTCGCATCATGCGGAAACGCACTAGCATTGCGTTAAAAATCCAATGAAAATAAGCGTTTCTGGGCATGGTCTTCAAAGTTTTGGAGATCAAACTCGGAAAGTAGCGTATTTATGGGCGTTTTTTCAAATAACGATACGCTTAAAATTTGTAGAATTTCGTAGATGCTGCGGTTGATATTCATTTTCATTTTCATAATGACTACCAAGAGAAAAGCTGAAATCGCGATGCAAATTTGTGTCTTTACCGCGTTTTTTGATGTTCCCCAAAATGTGTTAATATGCAGATGCTGTTTTATCCATTTAAAAAATAATTCAATCTGCCAGCGGTGCTTATACAAGTCGGCGATTACAATCGCGTCCAAGTCAAAATTGTTAGTTAAATAAACATAATGCTTATTGGTTTTATGATCATAGTATTTTACTCGTCTGAGTTTGTCCGGATAATATTTTTTAGAATAAAAATTATTTAATTTGATTATTTGATCACATATCAGTCCTGTTAATTTATCTACTTTTTTTGAATACAGTCGTTTCCATAAAATACCTTTCTTGGCTCTGATAATAAAAAATGATTTTTGTTTATGGATTTTGTAAAGCCTCGCAAAATCATAATAGCCTCTGTCCATTATATAGTAAGCGCCTTCCTCGTATTCAAGAACATCCAACAAATTGACATCATGGATTTTTGCTTCTGTAATCAGAAAAAATGACGGAATATTACCCCTTAAATCCAATTGAGTATGAATTTTTATTGCCGAATGCCCTTTTTCAAAATTAGCCCATTTAAATAAACTCAAACACATTTCAATTATTGTTGAGTCAAGCGCGTATGGAGTGCCTTCCAAGTCAATTTTAAAATCATTGTCATTGATATATAATTTTCTTGTTTTATCAATCAAAAGATTGGTAAAATCTCGGCAAATGCGCCAGTCGCGATTTTCATTGGCGCGCGTTAAAGTTGAAAGAACAATTTTGTTTTTGTTTTTATCTTACTCATATTATCTCAATTATACTACTTTTTTTGATTGTTGTATAATTGGGGTGGGTGAGTAGTTACAATTATTTAAAGAATATTTTAAACCGCCGTTAAGTAATTTCTTTAAAAAACTTGAAAAATTAAACAAAACAACAAATAGAAAATAGAGGATTTTAGGCTCTTGATATTCATCTCTTTGTTTATCCAAAAATAATTTATATTCTTGTCTTATTCTAATAAATATGATATTATTAGAATAAGTTAATAAATTATTCTAATACACTGGAATAAGAATTCCCCTTGTTCTAATTGCTAAAAATGAGTAAAAAACCATTTATTCCGCCAAAATTACCAATCAAAATTAATTATGAAGCGCTAATCGGCCATATCGCGAAAGCACATAGAGCTATCGCAGGGCTGGACTCATTGCTTATTGC
>JAGLIO010000045.1 GCA_023142915.1 Candidatus Parcubacteria bacterium | reverse complement strand
ATTTGGAGTCAGTGAGGAGTTACTTATTTTATCTATATAATTTCATAAACCAAAATATTTTTATCTGTCCTTTGGCGTATAATCGTTTTATAGTACCAGATATCATGTAACCAAAAATATAAAATTAAATAATTTAATTTTAATTATGGTGGCTATAAGTTCAACGATTAGAACATCGGCTTGTGGCGCCGATGATGAGGGTTTGATTCCCTCTAGCCACCCAATATAAAAACGACTCCGATTGCGGGGTTGTTTTTTATTTGTGGTTGTTGGGCAATAAATTTAATCGTTTTGACCTATGAAAACCTATGAAAAAAAAGGGATATTGACTTATTTTGAAATGTATGCTAGATTGATTACATAATAACTTATGAAAACCTATGAATAATAACAAAAAATTATTAACTATTAAAAAAGTAGCGGAATTATTAGGCGTAAATCCCGATACTCTTCGTAATTGGGAAAAAGAGGGCAAAATTAAGCCTTTAAGGATAGGCGCTAGACAAGACCGCAAGTATAGCCCAGAGGACATTGAAAAGATAATTGATGCAAAAGGCATCTTTGACGGATTTGATAGCGATAAAATGACACTCCCCCAGCTAAAACAATTTTTATGGCGAAGCGCTGATATATTGCGCGGTAAAATTGATAGCTCTGATTATAAAAAATATATATTTGGACTACTGTTTTATAAACGTATTAGCGATGTATGGGATGAAGAATATGAAAAACTACTTGATGAATACAAAGACAAAGATGTTGCCAAGGCAGATTATAATCATCGTTTTCAAGTGCCAAAGGATTGTCGCTGGAATATAATAGCGGAAACCTCTGAACAAATCGGGCAAAAGCTTAATGATATTTTTGATAAACTCACAAACTCCAACAGCCCAAAGCTTGATAAAATTTTTGATGACTTAGATTTTGCCAATAAGGATAAATTTCCAAACGAAACAATTCAAAATCTTATTAATCATTTTTCAAAATATGATTTTGGAAGTACATACATTAGCTCTGATTTGCTTGGAGATGCGTATGAATATTTAATTGAACAATTTGCAGCGGATGCTGGAAAAAAGGGAGGAGAATTTTACACTCCCCGTGAAGTTGAGCGTGTAATCATAAATATTTTAAAACCTCACGAGAAAGACCACATATATGACCCGACCGTAGGATCCGCGGGATTTTTGCTGGAAGCATACAGCTATCTTAAAAAAAAGAAAGGAAAGAGAATTGCGGATACCTTGTATTTGTACGGGCAAGAGCAAAACCTTGGCACTTATGCAATCGCAAAAATCAATATGTTTTTGCATGGGCTAGATAGCGCCGACATCAGACGTGGCGATACGTTAGCAAATCCACAATTTTTAAATAATGACGGAAGTTTAAAAATTTTTGACATTGTCGTGGCAAATCCACCTTATTCAATCAAGGACTGGGCTGACGAAACATTTAAAACGAATAAGTATGGACGACTTGATGATTATGATATGCCGCCAAAGAAAAATGCAGACTTTGCGTTTGTGTTGCATATTCTTAAATCTTTAAATACCAACGGAAGAGCGGGTGTTGTATTGCCACACGGTGTATTATTTAGAGGAGGGGCTGAGGGGAGAATAAGAGAACAAATTATAAAAAAAGATTTGATTGAAGCGGTAATCGCTTTACCCTCAAAACTATTTTATGGCACTGGCATTCCTGCCTCAATTTTGATTTTCAATAAGAATAAGCCGAAAGAAAGACTGAATAAAATTTTATTCATTGATTCGGAAAAGTATTATCAAGAGGGAAAAAATCAAAATACATTGCGCACGAAAGACATTGAAAAAATTGTTAACGCTTTTGATAATTACAAAGACATTGAAAAATATGCACGAGTGGTTGATTTAAAAGAAATTAAAAAAAATGAATATAATCTAAATTTAAGAAGATATGTTGATTCAAGCGAAGAGGAGGAGATTGTTGATGTAAAAGAGGTTTGGCAAGAGATTGATAATTTAAAAAAGGAAAGAGAAGCGATTGATCAAGAAATGAATAAATATTTAAAAAAACTTAATTATTAATTTTTATGAAAGAGAGTTTGATTAAATTTATTGAGTGGACAAAATTAAAAATCCGGATTCAAATTTCAGAAGAAGAACCTGTCTATTTTAGAGAAAAGGAAATTTGGTGGGCAAGTCTCGGAGTTAATATCGGATATGAACAGGACGGCAAAAATAGAAATTTTGAAAGACCTGTTTTAATATTAAAGAAATTTAACAAAAATATTTTATTGGCGTTGCCGATTACCAGTAAAGATAAAACAGGAAAGTATTATTATCAATTTAAGTATGACGGAGTTAAATATTCAATTATATTATCACAAATCAGACTGATAAGCAATAAAAGATTGCTTAGAAGATTAAGGATGTTTCCAAATGTATAATTTGAAAAAGCGAGAGAACTTGTTAAGGGATTGATATAAAAAACAAACACATCTCAGGGAGATGTATTTGTAAACGGTCTTTCTCCTCGCGAAGAAAGTCTCGGAGCTATACACCAAAAGGTGAAAGCCATTTGTATTTTTAGTATAGCAAATTTATTAAAAATGTCAATAAGTTATCCACATGTCAAATTTTAATGAAACAATTTTAAAAGGATGGAAAATTAAAAAAATTAGTAATCTTCTTGATTATGAAAGACCAGACAAGTACACAGTGAAGAATACGGCTTATTCGGATAAATATAAAACTCCAGTTTTAACAGCAAATAAATCTTTTGTTTTGGGTTTTACGGATGAGGATTTTGGTATTTATGATGATGTTCCAGTTATAATTTTTGATGATTTTACTACGGATAGTAAATATGTTGATTTTCCTTTTAAGGTTAAGTCGTCCGCTATAAAGATATTAAAAGCGAAAAATAAGGATGTGAATCTTAGATTTGTTTATGAAAAGATAAAATCAATAAAGTTTCCCGTTGGGAATCATAAGCGATATTATATTTCAGAATTTCAGAAAATGGATGTTGCTGTTCCACCTTTTCAAGAACAAAATAAAATCGCTGAGATTTTGAGTAAGGTTGATGAAGATATTGAGAAGACCGATGAAATAATTAAAAAAACAGAGGAGCTAAAAAAGGGATTGATGCAGGAATTGTTGGTTAAAGGGATTGGGCATAGGAAATTTAAGAAGACGGAATTAGGTAATATTCCGGAGGAATGGGAAATTGTAAAGATTGAAAAATTTGGAAAAATAATAACCGGTAGTACTCCCAAAACATCAAATAGAAATTATTATGGGAATGAATATTTATGGGTATCGCCTAAAGACATTAATAGTAATAAATATATACTTAATACAGAAAAAAAATTAACAACACAAGGTTTTGATGTAACAAGAAAATTAGCTAAAGGATCAGTTTTAGTTGTTTGTATTGGATCAACAATTGGTAAAATTGCTCTTGCTGGTAAAAAGCTTAGCACTAACCAACAAATTAATTCTATTATCACAAATGATAAATTTTTAAATGAGTATGTTTATTATTTACTTCTATTTAATAAAAATAAAATTATCAACAAAAAATCGACTCAAGCTGTTCCGATATTAAACAAAACCACATTTTCAAATATAGAAATAGTTGCTACTCAGAATAAAAATGAACAAAAAAAAATTATAGGAATTTTATCAATATTGGATTATAAAATTGATATTAATAAAAAAATTAAAAGTAAACTTACTAAACTCAAAAGAGGCTTAATGCAAGACCTTTTGAGTGGTAATGTTCAAATTTAAAAATATGCCAAATAAATTTTTTTTAGAAAATTATCCACTTTATAGTAAAGCAAACACTGATTGGATGAATAGTTTCAACAACATAAAATTAAACAAATTACCAAAGCCTGCGATACATATGCACTGTGATGTATGTGCTTCAGAACAAACATTTAACGTTGAAAATGATTATGAGGAATCAGAGGGAAATTATAACATTGAAGGAAAAATAATTAGAGCTAAATATATTTGTTCAAGTTGTGCTAAAGGTGAAAGACTGTTTATTGTTAGATTATTTAACAGAATAGAGAAAACTACTGACAGTAAAGGAGGGGAAGTAGAATACACATATGTATCAATGGAAAAAATAGGACAATATCCATCTTGGAATATTCAAATGGATAGTGAACTAGAAAAAATGCTAGGCAAACATTCAGATTATTATAAAAAAGGATTGACTTGTGAATCGCAAAGCTATGGGATAGGAGCATATGCTTACTTCAGAAGAATAACTGAAGACATTATAGATGAATTAATAAATTCAATATTTGATTTAGTTGAGGGTGAAGAAAAAAAAGAAGAATATAGAACGGCTTTAAAAAAAGTTAAAGAAACAAAAATAACTGAAAAAAAAATCGATGTTGTTAAAGACTTATTGCCAGTAAGTCTGCAAACTGAAGGGATAAATCCGCTCAAAGCTCTGCATAGTGCTTTAAGCGCTGGTTTACACGGTAAAACAGATGAAGAGTGTATGGAACAAGCAGAAATAATAAGAAGTATTTTAGTATTTCTGGTTAATCAAACAATGAAGACGAAAGAAGAAAAGAAAAAATTTACATCAGGGATAAAAAAATTATTATCAAAATAATATGAAATTTAACGAACAAATAACAGTAGAAAATTATATAATAAAATTTTTACAGGATAAACTAGGTTATGAATTTATCAAGCCCAAGGTCTTTTCAGCGTTACGCGAATTTGAAAATGAGTACCTGATAAAATCTCATATAATTGAGGCTGTAAAGAAAATTAATGATGTTGAGGATGATGTAGCTGAATCAGTTTATAAAGAGATAAAAAAGATTGATACTAATGAAGGGTTTTTAAAATTAATGCGTGATGGCGTTAATATTAAAGTAGCCAAAGAAACTAAAAAGAAAGATTTTTTTATTGTTGATTATAAAAATTTGAATAACAACCGATTTGTTGTTACTAATCAGTTTTATTTTGAAGGCGATACAGAGAACATTCGCCCTGACATATTAATATTTTTAAATGGATTGCCAGTTGTTGATATTGAAGCCAAGAGCCCTACTGCGTCATTGTCAGCTACATATGAAAATGGAATTGACCAAATAAAACGATATGAGAAAGTAGCCAGAAAATTATTTTTTCCAAATTGTTTTAATATTTCTTCAGACGGTTTAAAAACCGTTTACGGATCAACCTACGCGCCCAAGCAATTCTTTTTTCATTGGCGGGAAGAAAATCAGAAGATTGATAACCACGAACTTGAATTAACTCTTGTTGCCCTACTAACCCCTGAAAAATTATTAGACATAATAAAAAACTTTATTGTGTTTGAGAAAGAAAAAGAACAAACAATAAAAAAGATTGCGCGCTACCAGCAATTAAGGGCAACAAATAAAATTGTTGATAGAGTTATTAATGGAGAATGTAAAAAGGGATTGATATGGCATACGCAAGGTTCAGGCAAAAGCTTGACAATGTTTTTTACTGCCTGGAAATTACGCTTTGATAAAAGCCTAAAAAATCCAAAGGTTTTCATATTGGTTGATAGAATTGATTTAGACGACCAAATTTATGACACCTTTATTAATTGCGGCGGCAAAAATGTAATTAGGGTTGAATCGCGTAAAGATCTTGAAAAAAGAATTAAATCGCCAGAACGAGGCATATTTATTTCAACAATACAAAAATTCTCTGAATTAGGAAGCGCGGTAAAAAATTTAGATAATAATAATATTATTGTGTTATCTGATGAAGCACACCGTGATAATGAAGGAGTTTCAGCTATCAATTTGAGAGATGCGATGAAAAAAGCATTTTTCTTCGGGTTTACCGGAACACCAATTGACAAGGCAACTTTAAACACACACAGAAATTTTGGCGAAGAAGGAGAAAGATATTTAGACTACTATTCCATTCAACAAGCGATTGATGATGGCGCGACATTGCCGGTTGCATATGAAGCAAGACTGTCGAAGTTCTTTATTGATGATGAAGAATTAGACAAACAATTTAACGACTTAACAAAAGATTTAGATGATAAACAAAAAATTGCTCTTACTAAAAAATATGGTAAAAAAGGAGCAATTGTAAAATTGGAAAAAAGAATGCTAGCGATTGCACAGGACATTGTTGAACACTTTAAGCTCTATGTTGAGCCGAATGGATTTAAGGCGCAAATTGTTTGTAATGACAGAGAGGCAACAGCGTTTTACAAAAAATACATTGATAAGTTAATGCCGAATAATTATTCAAGGGTTGTTTATTCACCAGGAGACAGAAATAGTGATGATGATAATTTAAAACAATATAATACAAACAAGAAAGAACGTGAAAAAATAATTGAAAGTTTTAAAGATATAAACAGCTCCCTGAAATTTTTAATTGTTTGTGATATGTTATTAACCGGTTTTGATGCGCCGATTGAGCAAGTAATGTACTTAGACAAACCACTCCGTGACCATAATTTATTGCAGGCAATAGCCAGAACAAACAGAGTTTATCCAAACAAGGGATGCGGTAAAATAATTGATTACTATGGTATTACTAGAAACTTGTATGACGCGCTTAACTTTGATGAAAGCGTGGTTGATTCAGCAATGATAAATATAGATAAGATGAAAGATGATTTTGAAAAAGTGATTAAAGAAATAATGGAATTGTTTAATGGTGTAAATATTGAAGACCCGTCAATTGATAATCTAAGAAGATGTTTAAAAATATTTATTGACAACGAAGATAAACAGCAATTTTTTTCCGGTAAATATAATAAGTTGAAATTATTGTTTGAAATTTTATCGCCTGACCCATTTTTAAAAAAACATTTGAGAAAATTTGAATGGATAACAAGTTTTTATTTAGCTTTTGTTCATCAATTCAAAAGCCAAGGCAACGATTTTGAACTATTGGCTGATTATGGTGAAAAGGTGAAAAAAATAATTCAAGAACAAATTGAATATGAAGGAATTACAAAAAACTTTAGAGAGCTCAAGGTAAACGATGTCTATACATTAGAACGATTAGACAAAATGGATGATGAAGAAAAAGCTCTTAATCTTGAAAAAATGTTGAAACAGGAAATTTCAGCAAACATTGATGAGAATCCGATCTTTAAGAGTTTCAGTGAAAGACTAAGGGCAATTAAAAATGACTTTGAAAAAAATCAGATTGATTTAGCTGAAAAAATAAAACGATATTATGATTTAATGTCTGATATTAAAAAAAAGGGCGAAGAGGCAAAAGAGTTGGGGTTCAGCTTGAAGGAGTACGGACTTTATGTTATTTCGGAAGAATTTATTAAAACGAAAGACGGCGCGCTAGTAAAGGAATTTATAAAAAAAACTGCGAGCAGGCTTGATGATGTACTTGATAAAAAATGGCAAGAATCTTCAAAGCGCGAGCAGTTTATTAAAGAAATTAAAAGAACATTGCAAGAATTGATATTGAAAGATTATAAAAATAAAATCAAGATAACTGATTTTAATAAATACCTTAATAGGCTTGTTGATATAGTTATTAAAAAATTCTAGGTATGAACAAAAAAATTACAATCAATGACCAAATGATTGATTATAAAATACGAAAGAGCAAAAGAGCAAAACGATTGCGTATTGCCGTTTATCGCGACGCAAGCGTGGTTGTTACTATGCCAAGGGGAATAACAGCAAGCTTAATTGAAAAGTTTTTGCGTGAAAAATCTGTTTGGCTTATTGAAAAAATAAATTACTTTAAAAAATACGGAAATAATCCATTCGCGGTTAGAGGAAGGGCTGATTATCTAAAAAATAAAAACCGCGCTTTAGCGCTTATAAGCGAAAGAATTGAATATTTTAACAAAGATTATAATTTAAGCTTTAATAAAATTTCAATTAAAAATCAAAAAACAAGATGGGGAAGCTGCTCCCAAAAAAGAAATTTGAATTTTAATTATAAAATTGTTTATTTGCCTAAAGAAATGGCAGACTATATTATCGTTCATGAGCTATGCCATTTAAAGGAATTCAATCATTCAAAAAGATTTTGGAATTTAGTCGCCAAGGCCTTGCCGGATTATTTAGAAATAAAAAAACGATTAAGAAAAGAAGGGTTATTTTTGAAATAGCATAAACTTAAAATACCGAGCATGCGCCTCATATTAAATTAAACAGTTTACAAATATTCCGATTAATGCTAATAATTATACATGTGCTACAAACTAATTGAAAAAAATAAAGATTATTTAATAGTTAATAAGCTGGCAGGGCTTTTGACACATGGCGCCGCGCATATCAAAGAAAAATCTTTGGTTGATTTTTTATTGGCTGATCATCCCGAGCTTGCGGGAGTCGGCGAAGATGATTTCCGTCCGGGCATTATGCATCGCCTAGACAAGCTTGCTTCAGGGCTTATGGTTATCGCTTTGAACAATGAAAGTTTTTTTGACCTTAAAAAGCAATTTCAAGAAAGAACAATTAGCAAATATTACACCGCGCTTGTGTTTGGCAGAATTATAAGCGAAGAATCTGAAATCAATTTTCCGATTATGCGCAGTCCCAAGGGTTATAAAATGATAGCTTTGCCTTTGACAAAACACGGTGAAGCGAATTTTGACGGCCGCAACGCCAAAACCAAATTTGAAATTATTAAAAGATATATTAACTATACTTTGTTAAAAGTAAAAACAGAAACAGGTAGAACCCATCAAGTCCGATGCCATTTTGCCGCCTACGGACATCCTCTTATCGGCGATAATTTATACGGAACAAGAAAAACAAAATTAAAAAACCAAAAATTAAATTTAGAACGGATTTTTTTGGTTGCTGATAAATTGGGTTTTACAAATTTAGAAGGCGAAAGAAAAAAATATAAAATTGAACTGCCAAAGGAATTGAAAAAGCTTTTGGAAATAGTTAAATAATTTTGAAAAAATTAAAAATTTTATGATTATTACCGTAAGCGGAACAATGGGGTCAGGAAAAAGCACTCTTGCCAAAAAACTCGCAAAAAAATTAAATTTTGATTATTTTTATATGGGGCAAATTTTTCGCGATTTAGCAAAAAAAAGAAACATGAACCTAAGAAAATATTTGGAACTGGGAGAAACAGACCCGCGCGTAGACAAAGAGGTTGATGATTATCAAAAAAAATTATCACAAACTTGTGATAATTTTGTGATTGACGGCCGCGTTTCTTTTTATATTATTCCTAATTCAATTAAACTATATATTTATTCAAGCATAGAAGTCGGGGCTGAAAGAATTTTTAACGATTTAAAAAACAACCCTTTGCGAAATGAGGGGAACTTAAAAAATGTTAAAGAAGTAGAAAAAGAAATTAAAAAAAGGCTGAAAACAGACAAAAAAAGATATAAAAAATATTATAATATTGACGTTTTTAATCCAAATAATTTTGATTTAGCAATTGACACAAGCGATTTATCTCGTGAAGAAGTATTTAATATTGCCTATAATTACATAAAAATATAAAAAAACCATAAATCACATCTTCACCGCCTAGGCATGAATGCCTAGGCTACATTTTTTTAATCCCGCTAAAAGCGGGATATTGTTATTGATGTTTTTTTATATGGTTTTACTTAAATATTCAAAATCAACTACACACAACATAATTGCAAATATTATACCACAAAATACGCCTTATTGCTAAAAAGAATTAGTTAATCCGCGAGACATGACATTTCTAAATTGCTTTATTTTTTGGACAACTATTGACTTTTGTGGTGTTGTGTGATAGAGTTTTATGAAGTTTGGAAATGGTGGTTTTAGACAGAAAAGGTGAGGGTTTTGCATCTTGAAAATTTAATGAAAAAAAGGGAGGGGGAAATGGAAACTTTTTTGATGTATGTTTGGGGAAGTTTAATTGTATTACTTTGTCATTTGATTTTAACTTTTATTGTTATGGAATTTGCTGTTGATTATTCTCAGCCAAAAACTCCTGTGGGAGAATTGAGAATTAATACAAAAGGCTTTATTATTAAAAAAATATACAAAGGCAATATTTGGCGAAATCGGCCGCTAATACCAAAAAATATTTGCCAGCTATTCAGAGGGGTTTTTACTGGAATAATTTGGTTTATTCTTTTTATGGTAGTGATGACAATTGTATGCGCAATCGCTGCTATTCTTAGAATTATGCAGATTCCGGCTGCCTTCATCCTAGGCTACTTGCCAATCTTTCCTAAAGGAAACTTTATGGATATTCTTTTTGATGATATTGATAGATTTAAACCATATCAATGTTATGGAGAATATAATGAGAAAAAATGGATTGCCCCGTGGAAAATTATTGTTCCAGCGGCTATGTTGATTTATCATGAAATTACTTGGAAAGCGGCAGTTGTGTCAGTTGAATTTGCATATCATCTTTTGATAACAAAAACAGCAATGTACATAGGCATCGCAATAATTTTGGTCATTGTTTTAATTATCGCGATAGCGCTTATCAGTAATTATGTAAGAAAAACAAAAATTGGTACAGTAACAAAAGAATTTTTTAAATCTTTGAAGGATCGCGTATGTTTAAGGCTCGTTCCCGTGGATTCATCAGACGATACAAATTAATAATTTAGGCGAATTTTAATCTAAAAAAACAAATAATACACAAACCCATAATTTGACTGTTACAACTCAGTCAGGTTACGGGTATTATTTTTGTCAAATTTTTAAAAAATCACAACCCCTCAACATTTTCCCGCCTTTTTTATGTATATTTATAGTTTAACTATAAATATACATAGTTTTTATTCCTGCTTTTTTATATATAGCCCGATTCATCGGGTTTACAAAATTACCCGAATTCCTTCTTGAAGTGCAATTTTTTCTCTGGTAGAATAAAGGTATATGAAAAATACAAAATACGCCTTATTGCTAAAAAAAATTATAAATGACCGTGAATTTGTGTTAATTTTGAGGTAAATTCACGGTAAATTTGCAATTTATCGTGAATTGTGTAATAATGTAGGTATGATCAATAAAGAAAATCGCAAAAAAATAATAATTTTAAAAAAAGAATTTGATGGTTTAAAAAATGAAAAAAAGGCTCTTTTAGACTTGATTTTTGAAGCTGAATTGCCGGAATCAATCTATAATTCCAACGCGATTGAGAATAGTTCTTTGAATTTGCCTGAAACGGAAAAAATTTTAATGGAAATGGAAGTTTCTCGAAATATTCCAATAAGAGAAATTTACGAAGCCAAAAATTTGGCTAGAGTTTTTGAATATATCAAGAAAAAATTAAAAAATTTAGAAATCAATAATGAGGTTATTTTGTTTTTGCATAATATGCTCATTTCCACAATTAATGAAAATATTGCCGGAAGATATAGGCAAAAAAAAGAATTTGTGCGAGTGGGAACTCATATTGCCCCGGCTCCGGAAAAAATTGAAAAAATGATGAAAAAAATTTTATTAAAATATTCCAGCGCGATTGATACATTCGTTGTTGATAAAATAGCAGACTTTCATTTAGATTTTGAAACTATCCACCCGTTTTGCGATGGCAATGGCAGAATTGGCAGAGTGTTAATTAACTTGCAATTAATGCACACAGGATTTCCACCGATAATTATCCGCGATAAAAAAAAAGTTGATTATTATAAAACATTAAAAGAATATCAGCGCAGCGGCAAAAAAATCGGTCTGGACAAAATAATTTTATTAGCGCTTTTAGAATCATTTCACAAAAGAATTGCTTATTTAAAAAGTAAAAAAATTATTAAGTTGGCTGAATACGCCGGGAAAAATCAAGAAACCGCTCAAAGCATTTTAAATAAAGCTAAGCGCCAAACTATTCCCGCTTTCAGAGAAAAAGGTGTCTGGAAAATCGGGGTTTAAGGGAGGTTTTTTATGAAAACGATAGAATTTTAAAAAAATCACAACCCCTCAACATCCTCCTGTCTTTTTTTATGTATTATAAAAATCACAAAAAGCATAATTCCGATGACGACTGTCAGTATGGAAATGAAAATATATAGATTTATCATGCGGTCTGTCTGAGACGCGCGGGAAGACGGCGCTGAGGCTACAAAATCTTCTATTGAAATCGCTTTTGCTTCTTTAATAAAAAAGCTGAGCGGGCTTCCTTTTTTTACAACGCGTCCGGTGTTGTCATTTAAGGCGACGTAAACTTCGTGTTCGCCCTCAACCAAAGATTCGCTTAACTCGTATCGCCAATTTCCATAAGCGTCTGTTTTTGCTGTTATTAACAGCGGTATTTCAGAATATAAATAAATAGTAACGACTGAATTCGGATCAGCTTGTCCGCTTAAAATATAACCTTGATTATTTCCCGCGTTGTTTGCTATTTTTTTAATTTTAAAATTATCAAAGGCTTCTCCATGCGTTTTGGGATGCTGAATGGTTTTATTATTAAGAATTGCCAAATCAATCGCAGCTAATGTTTTTTTAATAGCGCCGCTTCCAAGCGGATTATATCCGTTTTTCACTTCTTCGCCGTCATTATAGCCGTCGCCATCGCTGTCAATATTATTTTTGTCAGTGCCTATTCGCTCTTCAGTGTCATCCGCCAATCCGTCTCCGTCAGAATCAATTAACAATGCAAGCGGCGCCGTTTGAATCAAGGTATTGGAACCTTTTAATACCATCTTTTCAGAAGCGGCTATTATTTTTACTTTGACGTCAATATCGGCGACAGGGATTAGCTCTTTGGAAATTTTTAATTTTTCCCGCAATTCGCTGATTTTCTGTGATTTTTCCTGCTGTTCATCGTAATTGTCTTTTAGCTCTTTAAATTTAATTTGCCTGTCAGAAATTATGCCTAAGAAATTTTCTTCAATCGCTTTTTTACATTCCCATTCGCTTAAATCAAGACAGGAAATTTTTTGTTGGTATTTATTTAAGATAAAAGAACGGCATTGCTTTTCATCGCTTATCCCGGCTTTGGCGCACTCCTGAATTCCGTATTTTTTAAACAAGGCTTCTCCACATTCTTTATAATCATTAATGCCCAATTCCCGGCATTCTTTGGCAGCGTATTTATTATCCAAATAATAACGGCATTTATTTTCTTCTCTGATGCCGACTAACAGGCACTCTTCTTTTTCTTTTTGCTGTTTTAAATATTCCTCGCATTCAAGATTAATTGTAATTCCTGCTTGCAAACAAGTTTGCGGAAGAGAAGCCTGCTGGCTTAATTTTTGCTTACATTCTTTTTCATTGGAAATTCCAGCATCCAAACATTCTTTTAATAAAATTTTTTCTTCCAGATATTTTTTACAATCTTCATGGTCGCTAATGCGGGCATTTTGACATTCCTTTGGCATGGCTTGCGAGTAAATATAATTTTTACATTCATTGCCAGTGGTAATTTTCGCGCTGCGGCACTCCAAAGGCAGAGAAAAAAATTCAGCGCAAGCGATTTCATTAAGTTTTAATTCACGGCATTTTAAATCAAGCTTTAAATAATTTTCGCATTGGATTTTTGTAATTAAATTATTGCCTTTACATTCTTCTGATAATTCCAGATATTCAGCGCATCGCAGTTCGTCTTTAATTCCTTTGCTAAGGCATTCTTGGTTTAAATTAATTTCAATATTTGTTTCTTCCTGTGTTTCTTCTGTTTTTTCTTCCGT
>JAGLIO010000044.1 GCA_023142915.1 Candidatus Parcubacteria bacterium | reverse complement strand
TTGTTTCTTTTTGAATATTTATTTTAACGGTTTTTTTTGCAGCGATTTGTCCCCCGATTATCATGCCCGCTGTTAATTCATATTCGCCGTTTGCAAAATCAGAAACTGGCAAAATAAAATAATATTCAAAATCATTAACCGCGATTCCTGTAAATTTTTTATATGCTGCTCCCGCAACCGAGAATTCCACTTTGTCAGCGCTTTTATTGGTTCTAATTGTGATTTTTTTATCATCCGCCAGCGTCATTGGAAAAATATTAACAAAATCAATTGTTAATGCCTCTATAATTTCTGTATCTTCTTTAAGAATATCATAACTTTCTTTTGAATAATTAATTTCAATTTCACTGCTATAAATTTTATCAGCAAAACTCGCTTGCGCCTTGATTTTGTATAAAGATTCTGGAAAGCCGTCATTAATATTCCAGATAAAAGAATAAATATTATTTTCAGATGCCGTTCCAATGTATTCGGCGTTTTTAGGGCCGATAACAAAGAATTTTACTTGATCAGGAGTAAAATTCGCTTGCGCTTTAACCGTAACCGGTCCGTTAATAAAATCATAGCTGTCAATAAAAGTAATTTCTTTTTCGGGATTTGAATCCGGGTATGTTATTGTTTCATCTTCAGTGCCGGCAATACTTGTGTTCGCAATGGAATCTTTTTCAGTTTCTTCGGTTGTTGTCGCGGTGTCCATATCTTCCGTTGAATTATTTTCAGTTTCTTCAGTTGTTGTAGCAGTGTCCATGCTTTCCTTTGTGTTATCTTGAGCGTTTACGGAAAATAAATAAGGAGAAATTAAATAAAATAAAAAAGCCGCCTGAAATATTACCAAAGAAAGGGCAACAGATACTTTTAGCAGCTTATCAAAAAAATTATTATGACAAAAAAATTTGCCAATTTTATTTAATTTTAGCATGGGGTTTGCTTTTATTTTCTGTCTTATTATACTTTTATTATATCATAATATCGGTCTTGCCGTCAAAAAAAAATTTAAGCGCCCTGTTTATGCCATCACTAAATTTACTTGCAAACCTTAGGAATTCTTTGTTATAATATAAATAAGCGCGAATAATTTTGGAGCTGAAGTTGCGTAATTTCATTTCCCGTTCAAATTTAAACAAGGGATATTTGCTTAAATATTGATAATTTCCATTTATAAAGCATTCCGATTAGAAATTTATATAATTATTTTAGCTAATTTTTAACAAAAAAATAATTAGTTTGTATAACTCTTGTTAGACGAAATTTAGCTCTTTAACAAATATTTTTAAGTGAGGGTTTATATAAACTAAATAAAGAAAAAGGAGGATATATGTTAAAACCATTGCCGAAGAAATATGAAAATTTTTGTTGTCCAATTTGTGGTAACACTGAGTACGAAGAAATCACAAAAAGTAATGGAATAACAGGCCCGGGCGGAAGTGTATGGCTTGATTATTGTTTTTGCGCAAAATGCAGTGTGATGTTCAAAAATGCAGAAAAATTTTGCAAAGCAAGCAAACAAAAAAAATAAACCTCAAAACGGGCAGGTTACGACTTGCCCCCTCACTTAAAAATATTTGTTGTTGCCTGTTCGGCAACATTTTGACTGCCGTCAAAATCAAGAGCTAAACTGTCGCCTAACAACGCGATAAGCGGTTCATCGGTGAGAGTTATATGAAATGCCTGACAATTTTTTAAATAAATTCAATATTTATGATAATTAAAGACATAGTGCAAATAGGAAATCCTCTTTTAAATAAAAAGTCTAAATTTGTTGCCGATATAGATGCAAAAGAAACGCAAAGAGTGATTAAAAACTTGGTTGATTCTGTGCGTTATCACGATTTAATTGGAATAGCCGCTTCTCAGATAGGCGAAAAGCTTCGAATATTTGTAACTGAGGTGCGCAAAACAAAGTATCGAAATATTGAAAAAGATAAATTACGAGTTTATATAAATCCCAAAATTGTATGGTTTTCAAGGAAGCGTATTGCTATTTACGAGGGGTGTGGCAGTGTTGCTTACGCAAAGCTTTTCGCTCCAGTGAAAAGACCTGAAAAAATAATAGTAAAAGCTTACGATGAAAAAGGCAACAAATTTAGACTTAAAGCGGAAGGATTTCTAGGTCGGGTGATACAACACGAATATGACCATTTAAACGGTATTGAATTTACTGAAAAAATAACGGACATGCGGAAGATAATGAGTTTGGAAGAATACAAAAAGATGAGTGCTTCAAAAACATAAAATTGTCAGGCACATCACATGACAAGTTGTATCTGGCTCCGCTGGACGCAAAATAATTTATTTACTTTTTTATGTCAATTTTAATGTAATAATGTTATAATACAAGTGCTAATTAAAATAATTACAGCCCTATGGCAACAAAAAAAATTGTTAATCTACGAACAAAAAAGGCTTACTCTATCCGTCAAAGGACAACGAGCGCTGGTAGAAAAGGTCAAATAATGGGTTCTTATAGTCCTAAAAGAGCCTCTGCTTCGGTTAAAAAAAATTACGGAGATGTAATTAGAAGGTTATCAAACAAATAGATGAATTATCCAAAAATTAAAGATTACTACGATTATATATTTGATGATATTCGGGGGTTAGTTTACGACGATAAGCAAAAACCATTCTACGAAAAAGATACGGAAGGAATAGAAAAACTAAAATCCACATTAGATCTTGTAAAAAACGACACCTACTATCCAACTTTTTTTGATAAAGCAGCATACATTTTTATCTCATTAAGTGCAGGTCACTACTTTATTAATGGCAATAAAAGACTTGCGCTTTTTTCTTATTTCTATTTTACAACCATAGATGATTATAGCTTTAAATCATTATCAATAAAGACATACAAAAAATGGTTTAAAAAGTATTTTGCAAATTTTACAATGAGTTCACATGATTTTCAATACAATGTTGGTTGGGCGCTTTATAACTTTAACAGAGTAGTAAATATCAAATATTCTGAAAATAAAACTGGTCATCAATATAACTTTGATGAATTGAAAAACATCTCCGTAACTTTTTTTAAATTTATTACAAAAAGTAAATAAATTATTTTACTAGCTTCGCCCAAATTTCGTTTCCGCTTTTTCTTAGTCCCGCAACAGGCGGGACAATTATAACAAAAAGCCACAACGAAACTTCAGATACGCCGATATGTTATAGGAAATTAAAAAATTATGAAAAAAATATTAATACATAAAGACACTAGAGGTGTAATATATCGAATTGAAATTGGTGGTGTGTATTTTAATTTAATGACACGTAAAAAAGGAACTTTATTAAGTGGTGATTTTCACCCATATACCCAATATGACCTTGTCTTAAAAGGTGAATTTAAGATTACTCTACATAAAAACAAAAAAGATGAGATCGTCAAGAAAAAAACCAATGAATTTATTAGTATTCCACCTAACACACCTCATTTATTTGAATCACTAACAGACACAATAACTATAGAATGGTGGGATGGTCCATTTGAGCAGAAAATATACAAACCGTACAGAAAACTTGTGGACGAAAATATTAAAACGTTTAATGATCAATAGTTTTTTCAACATCACATAACACCTGCATATGCGGTTCCAGAAATTTATATAATCTAAACTTTCTCTTTTGCTCCGCTTCAGAGAAATAATAATGAGAAAAAATTCTTTCACCCAAATTTTATTTTTACTCTTTGTGCCAATTAAAAATTAATATTTAAATTTATATGGAAAAAACTAAAAACGAAACAATTACTATCAATAAAAAAATGCTTGTCGGAATCGTACCAATGATGCCAATTATCGGAATATTATTATCAAAAGGCCAGGTTGGACCACTGGTCTTATTTTTAATGGGCATAGCCCTTGGAATATACACTGGCAGAGTTTCTATAGTAAATCAAAAAGAGCAAAAATAAAACTTCGCTTAATTTTGAAGAGATATCTGGCTCCGCCAGAGAGTAATATTTTTATAATTTTTTATTTATTAAATAGAGCCCTTTTGAAATTTTTTGGAAAATGAAAAGACCCGCGGAACTTATAGTTCGTTGGGCCTTAATAAAACAGATAGTCATGCTGATTAGTAGATACCAGCAAACTCAACAGTCGCCCTGTTTAAATCGGGACGAATTTCAATAATATCTTCAGTATTGAAGATGCATTGAATTTTGAAATCACCTTCTGGAGTTAAACTCGCGGGATATTTTATTGGGTTTCTTTGAATACAACGTCCTTTAGGCCGAACGGCGATGACATTTGGGTTAAAATACAGGATACATTGCATGTTATCCTCCTTTTTAAAAAATTTTACCACATTTCCCGTGGCAGGATATGCCAAAATTAGCATTCTTTAATATAGCAAATAAATAAAAATTGTCAAGTCTGCTAACACGAAATTTCAAAAGGGCTCTAATATTAAGGAAAATTATAAAAATATTACTCTCTGTCTCCGCCCAAATTTTTGCCTCTCTTTTTTTTATGATATATAATAATGAAGAGAAGCAAAAACTTCGCTTCATCGGTGATAGTTAAGTAAAATTAAAATTTGGTATATACTTGTTGTCGGAATTAACTTAATAACAAAAAGTATATGAAAATTTTTGCACAATTTGTTTCAGGTCTTGTAGGGGGCATATTGCTAGGCATAATAGGCTTGGTAGTCGGCTCTATGATTGGCGGCAATTTCGGTTTCCCCGAATTCGGCGGAAACGTTGGTTATGAATCAGGTGGTGTATTTTTTGCAATAGTAGGAATTTCTCTAGGGAGTTTGTTTGGAATAGCGACAGTTAAAAAACGGCAAAAAGAGCAATACAAATATACAACCGCCTCAATTGCCGCCATCATTACGATTATTATAGGTGTTCTTCTATTTGACTACAATATGCCAACAGCAGTTGGGCTCACGATACTATTAATGCCGCCAATTGCACTAACAGTGATCACAAATTGGCAAAAATTTTCTAAAACAAAAAGTTCATGAATCTAACAAAAATTCAACAATATAAAATTTAAAATTATGACAGAATTAAATTCACAAAAAGATTATAAAAATCTTGTACAAGATATTGGATCGATTCTTTACGAAGGCAGAAAACAAACCTATAGATCAGTAAACAACATTCTTGTAAAAACATATTGGGAAGTTGGAAAAAGAATTGTTGAATTTGAACAAGATGGAAAAATTACCGCTGAATATGGAACAAAACTTTTAGATAAGCTTGCGCGCGATTTAAAGTCTCAATTCGGAAAAGGATTTAGCAGAAGAAATGTTTTAGATATGAGGCGCTTTTACGCGGTTTACCCAAAATGGCAGACAGTGTCTGCCGAATTAAGCTGGAGCCACTATATTCAATTTATTGGCATAGATGATAAGTTGACTCGCAGTTTTTATGAAAAACAATGCATTAAGGAAAAATGGTCAATTCGTGAATTAAACAGGCAAAAGAATTCCGCGCTTTTTGAAAGAATCGCGTTAAGCAAAGACAAAAAAGGAGTTCTTGAAATGTCAAAAAAAGGACAATCAATTAAACAGGCGGAAGATATTATCAAAGAGCCATATATACTTGAATTTTTAGGAATTCCAGAAAATCATAAATATTCAGAAAAAGAATTGGAACAAAAAATCATTGATAATTTACAGATGTTTTTATTGGAGCTCGGCAAAGGTTTTACTTTTGTAAAAAGGCAATTTCGCATTAGCTTTAAAGAAAAACATTTTTATGTTGATTTGGTTTTTTATCATCGTATTTTGAAATGTTTTGTTTTAATTGATCTTAAAATCAATGAAATTAACCACACGGATATAGGACAAATGAATATGTATCTCAATTACTTTGCTAAAGAGGAAAATGAAAATGACGACAATCCGCCAATTGGAATTGTTTTGGGAAAAGATAAAGATGAAATAAAAATTGAATATGCCCTCGGAGGAATTTCAAATCAGCTTTTTGTTTCAAAATATCAATTATATTTACCAAAAAAAGAAGAGCTGGAAGAAGAAGTCAAAAGATTAGTAAAATAAAAAAATAATAAGGAGTTTTGGGCAAAGAGCATTCACCCCTTCACTTCCCCTCTGCTCTTTGCCCAAAACAAAAAAATGACCAACGGAAATGCCCTTGTGGTGCAAATTTTCTTTTCTTGTAGAAAAGGTTATAAGCTATTAAAACGAGATAAAAAATTTACATCGCGCAACAACGCGATAAGCGGTTCAGGAATTTTCTTAAAATAATATATAACAAGGAGTATAAAATTCCTTCATTCAAATTTTATTTTTACTCTTTGTGTCAATTAAAAAATTAATATTTAAATTTATATGGAAAAAACTAAAAACGAAACAATTACTATCAATAAAAAAATGCTTGCCGGAATCGTACCAATGATGCCAATTATCGGAATATTATTATCAAAAGGCCAGGTTGGCCCACTGATCTTATTTTTAATGGGCATAGCCCTTGGAATATACATTGGCAGAGTTTCTATAGTAAATCAAAAAGAGCAAAAATAAAACTTCGCTTAATCTCAAAGAGATATCCGGCTCCGCCAGAGAGTAATGTTTTTATAATTTTTTTATTTATTAATATTGTAGAGCCTCCAAATTTTGACACTTAAATTTATTTTTGCTAATCTATTAAGACGATAAAAAATATTCTATTAAATATTAGTTTTAATTATTGCTTAATAATACTATCGTAAAATTTTTAGATAGTATTTTTTAGTAAAATCCATAAAAATATGAAAAAAATAATAGTTTTGAGTTTAATTTTAGCGTTTTTTACAGCCGGATGCTCTCTTACGGGCGCGGACAGTCCAAAAATTTTAACTCCGGAAGAGGCAAAAGCAACAGCAATTGATTTTATTAATAACAATTTAATGCAGCCTGGTTCCGAGGTTTCAGTTAAAGAAATTTCAGAAGACAACAATTTATATAAAATTGTTTTAAATATGTCAAGCGGACAGGAAATTACCTCATATTTAAGCAAAGACGGAAAATTATTTTTTCCGCAAGTAATGAATATTGAAGAAGTTACAAAAGAAGCAGAGCAAAATAAAAATCAGGAAGAAACGAATAAAGCCGCGACAAGCGCTGATGTTCCTAAAACAGAAAAAGTAAAAGTTGAACTTTTTGTAATGAGCCACTGCCCTTACGGCACGCAAATTGAAAAGGGCATTATTCCCGTTATTGAAGTTTTGGGAGATGATGTTGATTTTGAATTAAAATTCTGCGATTATGCCATGCATGATAAAAAAGAGCTTGACGAGCAATTAACCCAGCATTGCATTCAGGAAAATGAACCTGAAAAATTATTTGAATATTTAAAATGCTTTTTAGGAGAAGCCGACGCTACGGAAAAATGTTTGAATAGCGTGAGAATTAATCGTTCCAAATTAAGCGCGTGCGTTAACAGCACAGACGAAGAATACAGAATTACCGAACTATACAACGATAAAAACACTTGGACTTCCGGACGTTTCCCGCAATATAATGTCAATAAAGCAGACGCAAATAAATACGGAGTTAAAGGCTCTCCCGGTTTGGTTGTAAACGGAGTTAAAATTTCAAGCGCTAGAGATTCAGACAGTCTTTTAAAAACTATTTGCGCAGGTTATGAAAATGCGCCATCAGGCTGCGGCGCTGAATTATCATCAGTATCTCCTTCGCCTGGGTTTGGTTATGACGCGGCAGGACCGACCACAACCGCCGGTTGCGCGCAATAAAAAAATAAAAAGCCAATTTGCCGCTAAAAAATAAAGGCTATTCAGTCTTGGGCTTATCAATCTTCAATGGCTCTATTCCGGATTTTCCTTCAGTAATTTTGACTACATCTTTATCAATTTTTTTAAATTCTTTGTAGGCATTATTATAATGATTAACGCTTGTGCTCATGCTGTTGCCGAGTTTTTGCAAAAACGAATCATAACTGGAAATATGCCTCCCTAATTTTTCAACGTTAGCCCTGATTTTTTTAGCGTTTTCTTCAATATCAAGCGCTTTTAAGCCTTGCAAAACGGTTTGCAAATAAGCTAAAAACGAAGTCGGCGAGACAATTATCACGTGCTTGTCTTTAAACGCGTACTCAATTAAATCGCGGGTATTAACTTGAATCGCCCCCACTTTATTAACCAGTAAATCATAATAAATCGCTTCTGACGGAATAAACATAAAAGCGAAGTCCATGGTTTTTTCTCCGGGCTTTACGTATTTGCTTGTTTCGTCAATGCGCGTTTTTAAGTCCTGCTTAAATAATTTTTCCAATTTTTCCCGTTCGTCCGCGTCAGAGCAATTCAAAATGCGCTCATAATTTTCCAAAGAAAATTTGGAATCAACGGGAATAATTTTATCTTTTACAAAAACAACCGCGTCAACAATACTGCCGTCTTTAAAACCGTATTGCATCTGGTAAGAATTCGGCGGTAAAACATTTTTCAAAGTTTCCTCCAAAAAATATTCCCCTAAAACACCGCGCTGTTTCGGGTTTTTTAAAATATCCTGCAAATTTTGCAATTGGGAAGAAAAATTTACCACCTGCTTATTGGTTTCATCCAGCTTGGTTAATTTTTCTGTTACTTCCTGAATAACTTTCTGGCTTTGTTTATGAACCTCTGCCAAAGCTTTCTGCGTTTGCTGGTTTACATTCTGCATTACTCCAGCGGTCTTGCCAAAATGCTCCTGCGTTGTCTTGTGCGTTTCCGCCAATTTATTATCAACAGAACTCCTTAGCGCACGATTCTGCTCGCTTAAAGCCGAAATTTTCTCCATCATTGTGATCATTTTTTCATCATTGCCATTATCGTCCTTTTTGCGAAGCAACAAAAAAATCACCGCGATTATTCCGATAACCATGGCTATTAGCAATAAAATTATTAATATGTTTTGCATATAATACGCTTGTTAATTTATATTATGAGTTTACAATAGCATATCTGCCGTAAATTCATAGTACCAAAAATTAATTTCCTTTATTTTTGCCAATTTAATATAACGTATATTATGATTTCCAAATATTTTATGATATAATATAAGCAAATATCCATAATACTTTACAAACTATGCATAAAAAAATAATAATTTTATTTACACTAATAACAACGCTTTTTTTTATGACCGGTTGCGGTTTAAGCGGGGTTGATAGCTCTACAAAAAAATATATCAGGCCGGTTACGCTGAATTATTGGCGCGTTTGGGATGGGCCGGATGATTTTGGAGATATAATTGATACTTATACCCGCGCGCATCCTTTTGTTAGAATTAATTATCGCAAATTGCGCTATGAGGAATATGAGCAGGCGTTAATTGAGGCTTTTGCCACCGACAAAGGGCCTGATATTTTTTCTATTCATAACACCTGGACGGGAAAATATCAGCAAAAAGGCTTGATTGCCGCTATGCCCGCGAATATAAAAATGGCTTTCCCTATTGTTAAAGGCTCTATTAAAAAAGAAGTGGAATGGCAATTAAGGGCTTCGCCGATGCCAACCACCCATAAAATTAAAAGCGAATTTGTGGACGCGGTTTATGATGATGTTGTTATAATGTCGCAAGACAGCGACGGCAAATATAAAGAAAATATTTTTGCCCTGCCAATGTCGGTTGATACTTTGGCTTTGTATTATAATAAAGATTTGTTTAATAATGCCGGAATAGTGTCCGCTCCGGAATATTGGAATCGCGAATTTCAGCAGGATATTAAAAAATTAACCAAGCAAAACAATAAAGGTGAAATCGTCCAATCCGGCGCGGCGCTTGGCGGAAGCGATAACATTGAAAGATTTACTGATATTTTATCTTTGCTGATGATGCAGTCCGGCGCGGAAATGATGGATAAGAATAAAGTTACTTTTCATCAAATTCCGGGTTCGTTTATTGATAAAAGCTATAATCCGGGCGTTGACGCTTTGCGTTTTTATTCTGATTTTTCCAATCCCGCAAAAGAGGTTTATAGCTGGAACAATACAATGGATAATTCTTTGGATATGTTTATCAATAATAAACTCGCGATTATGTTCGGATACTCTTATATGCTTCCTGAAATAAAAGCGCGCGCGCCAAAATTAAATTTCGCGCTTGCGCCAATACCGCAGATTGAAAATAATTCTTTTGATGTTAATTTCGCGAATTATTGGGTTGAAGCCGTTTCCAGCAAGATTTTAACCAATGCCGATAACATCGCGCAAGGCAGCGGATACGCGCAACAAAAACTTAGCACCGCATGGGACTTTGTTCGTTTTGCAACTGAAGCCAAATACGCGAAAACATATTTAGACAAAACAGGAAAACCAACGGCTCTGCGCGCGTTAATTGAAGAGCAAAGCGAAAATCCTGAATTGGCGATTTTTACCAATCAGCTTTTAACAGCGAAAAGCTGGTACAAGGGCGGTGATTCAAATGCTATGGAATTAATTTTTAAAGAAATGGTGGACAGCGTAATCACGGGGCAAGTTGAATTGCGCGAGGCAATATATTTGGCAGCCAGCAAGACACAGCAGACAGTAAATGTTTCTGATTAATTATTATAATTTTTTATGATAAAAAAAATATTAAATTGTTATATTGTTATACTATTGATTGTTTTGGTTTTGGTTCCGAATATGGTTTTTGCGCAAGATAATGTAATGTCCGGCAGTGGCAGCGGAAATTTTAATTGTAATATTCCTTGCTCCAAACAAGCCTCTGCTGAAGTAAACGAAAAAACCAAAACAAGCCCAATGGATCAATGCAAGCAATATTGCGGTGAATATGAAGTAAATGATTTTGTTGCTCTTGGCGTTCGCGTATCCCAAATCATTCTTGGCATAGTAGGCTCATTGGCTTTACTTGCTTTTGTAGCTGGCGGTGTTATGTTTTTAGCTTCAGGCGGAAATAAAAACCTAGTTGATCGCGGGAAAGCAACAATTATCGGAGCCGTAATCGGCTTAGTGGTTGTTTTTGCCAGTTATACTATAATCAGCTTTGCGGCAGATGCCATGGGGGTTGAAACGACAAGCGGTAAAAGCATTTTTCAAACCGACTGGTTTAAATAAACGTAACTACTCACCTTATAAAGTGGAGCTAAAGCTAATATAAACATGAATAGCTTTAAAATAAATAAAATATCTTTAAATAGCGAAACACTGGGACAGCAGCTAAAAAAAGAAAGAGAGGCGAAAAAAATAAGCTTGGAAAAAATTGCCAATGATTTAAAGATAAATAAAAAATATTTAAGCGCCTTAGAAAGCGAGCACTTGCAGGATTTGCCTGCCGGTATTTACGCGAGAAATTATTTTAAGGCTTATGCTGAATATTTAAATTTAAATGTTGATGAAATTTTAAAGCAATACAACGAAGAGCATAAAAGCCGATTAACAAAGAACAAAAAAAATCTTTTCGCGCAAAAAGTTACAAAAGCGCGTTATTTTTTTAGCATACCTAAGGTTTTTAAAATTACCGCGATTGTATTGGCGGTTTTTGTTTGTATAATTTATATCGGTTTTTATCTAAATAATTTAATATCCCCTCCAGACTTAATTATATTTAATCCCAAAACCGATGTCAGTATTAATCAAAATAAAATTGAGATTAAAGGACAAGCTGAAAATAATGCTAATATTAAAATAAATGGTAAAGACATTTTGGCCGGTAAGGACGGTTTTTTTTCTACTGTTATTTCTTTAAAAAACGGTCTTAATGTGGTATTAATTGAAGCGCAAAAAAAACACAGTAAAAAGAGCGAAGTTATCAGGAATATTTTGGTTGATTTGGATGAATAATCGATTTATTTGCTTTTTTTTCTTAAATAATATAAAGTAATAGTGTATTAACAGGAGGCAATAATCCTCTTTTTTATTTATAAAAATTATAAAAATATGAGTGAAGACAAAAGTAAAAACGTAAAAAGCAAAGACGAAAAAGAAGAGAAAAACGTAAAAAATGAAAAGATAAGCAGTGAAAAATTAAACGCGGCAATGGATGCTATGGAGCAGATAAAATCAAAATTCGGCGAAGGCTCTATTATGAAATTCGGCGAAGCTAGAAAAGTGGATATTGATGCTGTGCCAACAGGCTGTCTTTCTTTGGATATTGCCCTTGGCATTAACGGCGTTCCCCGCGGCAGAGTTATTGAAATTTACGGACCAGAAGCATCAGGTAAAACCACGCTAGCCCAGCATATTATTGCTGAAGTGCAAAAATTGGGCGGTATTGCGGCTTTTGTTGACGCTGAACACGCGCTTGACCCGGATTACGCGGCTAAAATCGGAATTAACATTAAAGATATGCTTATTTCCCAACCGGACACAGGAGAACAAGCCTTGGAAATAGTTGAAACTTTGGTTCGCTCCAACGCGGTTGACGTGGTAGTTATTGACTCAGTGGCTGCCTTGGTTCCGCGAAAAGAAATTGAAGGCGAAATGGGCGATCAGCATATGGGCTTGCAAGCCAGATTAATGAGCCAGGCATTGCGCAAATTAACAGGAATTGTCGCTAAAACCGGAACAGTAGTCGTTTTTATAAATCAGACTCGCCATAAAATCGGCGTGTTTTTCGGCAACCCGGAAGTTACTACCGGCGGAAACGCTTTAAAATTTTATTCATCAGTCAGGATTGAAGTAAGAAGAAGCGCGCAGATTAAGCAAGGCGACAGGATAATCGGCAATCGCGTTAAAGTAAAAATCGTAAAAAATAAAGTCGCGGCGCCGTTTAAAACCTGTGAATTTGACATAATGTATAACGAAGGCATCTCAATCGCCGGCGATTTGCTTGATATCGGCATAGCTTACAACGTAGTTAAAAAAGCCGGAAATTCATATTCATTTGAAGAAACAAAATTCGGAGTAGGCCGAGAAACCGCGAAAAGATTTTTACGCGCCGATAAAAAACTCATGAAAGAAATAAGAAAAAGAATCATGGCGGAAGTTAAGGCAAGGGAGGTTGAAGAGTAGAAGGATTTGGAATTTTTGATTTTTGAGATAAAAAAACTCGGTCTTAATTAAAAGCCGAGTTTTTTAATAGAAAGAAAAAGAGCCATGCTTTTAAAGTCATGGCTCTGTTAAGTGATTTGAACCCTTGGGTTGTAGTTGAGTATCGCAACCTGCATTTGAAAGAACTACTCCTAGTCAAGGTATATTCTTTTTTTCCTCTCTTTCATATCCGTGTTCATCTGCCCATGCAACTTTTACTACTGCGAATCTCATTTCTGAAACATCTTTGTCTGTTAAGATAAGATATTTATAAGGCCAAAGTTCTTTTCTGTCGTATCTTGAACTTGTGGCATCTCTTATCACAATCCTTTCTGTTTCTTCCTCTTTAATTTCTTTTTGCCCCTTTTTTTGGTAGAACACTGAAATCCACTCTTCCCATTGTATTCCACTGCCACTCGACCAGCTGTCTTCATGCCACTTTACTCCCACTACTTTGTAATCCTCTGTTTCCAAAAATTCTATATCTTGAGGCTCTATGTTAATGTTTCCCGAGTTTCCTATAGAGTAAGATTCAAATCTGACTTCCGGCATAAATTCTCTAGCTTCTTTTAATTTTTCTTCGAGTTTCTTATCTGTTTTCATATTACACCTCCTTGTAAAGTTTAAGGCTGCAATTTCTTACTTTCTATTATAAATTTTATTCAATTTTTCATATGCTGCTCGCCATACCTCCTGATCTTTGTCTGTCTTATTAATCTCAAGCAATGTTTTTAGTTCACCTTTCGCGTTTTCATATTTTATCGCAATTGCCACGATTTTTGCATGGTGGCCACTTCCAATGCTTATTCCGGTTAAATATATATATGGAATGCTTTTTTCTTTGAGAATTTTTCCAACATCTTTACCTGTTCCTCCGATAATATGAATATCAAGAAGAGCAACAGTGGGTTTAAATTCATCAAGCTTTTCTACAACTTCTTTAAATGTAGGAATTACTATTACATCCTCCACATTTTCATCATTATGAAAAGCGGCTAATGCGCCAATCATGTTAGGAAAATTATCTTCAACTACTAAAATTCTATCTTTCATCTCTTTTTTCCTTTCTCTAATATTTTAGTCTTATGTAGCGAAGTGTTAAGTTGTTAAAGTGCTTTTTCAAACTTCTTTTAGTTTGATATTACAATATAGCATAAATAAATTATTTTGTCAACAGTTTTCTTATGACAAAACATTGACAACAGATAAAAACTGATATATAATTAAGGTAGAATTAGCAAAAAACAATAACTAAACCATTTTTTATATGACAAAATAAAATTATGCAAAATGAATTAAAACAACTGGGCTTAACTGATAATGAAATAAAAGTTTATATTACCTTATTAGAAATAGGAGAAAATACTGTCGGGCCAATTATTAATAAATTAAAAATTCATCGACAAGTGGCTTATGATGCCTTGGAAGGATTGGAAAAGAAAAATTTTGTGGATCGTATAATTAAAACCAAACGCTATCATTATCGGGTATCAGATCCGAAAAATGTTTTAGATGAAATTAAAAGAAAAGAAAATATTGCTAATAATTTAATCCCAGAGATTAATAAAAAAATTAAAGGCCAGGAAAGAGGGCAGGAAATAAAAATTTACGAAGGCGAAAAAGCATTTCGGGAATTAACATTAAAAAATGATGGAAAAATGTCACCTAACAGTAAAACTTATGTTATTACTGGCAGTACAAAAAAATATTTAGAGATAATGGAAATTTCAAAGGCTTTTGAAAAAAGCAAGAAAATAAGAAAAAAGAAAAAAATAACTACTAAAATTATATTCCTTGAAAGCCAAAGAGATGAATCTAAAAAAATTAATAGAGATTATTCTGAACTTAAATTTTTAGCGGAAGGATATGCTTCTCCTGTTGCTTTTCAAATTTGGACTGAATCTATTTCTTTAATTTCTTATGGCAGTGAAATATTTGTTATTGAAATAAAAAACAAAGATTTTCGTGATGCCTATTTGAATTATTTTAATTTGCTTTGGAAAATCGCGAAAAAATAAGAATGGAAAAAAATATAATATGAAATTCAACAAACAACATTGGATGCGGTACCGCGGATAAAAATTGTTATAACGATAATTTCGTGATAATAATCCCCAAAAAAATTTAAAAATGAAAAAATACAAAGACAAAAAACAATATCGGCGCAAAGGGTATGATTATTCGCAAAATGGATATTATTTTGTTACAATCTGCGCGAAAAATCGTGAAATATTTTTTGGAGATATTGCCGGTGAAAAAATGATTTTATCAGAAATCGGACAAATCGCGGATAAATTTTGGCGGGAAATACCAAACCGTTTTTCTATTGCGCAAATAGATGAATATGTTGTAATGCCAAACCATGTACATGGAATAATAATTATTGAAAATAATCGTAGGAACGCGCCGCGGCGCGTTCTGGTGAACAACAAACAAATCTCCAAAATAAACAAATCAACCATAACAACAAATCTGCCATCGCACATTGGAAAAACCGCGCCAACCGTTGAACAGAACGCGCCGCGGCGCGTTCCTACGGGGATACAACCATTGGTAAAAAATTCATTGTCCTCAATATTGAATCATTATAAAGGCAATGTAAAAAAATATTGCAATAAAAATAATTTAGAATGTTTTACTTGGCAATCGCGTTTTCATGATAGAATAATCAGAAATGAAAATGAATTAAATCGCATCAGACAATATATGACAAATAACCCGTTAAGATGGGAATTAGATAGAAATAATCAAGAAAATTTATATATGTAAAAAATCACTAGCATTGCGTTAAAAATCCAATGAAAATAAGCGTTTCTGGGCATGGTCTTCAAAGTTTTGGAGATCAAACTCGGAAAGTAGCGTATTTATGGGCGTTTTTTCAAATAACGATACGCTTAAAATTTGTAGAATTTCGTAGATGCTGCGGTTGATATTCATTTTCATTTTCATAATGGCTACCAAGAGAAAAGCTGAAATCGCGATGCAAATTTGTGTCTTTACCGCGTTTTTTGATGTTCCCCAAAATGTGTTAATATGCAGATGCTGTTTTATCCATTTAAAAAATAATTCAATCTGCCAGCGGTGCTTATACAAGTCCGCGATTACAATCGCGTCCAAGTTAAAATTGTTCGTTAAATAAACATAGCACTTGTTAGTTTTGTCATCATAATATTTTACTCGTCTTAGTTTGTCAGGATAATGTTTTTTAGAATAAAAATTATTTAATTTGATTATTTGATCACATCTCAGTCCTGTTGCTTTATCTACCTTCTTTGAATACAGCCGCTTCCATGAAATACTTTTTTTGGCTCTGATAATAAAAAATAATTTTTGTTTGTGAATTTTGTAAAGCCTCGCAAAATCATAATAGCCTCTGTCCATTATATAGTAAGCGCCTTCCTCGTATTCAAGAACATCCAACAAATTGACATCATGGATTTTTGCTTCTGTAATCAGAAAAAATGACGGAATATTACCCCTTAAATCCAATTGAGTATGAATTTTTATTGCCGAATGTCCTTTTTCAAAATTAGCCCATTTGAATAGGCTTAAGCACATTTCAATTATTGTTGAGTCAATCGCGTATGGAGTGCCGTCCAAATCAATTTTAAAATCATTGTCATTGATATATAATTTTCTTGTTTTATCAATCAAAAGATTGGTAAAATCTCGGCAAATGCGCCAGTCGCGATTTTCATTGGCGCGCGTTAAAGTTGAAAGAACAATTTTGTTTGTTTTAAATCCGAGATGATACAACTGTTTTTGATGAGCGTTAAGACAAAGAGTCATTCCTGATAGACTTTTTAAATTGCCAAGCTGTCCGAACATCATAGACAAAAGTTGATCACGGCAATTCAAACTGCGAATTTTTTTATCACCTTGATATTTTTTGACAAACTGATTAAATTCACGTCGAGGAATAAAATCAATAATTTGAGCAAACACATATTTTCCTTGATGCATAGATAATTTACAATTAATAATTATAAAATTATCTTAACATAGCAAGAAAATCATATTTGCTAAAATTAGACAAAAAATATTTTTTAAATTTTTAATCTAACTTTAGCGAATATTTTAAAAACCAAATTGAAATCGTGTACAAACAAAAAATACTGTTTTTGTTTCATTATTAGCTAAATTTTAATGAACGAAATGTTGTCTAGCGCAATGCTAGTGG
>JAGLIO010000043.1 GCA_023142915.1 Candidatus Parcubacteria bacterium | reverse complement strand
GCTGAGGGTCAGTGAGGAGTTACATCATACTTTGTTGCCGAACGCAAGAATATTTACTATAATAAATTTATAGCTAAAATTTATTTTATGAACAGAAAAAAAAGCATAAACATGCTGGGAATAAATATTAATAATATTTCCAAACAAAATCTTTTATCACGGCTTGAAAAAGATTTGGAAAAAAAAGATTTTAAATTTTTAACAACTCCTAATCCGGAAATAATTTTGCGCGCGTTAAAAGATGAAGAATATTTTTATATTTTAAATAAAGCAAATTATTCAATTCCCGACGGCATTGGTTTGAAATTCGCAGGTCTTTCTTTGGGAAAAAACATTAAACGGATTACCGGAGCTGATTTAAGTTTAGATATTTTAAAAATAGCGCTAAAAAAATCTAAAAAAGTATTGATAATCAATTGGCAAAAAGGATTATCAAGTAAAAAAGATATTGAAGAAATATTAGCAACAAAATTTCCCGGCTTAAAATATATGGTAGTTGATGCTTCGCGCGAAAGAGGCAAATGGCAGAACATAACTAATAAAAAAACGCCCCAGAGGAAGTGCCCTTGGGGTATAAATGATTTTACGCCGGATATTTTATTTTGTTTATTTGGCGCGCCATCACAGGAAAAATTTATTTATCATAGTGCTCGTAAAATTGACTCAATCAAGCTGGCGCTTGGGGTAGGCGGAGCTTTTGATTTTTTAACTAAAAAAATTAAGCGCGCGCCTTGTATTTTTAGAAAATCAGGCATGGAATGGCTGTGGCGGCTTGTTAATCAACAATATTCAAATAAACGGACAAAAAGAATTTATAACGCGATTATTAAGTTTACTTATAAATTTTTGCGCTGGCGCTTTGTTTTGCCTTTTTTATACCGCCCAAGTGTTGCCTGTATTTTATATAAACGCGAAAATAATAATATATATGTTTTGCTAGTGGAAAGAAAAAATGATTTTAATCACTGGCAACTGCCTCAGGGCGGAACGGATGGCGAAGATATTGAAAAAGCAGGGAAGAGAGAATTAAGCGAAGAAATTAATTGTGATAAATTTAAATTTATAAAAGCTTATAAAAATATATATAAATATAAATTCGTGCAAAGAAATGAAGGCGAGGAATATGCAAAAAACGCGCGAAAATACACAGGCTACAAAGGGCAGAAACAAAGTTTATACATCGCGAAGTTTATAGGAAAAGACGCGGATATTAAAATAAATTTTTGGGAGCATAAAGATTGGAAATGGGTAGAGGAAAATAAAGTCTTGAATTTTGTTCATGAATACAGAAAAGAAGCAACTGAAAAATATTTGGAGTTGTTTAGAAAAATTTGCTAAAATTAGAAAAAATTGTTAATATATATTCAGTAAATAAAAAAATATGAAAAAAATTAGAACGCGTTTCGCTCCAAGCCCAACCGGATTTTTGCATATTGGCAGTTTAAGGAGTGTGCTTTTTGTGCATTTATTAGTCAAATCGCTAGGCGGCAAAATGATTTTACGTCTAGATGATACCGACCAAAAACGTTATATTAAAGGATCTGAGGAAAAACTTTATGAGACCTTAGACCGTTTGGGATTTAAATTTGACGAAGGACCGCGCGCTGGAGGGGATTACGGTTCGTATATTCAAAGCCAAAGAAAAGAGATTTATAATAAATATATTAAAAAACTTCTTGATAAGCAAAAAGCTTATTATTGTTTTTGTACGTCTGAACGTTTGCAGAAGATGCGTGAAGACCAACAAGCGCAAAAACTTCCGCCGCGCTATGATCGCTGTTGCAGAGATTTGAGTGAGAAAAAAGTTGAGAAAAAAATAAATTCCGGAGAAAAATTTGTAATTAGACAAAAAATGCCTCTTGCGGGCGAAGTAATTGTTAATGACGAGCTTAGAGGGGAAATTAAATTTCAAGCCAGCGAATTGGAAGATCATGTTTTAATTAAATCAGACGGCATGCCGACTTATCAATTCGCGCTTATAGTGGATGATCATTTAATGGAAATCAGCCATGTTATCAGGGGAGAGGAGTGGATACCGAGTTTTCCCAAGAATATTTTGCTTTACAAAAATTTTGGCTGGGAACCGCCAAAATTCATTCATATTCCGCTTACTCTAAATAAGGGCGGCGGAAAATTAAGCAAGCGCCAAGGCGATGTCGCGGTTGAAGATTATTTGAAAAAGGGATATTTGGTTGAGGCTTTGATAAATTTTTGCGCGCTTCTTGGCTGGCATTCCAAATGCGACAGCGAAATATTTAGTTTAGACGAATTGGAAAAAATATTCACATATAAAGATATGAATATTTCTCCGGCGATTTTTGATATTGAAAAACTGAATTATTTTAACGGATATTATATCCGCAAAATGGACTTGGAAAAGCTAGTTAAAATTATTAAGCCTTATTTGGAAGAAACAATCAAAAAAACCTCTGACAAAAAAAAGCAGACAGATGAATTTATAAAAAATGTTGTTTCTACGGAACAGGAAAGATTAAAAAAATTATCTGAAATAGGGGAGTTAACTGAATTTTTCTTTGTTGATAAATTGGACTATCCAAAAGATATGCTGCTTTGGAAAAAACAAGAAGAAACGGACTGCAAAAAAAATCTTGAAACAATAAAAAATATTTTAGAAAAAATTTCGGAAAATGAATGGACAAAAAAAAGCATTGAAAATATAATTATTAAATATCTAAAAAATAATGATCTAAAGGTAGGGGATTATCTTTGGCCGACAAGAGTAGCTTTAACCGGCAAAAAACAAAGCCCCGGCCCGTTTGAAGTAGCTTTTGTTTTAGGTAAGGAGGAGAGTTTGAATAAAATTCAAAATGCGATTAACTTATTTTAATTTTTTTTATCATAATAAAAAAGCGAAAAAATTATCTCGCTTTTTTTTTATTCAAAATTATGCTATATTTATGATATAAAAAAATAGAACTTAAACAACCCCATGAAGAAAAAAATATTTAAAAAAATTACTAATATTACTATAATTTTATTGGTTTTTTTGTTGTTTTCCGGATCAACGGCAATTGGACAGATAGGCTTAAATGATGCGAGTATGCTTAATCGGGAAGTTAAGCAGATTAATAATGATATTTCAGATAAAAAAAGCGAGTATAAGCGAATTCAGGAAAAACAGGAAAAATATTCAGTTGCGATTAAAGAAAAACAGCAGGAAAAAGCTACTTTAAACAATCAACTAGCTCTTTTAGATAATCGTTTGGCTAAATCCGAATTGGATATTGAGCTTGTTGAAATTGACATTGACCGCGTTAAATTGGAAATTCAAAAAACTGATTTGGAAATCGTAAATAAAGATAAGGATATTGCGAAAGAAAAAAAACAAATCGCTAGTGTTATTCGTTTAATGCAAAAACGCGATAACGTTAATACATTAGAGATAATGCTTTTAAACAAGTCATTATCGGAATTCTTAACACAAGTAAGATATCTGGAAGATATAAATGAAAGCTTGGATAAAAGTTTGGGAAATTTGGAAAAGTTAAAAAGGGAGCTGGAAAAAGAGCAAAAAGTTCTAACGCGCAAAGGTGAGGATTTAACGAAAATGAAAGAAGATTTAGAAGAAAAAAAGATTAAATTGGCAAGCGAAAAAGAAAATAAAGTCCATATTCTTTCGCAAGTCGGACAATCCGAACGCGAATATCAGCGGCTTTTAACACGCGCAAAACAAGAACAGGAAGACACGGCCGCTGAAATCGCCAGCATGGAAAAATTGGCTAGGGCAAAACTAGCCAAGCTTGAAGGTAAAAAACTGGAATTTAATGATAATGGCTTAACTTGGCCTGTTAAAAAAAATATTATTACCGCTTATTTCCATGATCCGGATTATCCGTTTCGTCATATCTTTGAACATCCGGGCGCGGATATTCGCGCGGCGCAGGGGAGTACGCTTATGGCTGCCGCTTCAGGATATGTTGCTAGGGTAAAATCAGATAATACTTCAAGTTATGGCTATATTATGATTATTCACGGCGATGGATTATCTACAGTGTATGGACATATTTCCAAAGCTTATGTTAAGGAAGATGATTATGTAGTTCAGGGTCAAAAAATCGCTCTTTCAGGAGGATTGCCAGGAACTCCCGGAGCCGGCCGTTTAACAACCGGTCCGCATCTTCATTTTGAAGTAAGATTAAACGGAATACCGGTTGATCCTTTGGGTTATTTGCCGTAATTTTTATTCCCTCATCTTCCGCCCGCCATGAATTTTCCTGTGGATATCTTTAAGCTGTTTATTGGCTACATGGGTATAAATTTGCGTAGTTGCGATATTTTGATGACCCAAAAATTCCTGCACGATGCGTAAATCAACGCCTTGAGTAAGCAAGTCGGTAGCAAAAGAATGTCTGAGCGTATGTGGTGTGGATGTTATTGGAAGCCCGCAAATTTTAATATATTTTTTTACAATATTTTCAATACTTCTTGTTGTTAAACGACGTTCATCACCTCTTTCTTCAATTCCCGGCTTGTAATTTATAAACAAAGCCTCATCAATATCGCTACGTTTATCTAAATATTTTTTTAAAGATTTTACAGCGCGTTCAGAAAAATAAACAGTTCTTATTCTTTCACCTTTACCAATGACTGACAATTCAAGCTCTTGTGTATTTTTTGGAATTTTAATTTGTTCACGATTTAAAGCGACAAGCTCGGCAACTCTTAACCCTGTTGAAAATAAAATTTCAAGAATTGCCCGATCCCTTAACCCAATCGCCGTGGATGGAATAGGGGAAAGCAGGAGTTTTTCTAACTGCTCCAACTTTAAAAATTTTGCTTTTTTTTCAGATTTATCTTTAGCTAATTTAATAGCCGTAGGTGAAAGAGAATTAACTTTTTTTTCAACAAAGAAATCAAGCAAACTTCTAAGCGCAATTAAATAATAATTTTGCGTTGATTTTTTAAGGGTGGCCTTTGTTCGTGAATTTATTATATGTCTAGATAAAAAAATTCTATATTTTAAAATATGTTTAACATTTAATTCTTCGGGCTTTAATTTGTCTAAACTATTGCTATTTAGCCAATTAAAAAAATTATTCAAAAAACGAGAATAATTTTCTTGAGTTTTTGAGCTTAATCCTTTTTCAATTTCCAAAAAATTAAGATAATCAATTAGGTACTCAATTATGGGCTTTGATTTGTTTTGCATTTAGTTTTTTATCGTTAAAAACACGATTATCACGCTAGCATTAGCTATATTCTACGACCCAGATTACCTCTATATAATACTTCGCATAATGTAGATTAAGCGAAGTATTATTAAAAATATAAATATTTTAGATTTTTATTTTTACCTTAATTCAGTCGGACTAAAGTGTATGCCAAAAAAACTAAACTCTCCGGTAAACATAAAAAATATTTTAACAAACAGTAAAAAAAATCCGATTACAGCCAAGCAAAAAACAATTACTGCTAAAACAAATACAATTTTAAAAGCGATTTCCATATCTTGTTATTTTGGCTAATATTGAATAAAATATACTTATTTTATTTAATATTAGCGTTTAAATTAACGGTAATAAATACTATCACCAATTCTGACGTCTATGTACTCTTTGTCAAAAAAACTTTCTTTTAATTTTTCATTTTTTATAATTAGGACTTTGTTTATTTGTTTTTCTATCTCATTTCCGGTGTTAAAAAATATTTTGGGGCCATCTAATAATTTAACCTTAACAGTATTTAATTCCTCATCAATAATAAATTTATTTATTTTGAATTCTTTTTCATAATTTTTAAACACTTGAAACAATTCTAAAATATAAGCAATTTGCGCTTGTTCTATTTTTGTTCGCTCAATTAAACTCTCGATAATCGGATAATCTTTTTGGCTTATCTCAATAACATTATCAATTTCTGAAATTATTTCGGCATTGTCGCCGCAATAATAATATCTATCACCTCTTTGCAAAATTAAGGCGTATTCTTTTTCATTGAATTCAACTATAATTTTATCAGGTATTTTTTTAACAATAAGCAAATCATTAAATACGTATTTATTTTCAAGCGTATTTTTCAATTTATTTTTATTGAATATAAAAATATTCTTTTGCGGAATAACAACCAAGTATGAATCATCAATTTGTTCCCAGACCGCCTCTCTGATTGATTCAGGATTAATTTTGTCCCCTCCCCTAACCTCAATTTCTTTAATTGAAAAATAATTTGAATAAATAACAAACCATATTGTTAGACCGATAAAAAGGATTAAGCCAAGCAAAAAAAATTTAGATATTTTTAAAATCCGTGAATTGTCTATATGGTGCCTTTTTCGTTTTTTTGATTTTTGAAAAAATGGATTTGTGTATTTCTTGCGTTGATAAAATTTTTTATTATTTTTATGTGATTTTTTCAGAAACATAAGCCTGAATTGTTTTTATTAATTCTTTTTGCTTATTTTTTCAATATTTCTAGGCATATATTTTTTTAAGACTTTTGGAATAATTATTGATCCGTCTTTTTGTTGATAGTTTTCAATAATGGCGATCAAGATTCTGCCTATTGCAAAAGCCGTCGCATCATTCATGTGAACCAATTCTTTTTTGCCGTCGGTTTTTTTATATTTTATGTTTAAGCGCCTAGCCTGAAAATTTGTCATGTAGTCGGAGGTGTGGGTTTCGCGATATTTATCTTGACCGGGCATCCAGCACTCAATATCTATCTGCCTATAATCAGGCTTGCCCATATCACCGGAACAAATTGAAACTACTTGATGCGGAATGTTTAATTTGGCTACTAAATATTCCTGGATGGCAACAATTAAATCTTGTTCAGTTTGACCATATTCAGGCTGTATAAATGACTCCATCTCGGCTTTATCAAATTGATGCCTCCTAAGGATTCCAACCGCATCTTTGCCGTATGTGCCGGCTTCGCGCCTAAATGCCGTAGAATAGCCTATATATCTAATAGGCAGCTCTTTTTCATTTATTATTTCATCCATATGAATCGGTCCAAGCGTATGCTCGGCGCTGCCAATTAACAATGAGTCATCTTCTTTAAGATAATATCTATCTTCAATTGGATCAAATCTGTCCATTTTTTTCATGATTTCTGATTTAACAATTACTGGCGGTATAACCGGAATAAACGGCTTGTCAAATGGATTGTTCACATTGTCTGCCAATTTTTTAATAATGCTTTGGTTAGTTACTGTTTCAATGACAAATTGGATTAATGCAAATTGCAACATTACGGCTTCACCAAATAAATAATTAAAACGAGATCCGGAAATTTTAGCTGATTTTTCAGTATCAATAATTCCATGAAAAATTCCAAGCTGCATATGATCTTTTGGCTTAAAATCAAATTTTGTCGGTTCGCCAAATTTTCTTATTACTTTGTTTTCTGATTCATCCTTCCCTATTGGGGTATCATCGGAAATAACATTCGGCACTTGGATAATTAGATTGTTAAAATTAATTTTAATATTTTTTAGCTCTGCTTCAAAAACAACAGTTTCTTCTTTAATTTTTTTCCCTTTTTTTACCTGTTCATCAGTGGGTCGTCCTCCCTTAGCTGATTTAGCCAATTCATTACGTTTCGCGCGCAGTTCATCAATTTTCGTTTGCAATCCCCTTTTCTCCTCATCAATTTTTAATAACAAATCAATATCAACATCAATATTCTTATTTTTCGCCGCCTCCTTAATTTTTTCCTTATTTTCTTGAATGTATTTTATGTCTAGCATATAAAAAATTATTTAATTTTATTTAAATCTTTATTCTTAATAATAGCTCCTATAGATTTATGCATAATTTTTTGTCATTCCCGATTCCCTTCATTTTTGTCATTTCGACCGGAGTGTAGCGACAGCGGAACGGAGCGGAGAAATCTTTAATATATTTAAACCTTTTCCAGCGTTTAATTTATTTAATATTTTCAATATATTTTTTATTTAATCATTTGTTGTAATTCATCTATTATAGATTTCTCCACTCCGCTGACGCTCCGGTCGAAATGACAAAAAACGGGAAGACAATTTATAAATTTTGTTATATATTTTCATATTCTTTTTTCCATTTTAAGCCATTTTTTATGTAAGACGCTTTCATTTCTTTTTGTAAGCAAGTATGCAAATTTTTAAGTTCTGGCGTTTCTTTTAAATATGTATTTGAGTAAGTAGCAATATAATCTGCATAGTATTTTGCTGGTTTGCCTTTTTCAAAAAAAGTCATTAAGCCTTCAATTTTGTCAAGACTTGCCACGATTTTTGCTTCTTTGGTTTTTCGTTTAACATATTCTTCCCACAATAATTCAATTTCTCTGCCAATTTTTTTCGGAGCAATTTTTATAATTTTTTTCATTGCAGCTCTTTCATTTTTTATCTTTTCTCCGTCTGAAATATTTTTTTTCACTCGATCAGCGCGTGTTATGTCTTTGGCTATAATTTCAACTAAATCATGAATAAGAGCAATTTTAATGGCTTTAAAAATATTTATTTTTATTTTATAGAATTCAGCGCTTAAAACAACCATCATTGCCAGCCGCCAACTATGATCCGCGGAATTATCACCTTTCATATTTTTAACACCTAAAAACCTTTTCTCTTCTTTTAGTTTATTTAAAAATTTTATAAATTCGTAAAATTTAAGATTTTTGTCCATTTTGGTTTTATTAAAATTAATTTTTTTGTTCACGACATAAATTAATCCCACTCATTTTTGTCATCCTGGAATTTTTTTTTGGAGCTTCAGCGACAAGAAAAAATATCCGGGATCCAGGGGTAAAACGCACGTATTATGTCTATTTGTTATTGTTTGTTTATCTCACGCTCCCCTGGATTCTAGGTTGCGCTCCGCGCCCCTGGAATGACACTGATGGGTGTAATTTTAAAAAACTTATTTTTTTTGAAGATATTCCCAATCATTTAATATAGTCTCTCTGCGAGGCAAAATAAGCTTACATTATTATTTCATCCCCACCTCCTAAAAGTTGAACTTTTCCGTCTTTAACGAGTAGCGCTTGATTATCATTAAGAATTCTAAGCGGATATCCAAGATTATTAAATTTCTCATATAGTTTCTTTTTCATTTCGGGCGTGTAATGAGCTTTTATTAAAAAAGGAACTAAATTCATAGCTGTAAAATCTGTAATTCCAAATTTATTAAAACCACGTTCGTTAAATGTTGACATGATAATTGATGGACATGCTATGTAAGAACCGGCGCTTGATCCAATATAAACTACGCCTTGTGATATTAAATTTTTTATTATTTTTTTAAATCCGCTTTCACGTACAGCTTTTAGCAGATAATAAGTGTTTCCGCCTTCCACAAATATAATGTCGTATCCGTCTAGCGTCTTTTTTAATTCGTTTTCATTTAAAGCAGCTATGTCAATTTCCGTATAAGAGAAGTTCAGCTCGCTCATTTTTTGTTGATGGCTTATTGCGTAGCTATCATCATGGACTTTTTTTGAAGCTGTGGATATGTATGCAATTTTACAATCTGTTATTTTCTTCGGCAAAAAATTGTCAATATTATTATTGGTAATAAATTTACCGCTTGAAGCAAGGATTAATGTTCTCATATTGCTTATTATTTTATTTAATATAAAATTTTTATGCTGCATATAAAATTTTATCAATTTTTTTACTTAAATTTTTATCCTTATTTTGAAATTTTATTTTCCATAAATCATCTAATTTGTATTTTCTTTTTTTTATTCCGATTATTTGTGTGTCCATAAAATTAAGTTAGTTTAATATCAATTTTTCGGCTTAACCAACGGAAATAAAGAAACCTCTCTAATCGGTTTATTAACCAAAAACGCGAACAAGCGTTCGCCAAAGCCGAATCCGCAGGTTGGCGGCATGCCGTATTCAAGCATTTCCACGAATTCCCAATCAGGCATCATTGCTTCCTCGTCTCCGGCTTCCAAGAGTTTTTTTTGCTCTTCAAATCGTTCTTTTTGATCAATTGGATTATTAAGCTCTGAATAGCCGTTGCCGATTTCCGCGCCGGCAATTAAAACATGAAATCTTTCGGTTAATTCAGGATTATCCTCTTTTGCTTTTGCCAAGGGCGAAACAATTTTTGGATGATTAATTAAAAACGCCGGTCCGGAAATTGATTTTCTGCAATATTTCCATAATGTGTCAATTAATCGTTCTTTATTACTGCCGTCATATTTAACTTTTAATTCTTTAAGTTTTTCTTCTATTTCTTTTTTTTCAGCTTTTAAAATATCAATTCCTGTTTGCTTGATAACTTCTTCTCTATAATCAATTTTTGGCCATTCTTTTGATAAGTCAAATTTGTGCCCCCTGGCCTCAAATTTGTATGTATCAAAAACTTTTTTGGCAATTGTTTGGTATAATTCACGAACTAAATTCATACCGTCTTCATAATTCGCGTAAGCCCAATAAAATTCCATGTTAGTAAACTCTTGTATATGCTCGGGACCCGATCCTTCGTTGCGATAAGCGCGGCCGATTTCAAAAGTTTTTTCAAAACCGGCGGACATTAAGCGTTTTTGCCACAACTCCCCCACTGAAATCCTTAAATATACATTTAAATCAAAATCTTTATGATAAGTCTTAAAAGGATTTGCTTCAGCGCCTCCGGTTGTTGTTTCAATTGTCGGGGTTTCAACTTCAAAAAAACCTTTTTCTTTCATGAAATTTCGGGTAACTTCCCAAAATTTTGTTTTTTTCTTAAACATCTCTCTTAACCCCGGGTTCATTAATAAATCAAGATAACGCTTCCTGAATTTTTCTTCCTCATTTTTTAACCCGTGCCATTTATCAGGCAAGGGACGTATTGCTTTAGAAAGCAGTTTAAACGACTTTACCATTATGCTTTTTTCGCCTTTGTGGGTTAAAAAACAATTTCCGTTTACTTCTAAAAAATCTCCAATATCAATTAATTTTTTAAAAAGTTTATAATTATCAACGCCAACTTCTTTTTTTGAAATTGCTATTTGGATGTTTTTGCTGGCATCTTCTAAATTAGCAAAACTCAAATTTCCGTGCGCCCTTTTACTGCGCAATCGCCCGCATAAAAATACGTTTTCCTTGCTTTCCTCCAAAACAGAAAAATTTTTGATAACTTCAGAAATTTCATGCGTGCGTTTAGCTTTTGATGGATACGGATTTAAGCCTATTTTATTTAATTCATTAATTTTATTTTTTCTTTCTTCGGTTTCACTGATAACGTTAATTGAATTACTTGTATTACTCATAGAATTTCTCTAGTATTTATTAGTTTTTATATTTATATTTTAAGCTATTTTTCGCTAAAAGTCAAAAAAAAATCAAAAAGCCCAAAAAATATTTTTTGGGCTTTTTTTAAGTAAAATTCCACTAATACTAATTTAAAATAGCTTCAAATTGCCGCCTAACCGTATTTTTTACGTTTTCATCTTGCAGCACATTAAGTAATGACTGAACTCCGATTTTTGCGTTTTCAATTTCATTAATTTTTTGATACAAAACAGTAAGACTATAAAGCGCGTTGGCATGGTTTGGATTATTTTTAACAATACTTAAAAATAATTGTTCCGCGGATATTATATCAGCGTTTTTACTGACAGTATTGCCGGTTGCCTGAGTTGGTTTTACGCTTAATTGTTCTCCTGAGGAAGATGCAATTTCAGGATTAATATCATTTTCAGTTATTTGTTCCGGGGCGGTTTGGTTTAAATTCGGCTGAGAAACTCCCCTGTTAAAGTAAAGGCGGCCTAATTCAAAACGATAATCAAGGTTATTTCGGGAAACTAAATTGGCTTGCTTAAGATTTTCAATAGCATTGTCAACATCAGCCATTTTTTCATAAGCGATTGCTTTGCCGTAATACGCGGCGGCTAAATCGCCTTTTTTTTGAATTGCTTCATCATATTTTTTTATTGCTTCGCCAATATAATATTTTTTTTCTTCATCATCCGCTTCCGCGTTTGCCCTGGCCATGTTAATTAAAGCGATTCGCAAGTATGGAGTTGGATTTTTAGGATCAAGTTCAATAACCTTTTGATATAACTGTTCTGACCATGTTAAAGCGTCTCTGGTAAAAAATGATGTGTTTTCATAAATTAACGCTAGAGATTCGTTGTTTGCTGCTTTATTTTTCGCCAAGTTAACCGCCATTTTACCCTGTTCAATCGCCTGGCCAAGATTAACGCTTACCTCCGGTTGATTGCTTCCGCCAAGAGATAACTGATTAGCCTTTGCCATATAAGCGCTGGCCGCGTTTATATAATAAGCATCTTGATAACGCGACAGGCTTATGGCTTTGTTCAATTTTTCAATTTTTTTATCAATATCTCCTGTTGCCATTGCATCTTTCGCGTAAATATCAGCCATATACATTTTAAGTCCCATGGTAAAAAGAATTACAACGCCGGCGCTTACCGTTAAAAATATAGCGGAAAGAGCCAAGGCGTACTTTGGGGAAGCCCTGAATGATAATTTTAAATCTTTGAATTTTTCTGGGTACATTACAATGGCGGATGATATCGCGAAAATTGAAATCAGCACTGTTAATAGGATTAATGAATTATTTTGCGCGAACAACAAGCTAAAAAGAACTGCTGAAATAAAACCGGAGAAAAGCGCTAAAAGAATTGATACGTTTTTTTTGTCTTTTGTTTTTATTATGGATAAAAAGATAATTGACAAAGAAACAAGAAATAAAATTATAATTGATAAAGCGCCAAGCGAACCGACAGTGGCTAAAAATTCAAATAAAGATCCTGAAGAACTGTCAAAACGGACATTCCAAAGCGGAGATGAATTAAAATCATTGCTTTTAAATTTAGAAAAACTATAATAAAAAGTTGCGGGTCCGGAACCCAGTATCGGATTTTCTATTAGGCCGGCCTTTGCGATATTCCAAGAAGCTTCACGAGAAAGACTGACTTCCGCCGGCAGATTCATTGAAGCAAAATTAAAATTTCCCAAAACAAACAGTATTATTAAAATCAAAAATATTCCCAAAGGAATTAATAAATTATTATTGCTGATTTTAATTATTTTTGCCAAATAAAACATTAGAACTATAACCGCGCCAACAATCGCAATCGGCCAAAACGTAAAACCGTTTAAAAGAGATAAAATAACAAAATCGCCGATTATTACTAAGCCTAAAATAGATTTTATAACAATTATTAAACTTGAACCTGCTTTTGATAAAATTTCCCTGGCTTGAGCCATGGCAACCGAAAGAATAGGCAAGGAAATAACCAAAAACATCGTAACAGCGGAAAGCGAGCCCAAGGGGTTAAAGCCGATATTTTTCGCAAATGGAAAAGGAAGAATATACCAGCCCTTAAACTGTAATAATATATATATTGTTAAAATGCTGATGGAAGAAATAAAAGTCCAAAAAAATATTTTTATTTTTTTCGCGTTAAGGTTGTTAATTACTAAATAATAAAACAAAATAAAAATTATTAAAGCAATAAGACTCTTTGATGAATTTCCGTAAGAACCGATTAAGCTGTCAATTCTGTTAACTGAAAGAATTGTTGATAAAACAAAAATTGCCAATGTTAATGCTATTGGAATGTCCAATGGCGTTCGTTTTAAATTAAGTTCGCCGCAGATAACCCCCTTAGTAACCCATGCGACTATGCCGATTAAAACCAAAAAATAAAACAAAATCATTTTTTCAAAACCCAATCCTTGGGCGGCAAAACCCGTAAAAAATAACGGAGTAAGAAAAAACACCAACCCAATAACCAATGAAATAATAATATCCAAGCCGCGAGTTGAAAAATGTTTTTCTTTGTTGCTTTCCCTGGTTGAGCTTTTAATTTTTTTTTCTTCCATAGTTTTTATTAATTTATTTTTATTAAGTAATTATATATTAGCAAAAAGATAAAAAAAAGTCTAATTATATTTTGTTGATATCTTCAAAAAAATTCAGATACTTTTCCGCACATTTATCCCAAGAATATTCTTCTTTAATATTAGTAAATTTTTCTAAAAAAATATTATTATTAATGTTATTTAAACAATGCGACTCAATTGCCTTGGAAATTGATGAAATATCATACGGATTAATTAAAGTTGAGTAATCCCCTATAATTTCACTTAAACTGGAATTATTTGCCGTAATTATCGGACATCCGCAAGCCAAAGCCTCAAGCGGCGGAAAACCAAAACCTTCGTAATAAGACGGAAAAATAAAGAGCGAAGCCATATTGTATAAATATTTTTTGTCATTTTTGTCAATATATCCGATAAATTTAATATTGTTTTTTTGCAAAGAATTTTTCCATGTTTTAAATATATTTTTATTTTTCCATCCGCGCGCGCCCGCAATCACAAGTTTATAGTTAACAGCTTTTGGATTTTTTTCTAAAAATATTTCAAAAGCTTTGATTGTATTTTCAATATTTTTTCTTGGTTCAATTGTTCCTAAATATAAAATGAATTTTTTAGGCAAATTATATTTTTGCTTAAAATCACAGTTATCTCTAATTAAATTTAATTCTTGTTCACTGATTTTTCGCAAATCTCTTTCAATTCCTGAATAAATCACTTGAATTTTATTTTCCGGAACATCAAATAACTCAATTAAATCCTTTTTTGTATTTTCGCTTACGGCAACTATTTTATCATATTTTTGCAGAGTTTTTTTAATATTTATCATTTTATGCCACAAATTTCTTCTTAAGGAAAAAAATTCAGGGTATCTTGCAAAAGACAAATCATGAACTGTTATTATTTTTTTAGCGGCATTAGTATAATTGTAAAAATTTAAATTTGGAGAAAAAAATAAGTCAATATTGCCTAAAATTTTATCAATTTTGGGATATTTAAATAAATTTTGCATCACATGTTTAAAAAATTTATTTGGATAGCGAGTTTGCGCGACTCTTACATTAGGATATTCGGAAATATCAATTTTTAAATCTCTTAACGGCGCGAATGAATTAAAATATAAAATATATTCATTTTCTTTATCTTTTTCAATAATTTTTTTAATAAGATTATAGCTATATTCTGAAACTCCGCTAAAATATTCATCCATTAAGGTTGAAATGTCAATTCCGATTCTCATAAAACATATTCTTTCATTTTCTTGTTTATAAAATCCTTTACTTCTTGCTTAAATCTGCTTTTGGAAAATCTTAAGGCATACTCCCTTATTTTATAAGGACTCCAAGCTATGTTGGGAAATTTTTTGATTGCGGATGCTATTGCCTCAGGATTTTCATTGTCAAAAAATATTCCAGTCTCTCCTTCTAAAACAGTTTCTTTGGCGCCTCCTTGGTTTAAGGCGATAACGGGTCGGCCGGAAGCCATGGCTTCAACTATTGTTATGCCGAAATCCTCTCTTTGCGGATTAATAAACGCCTTGCATTCGCTGAAAAGCTTATTTCTTTCCTTGTCTGTAACTCGCCCCAAAAATTCAATATTTTTGTCGTTTCCGGTTATTTTTTTTAAGCGCTCCATGTCAATGCCATCACCGAAAATTTTTAATTTATATTTTTTTTCAGATTCCAAATTTAATTTTTTAAAAGCTTCAATAACTATATCATTGCGCTTATAGGGAACTAAACGGCATCCTGTTAAAAAATAGTCGCCTTGTTTTTCAGAAATATAAAATTGATTTTCTTCTATACTTGGATAAATTATAGTTGAATCGCGCCGATAATATTTTTTAATTCTTTTTTGCACTGTTTTTGAATTGGCAATATAAAAATCAACCCTATCAGCTGCCGCTTTATCCCAAATTCTAACATAATTCAAGACCAAAGAGATAATTTTTTTAAAATACTTATTATATTTCAACTCATTGATATATTGATGAGTGTTACTCCATAAATACCTAGTAGGAGTATGGCAATAACAAATATGCAGACATTCAGAGTTTGTAATAACTCCTTTTGCGAAAGAGCTTGTATTTGAAATAACTAAATCGTAATCAGTTAAATCAAAAAATTCAACAGCCATGGGCATAAACGGCATATACCATTTATAATGTTTTACGCTTCCGGGAAGTTTTTGTATTATAGAGGATTTAATATGAATATTTGGAAAATTTTTTTCTATATTTTCTTTTTCGTACAAAAAAGTATATACGGGAGCGTCCAGAAACATTTCCGTTAATACCTGTAAAACTTTTTCAGCTCCGCCCATTTGAGCCAGATGATCATGAATTAATGCTACTTTCATATTGTTTATAGTAATTTATTCAGCAACTCTATTTTTAAATACCGCCAAAGGAGTTCTTAAAAGAATTGATAAATCCAACAGAATTGACCAGTTTTCAATATAGTAAGTGTCAAGTTTAACCTCTTCTTCAAAGCTTAAATCGCTTCTTCCGGAAATTTGCGCCATGCCTGTCATTCCGGGCTTTATGGTTAAAACTTTTTTGTGATGATGCTCATAACGCGCCACTTCTTCCGGCAGATGAGGTCTTGGTCCGACTAAGCTCATTTTTCCTGTAAAAACCAAAAATAATTCCGGCAATTCATCTATGCTAAAGCGCCGGATAAATTTTCCAAATCTGGTAATTCGCGGGTCGTCTTTTATTTTAACCATTGGTCCATCGTCTCTTATATTGCGATCGGCTAATTCTGAATATCGCAAGCTATCACTTTTTTGAATCATAGAGCGGAATTTAAAGTAGTGAAATAAATTTCCGCCTTGCCCTACTCTGTATAATAGCGAATCATCGTCTTTTCGGGAAAAAAACACAGATCCTCTTGAGTCAATTTTTATAATTACGGCTGTTAGAAGTAAAATCGGACTTAAAATTATAATTATAGCAGAAGAACCGATTAAATCAAAAATTCTTTTTACTATCCTCCCCCACCCGTCAAGCTGTGTTTTCTTAACCTCAACTATTGGAATGCCGGCAATTTCATTTACTTCGGTTTTTAAAACCTTCGCGCCCAATAAATCCACGGCATATTTAAAAGTAATGTGATGTTCATCGGCAAAATCGTAAAGCCTTAAAATTTCTCCCTTGCTTAAATTCGGGTCGCTTTGAATAACTTCATCGGCCTCTTTCAGTTTTAAAAATTCTTCAAGCTCTTGCGCCGATTCAATGCTAAAATTCCTTAAACGCTTAACAATTTTATATCCAAAAGCGCTTGAGGCTGAAAATTTTTTAATCAGATTGTCAGCGGTCTTGCTATTTCCAACTAAAATAACTTTGTGAATTCCGATATCTTTTTTAAATAGCGATCTTTGGATTAAACGGATTATGGTTCTGCCCAGACTTATATAGAAAATCGCTAAAATCAGCCCGGCTAAAACAATAAAGCGCGAATCAAATAATTCACGCTGCATAAATATTAATATCACTATCAGCATAAAGCCGGTTGAACACGCAAGGACTACCCGATAAATTTCTTTAATCAATTTTCGCGCGTTTTTTATGGAATAAAGTCCTGCAAAAGCGAAAATAATAATCCACAAAATTGCGATTATAATTAATACTTTAAAATATTCATTAAAATTCAAGTCAAAAATTACCGGACGATATTCCTGAAAAAAATCAGCATACCGAATATAGTAAGCTGATACGCCTGCCAAAACTATCGCCAAATAATCCAACGGAACCAATAGAAATGAAAAAAATAATTCACTGCGTTTCATCTAATTTATTTATAATGATTTGTAAATAAAATAATTTCAATATTATTTTTGTCTAAAATGCAAATGCCGCGATATTTTTTATCAATCCTAAAACTATAAAAAACAGTACTTTTTAGAATTATTTTTTCAAAATTTAATGATGGATGCGACAAATTATTTTCTAAAAAATAACTAATTTTTATCCATTTTTTAAATAAACCATGTTTTTCTAAATATTTATTCAGATTAACTTTAAGAGGTTTTATCGTGTATTTCACTTTACTTTTTTTTAGATGAATAAAAATCAGAATTTTTATAACCGCTTAATAATTCTTTTTGAAAATTTTTGTCCAAACCGCTTTTATCAATATCTTTTTTTAGCTGTTTTAACGGCACCCATTTTGTTTCTTCTATTTCTACCAATTTTATAGGTTTTATGACAATTTCTTTCTTTTCTTTATTAAATACCGCTTTTAATGTTTCCGTATTAAAAATTTCCCGCCATTCTTTTGGCACCGTTATTTGTCCTGTGCCAAAAAATTTTAATGTTTTAGTTTCCATATTTTATATAATTATTTAATTAACTAATTATATAATATCATAAATAATAATTATGTCAAATTAATAACAAAAATATCAGGATAAGCTATAAGCCGGATTCTGTTCATTTGCTTGCGCAAAATCGGCAATCATTTATCTAGCCTGATTATTGCTAACCAGGTCTTGCGAGCCACTTTTCTCGCGTGGAAGCAAAGCTTCTTTACGCGATTTGCTCTTGCTTTAGACAGGGTTTACCGCGTCACTCTGTTGCCAGAGGACGAAATTTATAGCCTTTTATCTCGAGAACAAAAGACACTAAATAACTTTTCACCTTTCACCGGCGCTAAGCGCCGGCTAGTATTGTCTCTGTGGCACTTTCCCTAGAATTTCTTCTGGTGGGCGTTACCCACTGTCGCTTTCATTTTGAATATTTCAAAAATCAAAGTCCGGACTTTCCTCCCCTGTATAACAGGGGTAATTGCCCGCTTATCCTGATATTTTTATTATTTTAAATGTCCTAAAAATAAAAAAGACAATTCTTTATTGTCTTCTATAAAGTAGCATATTAAAGCGTTAAAGTCAATAATTTTTATTTGACATTTTTTTTATTATACTACAATAAACATCTACTAACCGAGCGGTTAGTAAGCCCCGAAAAATCACTTTGTGATAACGTGGTAAATTAATTTATAATAATAAAATTATGAGAATTGCTAAAGCATGCGAACAAGATATTATTCAGGACACCAAAAAACAAATTATCAGTATTGCTCGTCAGCTTTTTTCGGATTATAGTTATTTAGGTGTCTCCATGAGTGATATTGCTAAAAAAGTTAACATTACAAAAGAAGCTCTGTATTATCATTTCACAGGCAAGGTAGAAATTTATCAAGAAGTGCTTGACG
>JAGLIO010000042.1 GCA_023142915.1 Candidatus Parcubacteria bacterium | reverse complement strand
TTAGAAGAAACTTCCAGCAGACTTGAGTAAGAAAACAAAACATGTCGAAAAAGCTAAGAATGGAGGGATAGGATTTGGGAAGATGTTACTCAAAATCGTAATAGTATTATTTTTGATCGGATTTGCTCTTTATATAGAGTTGAATCATCTTTCACGTATTTCAAATTAAGGACGTGAAATTGTGCACATAACCTATCATTCAACGCACGCGCAAAACCGCGCCGGTTAATTCGGTTATGTAGTGAAAAGAGATAATCTAAAAGGATATAAAAGATGAAGTGTGAAGTTCAAATAAAAAATAATAAAATATTTGTTCCTCTTAAAGATAAGTGGTTGATGTTAAAGCCGGAGGAAGAAGTAAGGCAAAAATATATCTGTAGATTAATTAACAATTATGGTTTTTCAGCTGAACAGATGTCCCAAGAAGAGAAAGTAACTAATTCTCAAAGAGGACAAGGGCGTGCAATGGCTGATATTGTAATTTGGAAATCTAAAGAAGACAAAGCTAAACAAAATAGTCCTGCAATTGTGATTGAGTGTAAAGCTGAACATATAACGATAAGAGAAGAGGATTTTTTTCAAGGATACAATTACGCTTCATGGGCAGGTGCTAATTTTTTTGTAACAACGAATTTAAAAGAAACTAGAATTTTTAGAGTTGTTAAAGGTAAAATGCCTAAAAGGCTCGATGAAATTATTGATATTCCAAATGCCAAAATTATAGATGATAAGAAAAAGATAAATGAATTACTAAATCAGACAAAAGCCTTTACCAGAGAGGAATTTTCAAAACTACTTTTTAAATGCCACAATATTATTAGAAATAACGACAAGCTTTCACCAGAAGCAGCTTTTGATGAGATAAGCAAAATTTTGTTTATAAAAATTCGATATGAAAGAATAAACGATAAAGCTCAGCTATTTTCTTTAGAAGAATTTAAAAAAGACAGAAAAAGTTATGAAAAGTATAAGTCAGAGGACTCCCCGGAATTTTATCAATTTTTATTTGAACAAACTAAAGAAGATTTTAAAGATGATGAACTATTTGAAAGTCATGAAAAAATAAATATTAAGCAAGGTAGTTTTGAGGCGATAGTAAAAGAATTGCAAAAATACAATCTTTCTACAACCTCTGATGATGTAAAGGGAATTGCCTTTGAAAAATTTCTGGGTCGAACATTTAGAGGTGAGTTGGGACAATTTTTTACGCCGAGAACCATTGTTGATTTTATGGTGGAGATTCTTGACCCTCATGAAGGCGAAATAATTTGCGATCCTGCCTGTGGCAGCGGCGGTTTTTTAATTAAGGCATTTGAATATGTAAGGGCAAAAATTGAAAAGGAAATCCAGAAAGCGAAAAAAAAGATAAAAGCACAATATTATAATGATGAATATGAAAAATTATCAGAAAAAAAGAAAGCTAAAATTGATGATAAGGTAAACAAACTATTCAATAAACTTAATTATGAGCTGGATATTGATAATGAAAAAAGTCGATTAAGAGTGCTTTCTTATGATTGCATTTTTGGCACAGATGCAAATCCCAGAATGTCGCGAACCGCTAAAATGAATATGATAATGCACGGTGACGGGCATGGAGGAGTGCATCATAATGATGGATTGCTCAATGTCAACGGGATATTTGAAAATCGTTTTGATATTATTTTAACTAATCCTCCCTTTGGTTCCAGAGTAGAGAAATCTTTAAAAATTACCGAAGCCGATAAATTTACGGATCAAGCTAAAATTAAAATATATCATGAGCGATACGGTTCTGCCTATGATGAAGCAATGGAACAGGTGACGGACAATATCGGAGAATCTATATTAAGTCTATACGACACAGGTAAAATGAGTACTTTAACGGAAGTACTTTTTATCGAAAGAAGTTTAAGTCTGTTAAAACCGGGGGGCAGGATGGGAATTGTTTTGCCCGAGGGAGTTTTAAATAATAACAATTTGCAAAAAATTCGTGATTTTGTTGAGAGCAAAGCCAAAATCATTTTAATAACCTCTATACCGCAAGATGTTTTTATTGCTTCCGGGGCGACAGTCAAACCTAGTTTGCTGTTTTTTAAGAAATTTACTGATGAAGAAGCCAACGCTTATTCAAAAATAGTAGAAGAAGCAACAAAAGAAATAAATGCAAAATATGAACAAGAGTTAAAACCAATAAAAGATAAATTAGCTTTGCGAGGCAAAGAAGCCCCAACTACTACAGTAAAAAAAGAACTCAAAAAGCAATTGAAAGAATTGGAACAAAAGGTTGAAACGGAAATAAAATCGCAGGTAAAAGAAAAATTTGATTATGAAATCCCCATAGCAGAGGTTGAAAAAGCAGGTATCAGTACAACAGGAGCAGAAATAGAAAATGAATTAATTCCACTTAGAGAAGAGTTTGCAAAATACCGAAAAAAGAAAAAACTCTGGAAGAATAAATTTGATTCAATTACCTACAATGTTA
>JAGLIO010000041.1 GCA_023142915.1 Candidatus Parcubacteria bacterium | reverse complement strand
CCGATAATCAAAGAAGTGTTTTCAAGTAAAAAAATAATAAAAAAAATAGACAGCCGTATGCTTTCTTCCTTGTTAATGGGAATGATGGATGGCTTACTTTTGGAATATTCGTTATTGAATAAAAAAATTAATTCAGAAAAAGTTTCAAACCAAATTATTACAATATTATTTTAATATGGAATATATAAAGCATATAAAAAATAAAAAATGGATAAAATGGCGATATTCAATTTCCGTGCCTTTTATTTACGGCATGATTATTCCCTTGGTTCTTTTTGATATTTCTACGGAAATTTATCATAATATTTGTTTTAGGTTATATGGAATTCCATTGGTAAAAAGATCAAGATATATAAAGATTGATCGCCATAAACTGAAATATCTTAGTTGGTATGACAAGATAAACTGCGCCTACTGCGGTTATGGAAACGGGTTAATGAATTATACGCAAACGATAGCCGCGCGTACTGAAAAATATTGGTGTGGAATTAAGCACAAGAAAGATGATAATTTTGTTGAACCAAAACATCATCTGAAGTTTGCAAATTACGATGATGAGGAAGAGTTAAAAGAAAAATTTAATTATTAACAATATGCAACATAAAAAGAAACTTAAAATCGGATTAGCGCTTGGCAGCGGCGGAGTTAAAGGCTTGGCTCATATCGGCGTTATTAAAGTTTTAGAAAAAAATAATATTCCAATTGATTTTATTGCCGGTTCAAGCATTGGGGCTCTAGTCGGAACTTATTATGCAATCTATAAAGATGTGGATAAACTGGAAAAGGTAGCATTAAGCAGTAATTGGCGCACCGCGTTATCATTGCTTGACCCTACTTGGAACGGCGGGCTTGTTAAAGGCGCTAAAGTTGAAGACTTGATAAAGGGCTGGTTTAATGGATATGGTTTTGATGACTTAAAAATTCCTTTGACTATTGTTGTCACTGATTTAATTTCTGGCCAAGAAGTAGATATTGCCAGCGGGGATCTTGCTAAAGCAGTAAGAGCCAGCTTGTCAGTTCCTCCTATTTTTAAGCCGATAAAATATAATGGTTATTTGCTGGCAGACGGCGGTTTATCTAACCCTTTGCCGGATGATATAGTGCGAAAAATGGGGGCTGATATAGTTATTGCCGTTAATTTGGATAATAAAAATTTTGACGATAGCCTAAACGAAGATAGTTTATCAATTTCAAAAACATCAATAAGGGCATTAAATATAATTCGTTATCATTTTGCGCAAAATTGTTCAAGAAATGGAGATGTAGTTATAAAACCAAAAATTAAAGAGATTGGTTTAGTTGGCTGGAATAAATTTTTTAATGAGCAAGGAGCGGAAGAAATAATAAAGGCGGGGGGAAAGGCAGCTATAAAATCCCTTGTTCAAATAAAAAATTTTATGAAAGAAAAAGAAAAGGAGGTGAAAATATGTTAGATTTTATTAAAAAAATTATAGAAAAAATAAAAAGAATATTTAAATAATTAATTATTAACAATAAAAATTATGTCAGATTTAATTAAAAAAACAATTTTAACGGGGCTTGGTATAGCTTCCCTAACCAAAGAAAAAGTGGAAAAATTAGTTAAAGATTTAATTAAAGAAGGAGAAGTATCCGAGGGCGAAGGCTCTAAACTTGTAAAAGAGCTATTAGAAAAAGTAGAAGATAATAAAAAATCAATGGAGAAAAAAATTGAAAAAACAGTCTGCGATGTATTGAAAAAAATGAATATTCCCAGCAGGAAAGATATTACCGGACTAAACGGCAAAATTGAAAAGTTGGAGAAAAAATTAGGCAATGAAAAAAAATAAAAAATTTATATACAGGCGATAAATACTGAATAAGCTTATTCAGTATTTATGGTTTGTGTTTTTATAAATCAATTTATGTTAAATCTAAAACAAAACTATAAAAATTTAAAACGGGTTAAAAAGATATTGTTTGTTTTAAGCAAATACGGCTTGGGTTATTTTTTGAATTTGCCGGCCGTAGAGCGATATTTTAAATTGGGCAAAAAGTTTTTTGTTAGGAAAACAGAAAAAGAAACTATTAAACGTTTAACCTTGCCGCAAAGAGCGCGCATGGCTTGCGAAGATTTGGGACCGACTTTTGTCAAACTAGGGCAAATCTTAAGTACTCGCCCTGATTTAATATCAAATGAGTTCATAGAAGAATTTAGTAAATTGCAAGACAAAGTTCCACCATTTAGTTTTACAGAAGTAAAGGAGATATTTAAAAAAGAGTTTGGCAGGCCGATTGATGAATTATTTATTGAATTTGATGAGTGTCCCGTGGCATCAGCTTCTTTAAGCCAGGTGCATAAAGCCAAATTGCCAAACGGCGAGATTGTGGCAGTTAAAATACAGCGCCCAAACATTAAAGAGCGTATTAAATCAGATATTTCAATTTTATTTGACTTGGTTAAGTTTATGGAAAAGAGGTTAATACGCGGACATATTTATCAGCCGATTGAAATAGTTAAAGAATTTTCTAAAACCATTAAGCAGGAATTGGATTTTGTCAGTGAAGGGCGCAATATTGATAAATTCAGAATTAATTTTAAAAATAATGAAACAGTTCATATTCCCAAGGTGTATTGGCAATTGACAACATCAAAAATATTGGTCATGGAATATATTAACGG